>JAZNDG010000023.1:0-7662 GCA_045587985.1 Eubacteriales bacterium | reverse complement strand
GGGAGGGGAAATGCGCAGCCTTTGCAGGCGCCTCGGGAGTAGGGAAGTCCACTCTGCTCAACCGTCTTTTTCCCTCGCTCTCGCTTGCCACGGGTGCCATCAGCAGAAAGATCTCACGCGGGCGCCATACAACAAGGAGCGTAGAGCTCTTTGTCACGCCCGAGGGAGGGCTGCTTGCCGACACCCCCGGGTTCAGCATGCTTGATTTTCTGCGCTTTGATTTCTTCTCGCTCGGGGACCTGCCCGAAACCTTTCCCGAATTTGTCGGGGAGCTTTCCTCCTGCCGTTATGCAGACTGCACGCATACAAAGGAGGCCGACTGCGGCGTTTCGGTCGCTGTGCGAGAGGGGCGGATCCCCGCCTCCCGTCACGAGAGCTACTGCGGGCTTTATAAGATCTTAAAGGAAAAGAAGAACAAATATTAAGTCTTACGGGATAAAAAAGGAAAAAGCCGTCCTCACGGACGGCTTTATTTTTTTTCTAAGCGCGCTTTTGCGCGTTGCAGAAGCGATAAGAAGCGCCTGCGGCGCCTTATGCGGCGGGCATAGCGCAGAAGGCGGGGTGCGCGCACATCAAGCTCAAGGTCGCCGCGATAGATGCAAACGGCGCGGGCAAGCACGCATGAGGGGGAAAAGGGCCCCTCGGTAGAAAGGAGCGCGTCACCGGCCACGGTGATGCCGCCCTCATCCATTGCAACGGCGCGGTGCAAAAGAAAGCTGCCGTCCCCTGCCTTGATCAGCAAAATATCGTCAAGAGCGATCTCCTTTGGTGGGGCTAAAAGGACAGAATCCACCCCCTCGCGCAAAAGGGGGAGCATGGACCTGCCGCGCGGCCAGAGGCGAAAGTATCCGCCCGCCGCAAAGGCCGCCTCCATAAGAGGGAGAAGCTCTTCGGTCCTTCTTTCACTCAGCAAGCAGCTTCGCCTCCGAAAGGCCCGCAAGGAAGCGGGCAACGTCAGCCTCTGCCACACTGCGCTCGATCTCGTATTGCCCGAGCAGAGCCTCTATGCATTCGTCTTGGGTGCGCTCCTCCTCAAGATAAGCAAAAAGGAAGGCACCGGTCGGGTTCAGGCGGATCATCGAGCCAACCCTTGCCGCATCGGTCGTCACGGCAACGGCGTAGCTCTCCTCCCCGATCCTCTCAAGGATAAAGCCCGGTTTTCTTTTCATAGGGAACGCTCTCCTTTCAGTAAGGTCTTATAGGCGGTCCTTGCCGCCGAAGGATTTTTGGTCACGCTTGCGCGCCAGATGGTAAGAGAACGCAGAAAGTCCCCCGCAAGGGGCAGGAGCAGGGAGAGCGCGCGCTCATCCCTTGGCAGAAGCAGGGAGGGGTAAAGGAGCGGGAAGGCTTCATCGGGAGATAAGGGGGTGATGCGGTCAACCTCTCCGCGCTCAAGCAGCAAAAGGTGGCGAAGGGGCACAGAGGCATTTTCCTGCCAGCCCTCCTTGCCCGCAAAGGGGGTGCCGTATCCGTAAAAGATGCCGTCCTCCCCCCGCCGCAAGAGCGGCTTGTCCCCATTCAGGATGCGGCATCCGTCCCCAAGCAGCTCCCGCCAAAGAGCGGCGTGTGTGCTTTTTCCAACGCCGCTTCTTGCCGAAATGGCGATCCCCACGCCTTCAACAGAAAGGAGGGCGGCGTGAAGAAAGAAGCCACCGTATGCAGGCAGTGCCTCGGCAAAGCGGCGGTAAAGAGAGAGCGCCTCGTAATAGGCGTATCTCCTCTCCTCGGAGGAGAAGGCGGGCGGCTCGGCGGCGGCCATTTCGGCCAGCACCTCCTCCCTTGATGCCGCGATCGTAAGGAGGGGCTCCTCCTCGGTGAGATAGCCGCGCATGCGCTCGGCAAAGGAGGGCGAGAGATGGTGAAAGGCGACCGGGATGCCGGCCAGCTTGCAGGTGGTCATATCGGCTCCTTTTCAAAAAGGCAGACCCAAAGAGTCTGCCTTTTGCATTTATTTACCGGGAGCAACCGGCGTCCAAGGGTCTTGTGTCGTTGTCGCGGGCAAAGAGGGCGCAGGCGTTGCGGGCTCGGTACGCAGCGGATCGGGCGCCGCGGTTGAGGTAGGTGCCTGCGTGGTGGTCGAGGCAGGGGCCTCTGTGGTCGTAGCGGGTGCCTCCGTGGTGGTGGCCGCGGTCGTTTTGGGGGCTGTGGTCGTATCGTCACCGTTGCCGCCACCGCAGGAAACGAGGGTAATGGCAAGGGCTACAAGAAGCGCAAGAACGAGAATTTTCGATTTCATATCGGGATCTCCAATCGTTGATACGGATTAAGGCAGTTCTTATACAAATACATTATAACATTCAGTATATCGGTTGTCAACACCTTTTTCGTTTCTTTAAAAACTCTATCATTTTCCTACAAAAAAGAAAGAAGGAATTTGTAAGAAAAATGCGCTCCCCGGCCGGTTTTCGGAAAAATCGTCACGCCGCTCTCCAAAAGCATTGACAAGCCCCCAAAAAGCGTTTATACTTTAGGATGTAATGAGGAAAAACAGAAAGGAATATCGGACAAAGAATGGAAAGAATCAAATGGCGGGGCAGTACCCTCCTTTCTCCGGTGCCTGCCGCCCTTGTCACGGTGGGTAATGCGGAAAAGAGCAATGTTCTGACGGTTGCCTGGTGCGGCATCCTTGCCTCTCACCCGCCCGTCACCTATATCTCGGTACGGCCGGAGCGGTATTCCTACGGTCTTCTTAAGGAGGGCGGGGAATTCGTCATTCATCTGACAAACCGCGCCCTTGTCCGTGCGACCGATTTTTGCGGTGTCTATACCGGCGCCAAGGTGGATAAATTCGCAAAGTGCGGTCTTACGCGCATCCCCTCGACAGAGGTGGCGCCCCCCACCATTGCAGAGGCGCCCCTGGCGCTTGAGTGCCGCGTGCGGCAGGTGGTGCCGCTTGGCAGTCACGATATGTTCATGGCCGATATCCTGGCCGTTACGGTGCGGCAGGAGCTGCTTGATGAGGGCGGCAAGCTCTCTCTTGACCGTGCCGACCTGATCGCCTATTCGCACGGCGCTTACTATCCGCTCGGCAAGCCGCTCGGTAAATTCGGCTTTTCTGCCGCAAAAAAGAGAAAGGGAGGGAAGTAAGCCATGCTCAGACGCTTTCTTTCCTATTACCGCCCGCACCGCACCCTCTTTTTCCTTGATCTTTTGGCGGCGCTTCTCTATGCGGGCTGCAACCTGATCTACCCCTCCTTCTCGCGCACCATCGTCAACGAGCTGATTCCCGATCGGAACCTTGCCATGATCGCCGTCTTTGCCGCGATCCTTGTGGGGATCTATCTCATTAAAATGGGGCTCAACTATTTCATGAGCCGCTTTGGGCATTACGTGGGTGCCGAGATGCAGGCCGATATGCGGCGGGACCTTTTCTGCCATATGGAGCGCCTCCCCTGCGAATTCTTTGACAACAATAAGACGGGCGACCTTATGTCGCGCATGACAAACGACCTCTTTAACGTGGTGGAGCTTGCCCACCACGGCCCCGAGGATCTTCTGATCTCGGCACTGCAGCTTGTGGGCGCCTTTATCCTGATGGCACTGATCGACCTGCCGCTTGCCCTTATTTCGTTTGCTCTTTTGCCCTTTATGCTCCTTTTTGCCATCTTCAAGCGCAAGAAGATGAAGACCGCCTTCAGGCGGAGCCGTGAGGAGATCGCCGAGATCAATGCGGGGCTTGAAAACAGCATTTCGGGCATCCGTGTCAGCAAGGCCTACGATGCAAAGGAAACAGAGGAAAAGAACTTTGAAGGTGCCAATATGCGGGTGCTTGCATCCCGCAAGGGTGCCTACGATGCAATGGCCGAGTACCATGCGGGCCTCAGCTTTTCAACCGATATCATCAACGTTGTGGTGCTGGTGGCAGGAGCCCTCTTCATTTACTTCAATCGCATCGATTACGGTGATTTCGTTGCCTTTATCCTCTATGTGAACGTCTTTTTACAACCGGTCACCAAGCTTGTCGGGTTTGTTGAGCAGCTGCAGGACGGTATGACCGGCTTTGCGCGCTTTGTTGCGATCATGGATGCAGAGCCGGAGGCGGATGCCGAGGGCGCTCTTGAGATCACCTCGACAAACGGTGAGGTGGAGCTTAAAAACGTCAGCTTTTCTTACGGTGACAACGAGGTTCTGCGGCAGGTATCGGTCAAGATCGCGGCGGGCAAAACGCTTGCGCTTGTCGGCCCATCGGGCGGCGGTAAGACCACCCTTTGCCACCTGCTTCCGCGCTTTTATGAGATCAGCGCGGGCCAGATCCTGCTTGACGGGCGGGATATCCGCAGCCTGACACGCGCCTCGCTCCGCCGCCAGATCGGTATTGTGGCACAGGATGTCTTTCTCTTTAATTCGGATATTGCCGAGAACATCCGCTACGGCAAGCCGGATGCCACCGATGAGGAGGTAAGGGAGGCCGCCCGCCTTGCGGGGATCGATGGCTATATCGAGGCCCTGCCGAACGGCTACCGTACCGTGGTGGGAGAGCGTGGCGTTAAGCTCTCGGGCGGGCAGAAGCAGCGCATTGCCATTGCCCGTGCCTTCTTAAAGAATCCGCCCATTCTTATCCTTGACGAGGCCACAAGTGCCCTTGATAACATCACAGAGCATCTTGTGCAGGAAAGCCTTGCCCGTCTTTCCCACGGGCGTACGGTCATTGTGGTCGCGCACCGTCTTTCCACCGTCCGCCGTGCCGATGAGATCCTCTATATTGACGACCTCGGCATTCGCGAGCGGGGCACGCATGACGAGCTTATGGCAAAGGGCGGGCTTTACGCCGCTCTGCGCGAGGGGATCGAGGAATAAGCCCCCCCGGTCCTTTGAAGGAGAATACTGTGCAAGAGCATGATCGGAAAAAGGCTCTTTCGCAGAAGAAAAAAGAGGTGTTGGGAGCTGTGCTCCACACCTCTTTTTTTCGCGCACTTTCCTTTTTAGCCCCTCCTTGAAAGGGCGCGCTCGCCCCTTTTGACAAGCATTGTTTGCACTTTGCATAAAAGGATGAAAACTGCACAAAAGAAGGGCGAAAAAATTGGCATTTATTTATAGCGGTTTCTCTTGACAAAACACAAGATATAGGGTACAATAAAATACGCCGACACTATATCTTGTGTGTTTGGCAAAAATCGAAAAGGCACGGAAAAACGCGATTTTCCCTTGCCGGAAGGGGAAAAAATGAAGCTTGGCGGCATAGCGAAAATGACGTTGCTTGACTTCCCCGGCAGGGTTGCCTGCACGGTCTTCACGGTAGGCTGCGGCTTCCGTTGTCCCTTCTGCCACAACGCCTCCCTCGTCACCCACCCACAGGGAGAGATCGCGCTTGCCGATTTCTTTGATTTTTTGAAAAAACGCAAGGGGCTTCTTGACGGGGTCTGCATCAGCGGCGGTGAGCCGCTTGGCCACGCCGATCTTCCCGATTTTATAAAGGAGATCCGCGCGCTCGGGTATGCGGTGAAGCTGGATACCAACGGCGCGCATCCTCTCGGGCTTATCCGCCTTGTTGAGGGAGGGCTTCTTGATTACGTGGCGATGGATATCAAAAACAGCCCGGAGAAATATGCCATGACCGCAGGGCTTGGCCGGATGCCCGAGGGGGTTTTTGAGAGTGCCCGCTTCCTTCTTTCGGGGGCGTTGCCGTATGAGTTCCGCACCACGGTGGTAGAGGAGCTGCACGAGCCCTCTGACTTTTCAAGGATCGGTGAGTGGATCCGCGGGGCTGACCGGTATTTCCTCCAGTCCTTTACCGATTCGGGGGATCTGATCGGTGAGGGGATGTCGCCTCCCTCAAGGGAGAAGCTGGATGCGTGCCTTCTTGCCGTGCGCCCCTTCGTGCCCACAGCCGCCCTGCGCGGAGTAAACGGATAAGAAATTAAGAAACAAATAAAATAAATTAATAAATAAACATCAAAAGAGGAGAGAACGTATGTATCAGGTTTTGAAGCGTGACGGAAAAGTAATTGACTTTTCTCTGGACAAGATCACAAAGGCGATCACCATGGCCTTTGAAGCACAGGAGAAGGACTATCACCCCGCGGTGATCGATTTCCTTGCCCTGAAGGTAACGGCGGATTTTGAGCCCAAGGTCAAGGAGGGCCTGATTGCCGTTGAGGATATCCAGGACTCGGTGGAAAACGTGCTCGTACAGGGCGGCTATGCCGATGTGGCCAAGGCGTATATTCTCTATCGCCGTCAGCGCGCCAAGCTCCGCGAGGTGAAGAATACCGCGCTTGACTATCAGTCGCTTGTTGACGGGTATCTGAAGATCAATGACTGGAGAGTGAAGGAGAACTCCACCGTTACCTATTCGGTCGGCGGTCTGATCCTTTCGAACTCGGGCGCCATCACGGCCAACTACTGGCTCTCGGAGATCTATGATGACGAGATCGCAAACGCCCACAGAAATGCAGACACCCACCTGCATGACCTTCCGATGCCCACCGGCTACTGCGCCGGCTGGTCGCTCAGGCAGCTGAGCCAAGAGGGCCTTGGCGGCGGGCGCGGCAAGATCACCTCTGCTCCTGCCAAGCACCTTGCCACCCTTTGTAACCAGATGGTCAACTTCCTCGGTATCATGCAGAACGAGTGGGCGGGCGCGCAGGCCTTCTCCTCCTTTGACACCTACCTTGCTCCCTTTGTCAAGGCCGACAACCTTTCCTATGACCAGGTCAAGAAGTGCATTGAGTCCTTTATCTACGGCGTGAACACCCCCTCGCGCTGGGGCACGCAGGCACCCTTCTCGAACATCACGCTCGACTGGACGGTGCCGAACGACCTTGCCGAGCTCAACTGTATCGTTGGCGGTAAGGAAATGCCCTTCAAGTATAAGGATTGTAAGGCCGAGATGGATATGGTCAACCGCGCCTTCATCGAAACCATGATCGAGGGTGACGCCAACGGCCGCGGCTTCCAGTATCCGATCCCCACCTATTCGATCACGGCCGATTTCGACTGGTCCGAAACCGAGAACAACAAGCTTCTCTTTGAGATGACCTCGAAATACGGTACTCCCTATTTCTCGAACTACATCAATAGTGACATGGAGCCGAGCGATGTGCGCAGCATGTGCTGCCGCCTCCGTCTTGACCTGCGTGAGCTCCGTAAGAAGTCGGGCGGCTTCTTCGGCAGCGGTGAGAGCACCGGCTCGATCGGCGTTGTCACCCTGAATATGCCCCGCATCGCCTACCTTGCCAAGGATCCCGAGGACTTCTACCGCCGCCTTGATCATATGATGGACGTGGCTGCCCGCTCGCTGAAGGTGAAGCGTGAGGTCATCACCCGTCTTCTTGAGGCCGGCCTCTATCCCTACACCAAGCGCTACCTCGGCACCTTTGCCAACCACTTCTCGACCATCGGCCTTGTCGGTATGAACGAGGTGGGCCTGAACGCCAAGTGGCTCGGGAAGGATATGACGCATAAGGAGACCCAGCTCTTCACCCAGGACGTGCTTAACCATATGCGTGAGCGCCTCTCGGACTACCAGGAAATGTACGGCGACCTCTACAACCTTGAGGCCTCCCCTGCCGAATCGACCAGCTACCGTCTTGCCAAGCATGACAGAAAGCGCTTCCCGGATATCGCCACGGCCACCGAGGGGGATGCCACGCCCTACTACACCAACTCCTCCCATCTGCCTGTCGGCTATACCGATGATATCTTCTCGGCGCTTGACATTCA
>JAZNDG010000022.1:0-10898 GCA_045587985.1 Eubacteriales bacterium | reverse complement strand
CGCTCTGCTCCACATAGGGGAGGATGCGCGTGGCCGCCTCCATCTGCTTAAGCGCGCCGAGGCGGTTCTTTTGGATGAGTGTCTTGACCTCGCCGCCTGTTGTCTTGAGGCTCTTATCAAGGGCCTTATAGGTGGAGGCGACAAGGCCAAGAAACCGGAAATGCTTGCTTTGGGGTACTAAAGGAAAGCAAAAGCCGATACGGATTTGTTTCCGTACCGGCTTTCTCTATTCTGCCGCCGCTTTGGGCGGTGAGCAGGTGCGCACTTGCAGGCAAGCTGCTTAAGCCTCCCTCCCGGAGGGAGCCTTTTTTGCAGGCGCAGGCCCCGCTGTTGCTTTGTTATAAAAGCTGTCCTTCGGAGCATAACGCCTTGCAGGGGGGTTTTTTATAACGTGTACCCAAGAACGGCCACCGTGATTTACAATGGCGCACTCTCCCTCAGTCGCCTATGGCGACAGCTCCCTCCCGGAGGGAGCCTTGTTTGCGGGTGCAGAATGCGAGAATGTCAGCCTTGACCGCATCATATGTGAAGTCGTTCAAGATCTCGTGCCTTGCGCCGCTATACAGCTTACAGGTGACATCCACCCCTGCCTTTTGCAGCTTCCTTTCCACCTCTTTTATTCCCTTGCCGTAATTGCCGACCGGATCCTCCTCTCCCGACACAAGAAGAACGGGGAAGGATGCCGTAAGGCTACGGTACCAAGAGGGCGCGTTTGCATACTTGATCAGCCGTATGAGGTCACCCATCGCGCTGACGGTAAATTTGAACATACAGAAGGGATCGGCATAATAGGCCTGTCTTACCGCTTCATCGGTGGTGAGCCAGCGCTTTGGATCCCGAGGACAATCCCCACCGAAGCGCTTATTATAGCTGCCGAAGGCGATGCGCTCAAGAAGGCTTGAAATATGCCGGTCACCCTTTATGCGCTTTATAGCCCCGATCAGGGCAAGCCCTGCACCCGCAACAGGATTTGCCCCCGCCGTCCCCATTACGATCAGCCTGTCGGGCTTAAGGAAGCGGGATGCGGCAAGCCGTACGATAAACGAGCCCATGCTGTGCCCCATCAGCGTGTACGGCAGATGGGCGGCGCCGAGCTCCTCCTTTACCGCTTCCGCAAAGAGGGCGACATCCCCGGCAAGAAGCTCCCAGCCCTTCTGCTTGGCGATATAGCCGAGCTCGCCTTCATCGGTTGCCGTTTTGCCGTGGCCGAGATGGTCGTAACCGAAGGCAATGAAGCCCTCCTCTGCCATCTCCGAAAGGAAGCGGTCATACCGCCCCATATGCTCGGTCATACCGTGCACGACATGGAAGAGGCCGCGCCTTTCTCCCGAGGGCAGATAGACAACACCCGACAGGGTATGCACACCGTCCGATGACCGAACAGAAAATTCTCTTTTCTCTACCATGCTTTATCCCTCCCCTTCGCTGAATACACGGCAAGCGGCGATCGCCCGGTGCCATCCGCCGATGCCCGCCCTGCGCTCCTCCTCCCGCATACGGGGCAAAAAGCGCTCTCTTTCGGTAAGAAGCCCCCTTAACTCATTCCTGCTTGCAAAGAAGCCCGTAGCCAGCCCTGCAAGGAAGGCCGCCCCCGCGGCGGTTGCCTCGGGATTCTTCGGCCGCTCCACGGTTATGCCGGAAATATCGCTCTGCAGCTCAAGCAGAAGATCGTTTGCCGATGCGCCCCCATCCACCTTCAAAAGCGAGATGGCAGGACGATCGGTATTGCCGAGAAGGGCGGCCATATCCGCGTTCATCGCCGCGATCACATCCTCTGTCTGATAGGCGATCGCCTCAAGGGCGGCGCGGATCACATGATTTTTCCCTGTGCCTGCGGTAAGCCCGAGGACGGTGCCGCGAGCATGCATATCCCAAACCGGCGCGCCAAGGCCGCTGAAGGCGGGCACGAGATACACGCCGCCGCTGTTTTTGACCTTGCGGGCAAAGTACTCGCTGTCGGATGCCTCGTGGATCAGCTTTAATTCGTCACGCAGCCAGCGGATGACCGCACCGCCGACAAAGACGCTACCCTCAAGCGCGTATTCGATCGGCCGCCCCTTTTCGCCTGCGGCGACGGTTGTGAGAAGGCCGTGCTTGCTCTTTACCGCCCGCTCTCCCGTATGTGCCAAAAGGAAGCAGCCTGTCCCATAGGTGTTCTTTGCTTCTCCGAGGGCAAAGCAGGTCTGACCGAAGAGGGCGGCCTGCTGATCCCCCGCGATACCCGAAATCGGGAGCTCTGCCCCCATACACTCAAAGCTGCCGTAAAGCTCGCTGCTGCTTTTGATGCTTGGTAGGATGGAAGCGGGGATATCAAGGAGCGAGAGGATCTTCCCGTCCCACTCCCCCGTATGGATATTACAGAGCATGGTTCTTGATGCGTTTGTTCTGTCGGTAACAAAGACACGCCCCTCGGTCAGCTTCCAGATAAGCCAGGTATCCACCGTTCCTGCCAGAAGCTCACCTGCGCGCGCCTTCTCTCTTGCCCCCTCCACATGGTCAAGGATCCACTTGATCTTGGTGCCGCTGAAATAGGGGTCAAGACGCAGGCCGGTCGCTTCTCTTATGTAATCGCCGTGCCCTGCTCTCTCAAGCGCCTCACAGATATCGGCCGTGCGCCTACACTGCCACACAATGGCGTTGTAGATGGGAACACCTGTATTCTTATCCCAAAGGATCACGGTTTCTCTTTGGTTCGTGATGCCCACCGCCGCGATCTCCTCGGCCGATATGCCGCTTTTTGCAATACACTCGGAAAGCGCGGCGTACTGGCTTGCATAGATCTCCATCGGATCCTGCTCGACCCAGCCCGGCCTTGGGTAGATGCACGCAAACTCGTGCTGGGCCATGGCAAGAACGCGCGCCCCCTTATCGAACAGGATCGCACGCGCGCTGGTGGTCCCCTCATCAAGAGCAAGAACGTACTTTTTCATTCGTTTTTTCTCCTTTATGTAGGTTGTATGCGGTCATTCGGAGCGAAATCGGCAAGGAAGGGCGGCCCGGATTGTGTAAAGTTTTGTTTCCGTCCCATCCTTTTTCGCACCCATCCCCGCCGTTTTCGGCCAAAAAGAGGGCGGCACGGCGTTTCAAGAGAGCGCTGCGAGAAACGCATCCGCTTCCTCTCTGCTTTTGAAGGTGATAATGCGCTTATCGGGATAGGCGGCAAAAAGCGAGAGGAGCGCCGGCCTGCCCTCCTCGGGAAAGGCCCTGACGCGCTCGGTAAGCGCCGGATCCTCCTCCTCCTCAATCCACGGCATATCACTTCTTTCTTTACCGCGGCGCTCTATGATCCCCGCAAGGCAGAGTGAGGGGGGATAATCAAGGAAGAAAACGGTGTCACAAGCGGCCATCCTCATTTCCATGGTGGAGGGATAATGGCCGTCAATGATCCACGCATCTCCACCGAGCACGTTTGAAAGACGGGAAAGAAAGACGCTTTTTTCCACCACGGTCCGATCGGCGTTCCAAAAGAGCATATCAAGGTGGAAAAGCGGTAGCCCCGTAGCGGCGTGCAGCCCCCCGGCAAAGGTGCTTTTTCCGCTCCCCGGGCATCCGATCACAAGAACCCTTTGCATCGTTTCCCTCCCAAAAAAGTTTTCCTAATTAAATTATATCATAGGAGAGGGGGGGATGTCAAATGCCGCCGAAGGGCTTTTCTATGTATGCCCGCGCAAAAAAGAGCGGTACCGGAAGGGTACCGCTCTTTTTAAAAAGGGAAATTAACCGTAGATGAGGCTCTCGGCGTACTTGGTGGCAATGACGCCCTCGGGCTCACCGGTCGCCTTCGACTCGGTGAGGATACGCTCGATGGAGTTGTAGATGTTATCCACCTTCACAAGCACGGCTTCCTTGTTGTAGGGGCCGTCCACCTCGGCTGCCGCGTTGATAACGCCGCCGCCGTTGATAACGAAGTCAGGCGCGTAGAAGATGCCGCGTGCCTTCAGGGCAAGACCGGCCTCCTCATCAAGGATCTGGTTGTTCGCACCGCCGGCAACCGCGCGGCAGTTGAGCGCGGGGATGGTGGTGGGATTGAGGATCGCACCCATGGCGTTGGGCGAGAGGATGTCACACTTCACAGACATGATCTCGGAGGTGGGAACGACAGTGGCGCCAAACTCGGCGGCCGCACGGTCGGCAATCTCCTTGTTGCTGCGGTTGGCCACGATCAGCTTGGCTCCGCTCTCGTGGAGCAGACGGCAGAGGTCATAGCCGACCTTGCCGAGGCCCTGCACGGCGATGGTCAGACCGTCAAGCGAGTCGGTACCGAGGGCAACCTTGGCAGTGGCGCGGATACCCTGCCAGACACCGCGGGCGGTGAAGGGCGAGGGGTCGCCGCTGTTCTGGGGCAGACCGCAGAGGTACTTGGTCTTGCGGAGCATCACAAGGGCATCGTCACAGTCGGTATTCACGTCCTCGGCCGTGATGTAGCTGCCGCCGAGATCGTTGACAGCCTCGGCAAAGGCCTCAAACATAGCCTCGGTCTTCTCCTTGGGATCGGCGATGATAACACCCTTGCCGCCGCCGTGAGGCAGGCCTGCAACCGCATTCTTATGCGACATGCCGCGCGAGAGGCGGAGCACATCGAACAGAGCGTCATCATACGAGGCGTAGGGGAAGAGGCGGCAGCCGCCGATGGCGGGGCCGAGGTTGGTGTTGTGCACGGCGATGATGGCCTTAAGACCGGCCTTCTCGTTGTTCACAAACACAACTCTTTCGTGACGGAACTTGCTCATTTCAGTCATTGCGTTCATAGATTTAATCTCCTTATATAAGCTGCATATGGCAGCACAGATTACTTGTTATAGTCCTTGCCCATGCCAAGCGCCTGCATATTGAGGGCCTTCATGGCTTCCTTCTTTGCGGGGACGAGCTTATTGACCACCGTTTCGGCCCCCAAAAAGGAGAGCTCGGGGTGGTTTTCAAGCAGATGCCCCACGATGATCATATTGGCAAGCGAGCCGATGCCGGCCTCCTTTGCCATCTGGGTGGCGGGGATATAGAAGACCTCCACGTCCTCTCTTTCGACCTTCACGTCAATGAGCGAGGAGTCAACATAGATCTGTCCGCCGGGGACGACCGCATCCACATATTTCACAAGCGAGGGGGTATTCATCGCGATGAGTACATCGGGATCGGTGATGATGGGCGAGCCAACAGGGGTGTCCGAGAGGATCACGCTGCAGTTGGCCGTGCCACCGCGCATTTCGGGACCGTAGGAGGGGAGCCAGGAGACCTGCACGTCCTCAAGCAGCCCCTTGTAGGCAAGGAACTTGCCCGAGAAAAGGATGCCCTGACCGCCGAACCCCGCAAAAAGAATCTGCGTTGTTTTCATCTTACTTCTCCTCCCCGCTGGATCTGTCCTTATAGACACCGATGGGGTAATAGGGGAGCATGTCGCTCTTTACCCATTCGAGTGCCTGCTTCGGCGTCATACCCCAGTTGGTGGGGCAGGCCGAAACCACCTCAACAAGGGAGAAGCCCTTGCCGGCGATCTGGTTCTCAAAGGCCTTCTTGATGGCCTTCTTTGCGTTTCTGACATTCTTTACGTCATTGACGGCCACACGGGCAATGTACTCGGGGCCCTCAAGGGTAGCGAGCATCTCGCTCACACGGATCGGCCAGCCACAATGCTTGACATCGCGCCCGTAGGGCGAGGTCTGCGTGACCTGACCGGGAAGGCTGGTCGGCGCCATCTGGCCACCGGTCATACCGTAGATCGCGTTGTTGACGAAGATGACCGTGATGTTCTCATTGCGCGCGGCCGAGTGAACGGTCTCGGCCATACCGATGGAGGCAAGGACGCCATCCCCCTGGTAGGTAAAGACCACATTGTCGGGGCGGCAGCGCATGATGCCGGTTGCAACGGCAGGTGCTCTGCCGTGGGCGGCCTCGATCATATCGCAGTTAAAGTAATCGTACGCCATAACGGCACAGCCGACCGGCGCAACACCGATGGTCTTGCCCTCAATACCGAGCTCATCCATCACCTCGGCCACAAGACGGTGGATAATGCCGTGGGGACAGCCGGGGCAATAGTGCAGGGGAATATCATTTAAGGCCTTGGGCTTTTCAAACACGATTGCCATATCAGCACTCTCCTTTCGCGGCGTTCTTGATAGCGGCGAGCACCTCATCGGGGCTCGGGATCATACCGCCTGCACGGTTGCAAAGATAAACAGGCTTCTTGCAAGCGGTGGCAAGCTTCACATCCTCGATCATCTGGCCCATGCTCAGCTCGACCGACACAAAGGCCTTCACCCTGTCGGCAGCAGCGGCAAGCGGCTCTGTCGGGAACGGCCAGAGGGTGATGGGGCGGATAAGACCGACCTTGACGCCCTCACGGCGTGCGGCTACGACCGCATTCTTGGCAACGCGCGAGGCAATACCGAAGGCAACGACACAGTATTCTGCGTCCTCCATCATGTATTCCTCCCACATCGCCTCGGTCTGTTCGATCACCTTATACTTTTCAAAGCGCTCGAAGTTCTTTCTCTCAAGCTCTGCGGGCTGCAGATAGAGCGAGTTGACCACGTTATGGGGGCGCTTGCATTCGGTACCCGTGAGCGCCCAGGGCTTCTCATAGACGGTGGGCTCCGCATCCTCAAAGGTGATGGGCTCCATCATCTGGCCGATGGTGCCGTCTGCAAGGATCATCGAGGTCATTAAGTATTTGTCGGCAAGGTCAAAGCCCTTGATCGTAAGGCTGGCCATCTCCTGCACCGAGGCAGGAGCAAGCACGATCATACGGTAGTCACCGTGGCCGCCGCCCTTGGTCGCCTGGAAATAGTCCGACTGCGAGGGCTGAATGCCGCCAAGACCGGGGCCGCCGCGCTGCACGTTCACCACAAGCGCGGGCACGTCCGAGCCTGCGATATAGCTAAGGCCCTCTGCCTTAAGCGAGATCCCGGGGCTGGACGAGGAGGTCATGACACGCATGCCTGCCGCGGCCGCACCGTACACCATATTGATCGAGGCGACCTCGCTCTCGGCTTGGAGAAACACGCCGCCGATCTTGGGCATTTTCTTGGCCATATAAGCCGCGATCTCGGTCTGGGGGGTAATGGGATACCCGAAATAGTGGCGGCAACCGGCACGGATCGCCGCTTCGGCAATTGCCTCGTTGCCCTTCATCAAAATTCTTTCTGCCATGGTAGTCTCCTTACTTTTCAACCGTAATGATGCAATCGGGGCACATCGTGGCGCAGAAGGCGCAGGCGATGCACTTATCCGGCTCTTTCATAAACGCAGGCGAATAGCCCTTTGCATTGAGCTTGTCAGCCGCAATGGCAAGGCAACCCTTGGGGCAGGCATCGACACAGAGGCCGCAGCCCTTGCAAAGGTCGGTTCTAAAGGTCACTTTCATTGTATTCCTCCTTATTTGCGAGCCCTACCCGTCATTTGGGCAGGTCGAAATATTTTTTCTGAAGCACGAGCGGCATAACGGGAAGCCCCGTAAGCTCTTTTGCCACCGACTCCTCTGCCGTGTGCATAAAGAGGGGAAGCCCCGAAAGGGCCGAAAGCCGCTCGATGTAGGGGAGCGAGGCAAGCACGGTTTCGCTTGTGGTCTCCTCGCCGAGATTCGAATTGTTGACGATCGCGGTAAAGGCGATCCCCGCGGCCGCCTCGATCTCACGCATGATCTCAAGGGCCGCCTCGGGCGTGTCGGTCAGGGGGCGGTAGCAGTTGGCGACAAAGAGCATACGGTAGTTGTTCTCCGCCTTGATGGCATCGGCAAAGCGACCGAGCGCATAAGCACCTCTGTCATCCCCCCCGATATCGAGAACGCCATGGACCGACTTATCCTGCACCGGGCGATAGCTCTCGGGCGGCAGGGCCGGCAGATCGACATTTGTGTTTGCATATTGCGGAGAGATGAGCTCAATGCCCGCCTCCCGCAGCTCCTTTTCGCTGTCCTTGGTACGGAAATACGGGTTGACGATATCAAGGTCTGCAATCACGACACGCCGGCCTTCCCTTGCAAGGCGCATCGCATAATTGACCGCGATATTCGTTTTTCCGCTTCCGTAATGCCCCGCAAAGAGGGTGATTCTTTTGTGTTCCATAAATTTTATTACAGAAGCTTTCTGATGATCTTTCCGCTTGTCGTTTTGGGCAAGCTCTTGTGGAATTCGACAATACGCGGATACTTATAGGGCGCCGTGCGCGACTTGACGTAATTCTGGATCTCGCGCTTTAATTCATCCGTCCCCTCGGTGCCCGCCACGAGCACGATGCTCGCCTTGACGATCTGCCCGCGGATCTCATCCGGCGCGGCCGAAACACCGCACTCAAGAACGTAGGGCAGCTCCATAATGACGTTTTCGATCTCAAAGGGGCCAATGCGGTAGCCGGACGACTTAATGACGTCATCGGTCCTGCCGACATACCAAAGGAAGCCGTCCTCATCCTGCCAGGCAAGGTCACCCGTGTGATAGTAGCCCTCACGCCAGGTTTCCCTTGTGATCTCCTCGCTGCCGTCATAGGCATACGCAAGGCCGCAGGGGATCCCGTCCTTAATATCGATACACACCTCGCCGCTCTCGCCGACCGCGACCTCCTCGCCGTCCGGGCTGAGCAGATGCACATCGTAAAGCGGGACCGGCTTACCCATCGAGCCGATCTTGTGGCTGCCGCCGGCAAGGTTGCCGACAATCAGCGTGCTCTCGGACTGGCCGAAGCCCTCCATGATCTCAAGGCCGGTATGGTTCTTGAACTGGCGGTATACCTCGGGGTTCAGCGCCTCGCCCGCCGTGGATGCATGCTCGATGCTCGAAAGATCAAAGCGGCTGAGGTCCTGCTTGATGAGCATTCTGTACATCGTGGGGGGCGCGCAGAAGGTGGTGATGCCGTATTTTTTAAAGAGAGGCAGGATCTTCTCTGCGTCAAATCTGTCAAAGTCATAGACAAAGACAGCCGCCTCACAGAGCCACTGACCGTAAAGCTTGCCCCAAAGGGCCTTGGCCCAGCCGGTATCGGCAATGGTCAGGTGCAGCCCCTCGGGATTGACCTGGTGCCAGTATTTGGCCGTGATAAAGTGGCCAAGCGGATACTTATAATTATGCGCCGCGATCTTCGGATACCCGGAGGTGCCCGAGGTAAAGAACATCAGCATCGGATCGCTTCCCGCGGGAGTGTCCGCCGTACGGGCAAAGTGGCTGCTGTACATGCCGTATTCCTCATTAAAGCTGCGCCAGCCCGCACGAGAGCCGCCCACAAGGATCTTGGTTTCAAGATTCGGGCACTTCTCTGCCGCAAGATCAATGGCCGATGCCACCTCTCCGTCCGCCGTTGCCACAATGGCCTTGATATTGCCCTTTTCAAAGCGGTATGCAAAATCCTTTTCAAGGAGCTGGTTCGGCGCCGGGATCGCCACAGCACCGATCTTATGTAAGGCAAGCAGAGAGAACCAGAACTGGTAATGACGCTTTAAGACCAGCATCACGCGGTCACCCCGCTTGATGCCGAGAGATCTGAAATAGTTGGCAACCCGCGCCGACTCCTTCTTCATGTCGAGGAAGGTAAAGCGCCTCTCGGTGCCATCCTCCGAGAGGTGGACCATCGCCAGCTTGTCCGGCTTACGCTCTCCGAGCGCATCCACCACATCAAAGGCGAAGTTGAAGGATTCCTCATTCTTGAAGGCGATCCTTGTAAGAATGCCGTTTTCCTCGGTGGGCACAATAAAGTCGCGGTACACGCGCTCTTTTGTATCCGCCTCGCGCCGCTTGGTGACGGCCGAAAGCGCAGCCGCCTCCTCCCTCTCGCGCGCCGCCTGGTTGCGGAGCACGATCGCATAGAAGGTGCAGTCCTTTCCGCCCGCGGCAACCATGCCGTGCGGCGTGCCCGAGTCATAATAAATGCAGTCGCCGGGATTCAGGATCTCGATCTTATCGCCGATCTTGATCTTCATCTGCCCGCTGATCACGATATCGCATTCCTGCCCCTCATGCGTGACAAGATCGATCTTACCGTTCTCCGCATCCTCGCGCCAGGCAAGCTCCATATAAAGCGGGAGGGCAATACGGTTGCGGAAGCCCGCGGCGAGGTTAAAGCCCACCATATGGTGCGCCTCCTCGATCCGTTGGCCCTCACCCCTGCGCGTGAGCGCATACGAGCGAAGCTTGGGGCTCTTGCCCTCCAGAATATCGCTCATATCCACGCCGAAGGAGAGCGCGCAGTGGTAAAGAAACGCGATGCTGAGGTTGCACTTGCCCGCCTCCGATGCCTCGTAGTCCTCGATGCTCATGCCGGTGCGCGCGGCCATATCCGCGACCGAAAGCCCCGAGATCAGGCGCAGCTCCCTTACACGGTCTGCGACCTCTTTCATCTTTTGCTCCATGTTATTCATGCCGTGTCTTCTATGTACCTTTCGAAGCTGAAACTTATAATATATTATTATACTATGAGCTTTAGGAATTTGTCAATATGCTTTCTTATCCTTTCGCGGTCTTTTTTTTCGCAGATCTTAAAGCTTGTTACGGATGATCTTACCGCTGATGGTCTTGGGGAGCTCCTTGCGGAATTCCACAATTCTCGGGTACTTGTAAGGCGCGGTGTGCTGCTTGACGTAATTCTGGATCTCACGCTTGAGCTCCTCCGTTCCCTCGGTGCCCGCCACGAGCACGATACAGGCCTTGACCACCTGACCTCTCACCTCATCGGGCGCGGCGCACACACCGCACTCAAGAACATAGGGCAGCTCCATGATGGTGGACTCGATCTCAAACGGGCCGATGCGGTAGCCGGACGACTTGATCACGTCATCGGCGCGGCCGACATACCAGTAATAGCCGTCCTCATCCCGCCAGGCAAGGTCGCATGTGTGGTACCTGCCGTCATGCCACACACCCGCGGTGGGCTCGGGATTTAAGTAATAACCGAGGGAGTCGGAGGCCAAGCGGGCT
>JAZNDG010000021.1:0-33936 GCA_045587985.1 Eubacteriales bacterium | reverse complement strand
ACGATTTCATTCAACCAACAGAAAAAGAGCAGACATACAAGTTTTCTTGCGTGTTTGCTCTTTCTATTTGTAAATATGGGTTTGGGCTTAGCCCATACTGCATTTGTCTGGACAAATGCGATGCTCGCACTTAGCAGAATTTTCAAATTCTCCGCTAAGAACATCACCCATTCGGCTTGCTTTCTTTTTTTATTTTTCCAGTTTCCTTAAAAAATTCCCGATCCGCACGAGCGCTTCCTTAAGATGGTGCATGGAGTAGGCATAGGAAATACGGGCATAGCCCTCGCCCACCTCACCGAAAGCGGTCCCCGGGACGATCGCGCAGCCTTCTTCATAAAGAAGCCGTTCACAGAATTCTTCACTCGAAAGGCCATAGCCGCCGATGTAGGGGTAGAGATAGAAGGCGCCCTCGGCAGGGAAGCAGGGGAGCCCGAGCTCGCCGAGCCCGGCAAGGAGGAAGGAACGGCGGCGGTCATACTCGGCGCGCATTTCCTCAATATCGCCATCACCGTTTTTTGTCGCCTCAAGCGCTGCAAACTGGCTGGCTGTCGGCGCGCACATCAGGGCGTACTGATGCAGCTTGAGCATTTCCTTGGCAAGCGGGGCGGGCGCGGCGATATAGCCAAGCCGCCAGCCGGTCATGGCGTAGGCCTTGGAAAAGCCGCTTACAAGAATCGTGCGCTCGTACATATCGGGAATGCTCGCGATCGAAACATGGCGGCGCCCGTAGGTAAGCTCGGCATAGATCTCGTCCGAAAGGATGAGGATATTCGTGCCGCAGAGGACATCCGCGATGGCAAGGAGATCCTCTTCTGTCATAATGGCCCCGGTCGGATTGTTCGGGAAGGGAAGAACGAGGAGCTTGGTTCTTTCGGTTATGGCCGCGCGCAACGCTTCGGGCGTGAGCTTAAAGCCGTCCTCCTTCTTTGTTTCGATCGGTACGGGGACGCCGCCCGCCAGGACGGTAAGCGGCCCGTAGCAAACAAAGGATGGCATCGGGATGATGACCTCGTCCCCCGGATTCAGCACGGCACGCAGGGCAAGGTCGATCGCCTCGCTCCCACCGACTGTCACAATGACCTCATCCCTTCCATCATAGGAAAGGTTAAAGCGGCGGTGAAGGTAATCGGCAATGGCACGGCGCAATTCGGGCATGCCTGCGTTGGCGGTGTAATAGGTGTGCCCTCCCTCAAGGCTCTCAATGGCCGCCTCACGGATATGCCAGGGCGTGATGAAATCGGGCTGTCCCACCGTTAAGGCCACCACATCCTCCATAGAAGAAAGCAGATCAAAGAATTTGCGGATGCCCGAGGGCTTCAGGCTTTGCGCCCGCTTTGAGAGAATATCTTCATACGGAATCATAAGAGCTCGGAAATCCTTTCATCCTGCGCGGGGATCTTGAATTCAACATGGTTCTCCTTATAGGTGTTGAGAACGAAATGCGTAGCGGTGGAGATGACCATCTCATGCGAGGAGAGCTTGTCGCTCACAAAGAAGGCGACCTCCTTCATGCTTTTTCCCTCCACGATCACAAGGAAGTCATATCCGCCGGACATCAGATAGAGCGACTTGACCTCGGGATAATTGCGGATCCTGCTTGCAAGCTTTTCGTAGGCATAAGACCCCTTATGGTTGATCTTGACCTCGATCATCGCGCGCACGGTTTCCTCCCCCGCGCGGTCCCAGTCTATGAGCGTGCGGCGCCCGAGGATAACGCCCGTTCTTTCCCATTCGGCAATCATCGTGCGGATCTCACCCTCATCCTTATTGCACATACGCGCAAGCATATCGGGCGTGAGGGTGGCGTCCTTCTCTATGAGATGTAAAAGCTCTTTCATTTTCTTCTTTTCCTTTGCACTTTTTCACTTTTTGCTTTTTTCATTATAGCATGTTGTTCTTCCTCTGTCAATGGCCTCCGTGGCAGTTTTCTCCGATGATGCATAGTCTACCCTTGAGGAGGGGAGGATCATGCGGCTTTCCTATCTTTTTTGGCGTTGTATTACGGTTGACTATACCCATCTTGCAGAAGGGCTTGACTATGCGACCGAGAGGGTGGGGAGCACCCTGTATCTCTATCTTGAATCTTCATGCGGCAGCGAGGATTGGCTGCAAAATCTTGACTTTCCGTCCGCCGCCTATCTGCGTGACGGCAAGACAGCCTTTTATGCCCACCGCGGCTTTCTGCGCGCCTTCCGCACGCTTGAGCCGATCCTTGCAGGCCTTGCCGCGCGCCCGCCCGCCGTCCTTCGCATCGTGGGCTATTCCCACGGCGGCGCACTCACGGTCCTTTCGCACGAATATGTCTATTACCGCTTCCCCCATCTCCGCCCCCGCCTTTTTTCCTATGCCTTTGCAACGCCGCGTGTCTTGTTCGGCCCAAACCGCGCCGAGATGAAAGAGCGCTTTTTACAGCTTACATGTGTGCGTAACAGCGGCGATATCGTCACCCATCTTCCTCCCGCCCTGCTTGGTTACTACCACGTTGGCAGGATGGTAACGGTCGGCAAAAGCGGTCGTTATTCCCCCTTTTCTGCCCACAAGAAGGAGAATATCCTGCGTGAGCTTCGGCTCGCGGGGCTTTAAATAAAAAAAGAGAGCCGGGGCAGGTTCTCATAAGGATATTAAGTAAAAGGAGAAAATGCCGGTCAAGAGTGCTAAAACAAGAAAAGCGCAACAGGGGCGAAAGCCTGTGTTGCATTTTTCTTTATGCGTTTGGCCCCCGAAAGTTGTATCGCAATATTGTTGCTTGCTTCGTCACAGCGATAAGAACGCCGACAACTGTTTTGTGCCATGCAGACTCATATGCAAGTTTTGCTCCCCGCGCCGCAAAGAAAAAGACCGTGATTGCTCACGGTCTTTTTGCTTTTCTTATTTATACGGCAGAGAAGGTGAAAAGGATCTCTCCTTCAAGGCTCTTGGCGGTAAAGACGCCCCCTTCAAGCACCATATAGGAATGGCTGCTCCCCTCCTTCGGGATGGAAACCGAGCCGGGGTTCAGATAGGTGATGCCCCCCTCGGCGACACAGGCGGGCACGTGCGTGTGTCCGTGGAGCAGCACGTCCCCATGCCGGAGGGGCGGCAGAGCAGCAAGATTGTATTTATGTCCGTGGGTGGCAAAGACGGTCGCGCCGTTTCCAAGCTCGATCAGCGCGTAGTCGGCAAGGATCGGGAAGGGGAGCACCATCTGGTCCACCTCGGTATCGCAGTTCCCACGGACGCAAAAGACCGCATCCTTCAAGGCGCTCAGCAGCTCGATCACCCGCTTCGGTGCATAGTCACGGGGCAGATCGTTTCTCGGCCCGTGGTAGAGGATGTCCCCGAGAAGCAGAAGCCTGTCCGCCCCCTCGCGCCGAAAGGCCTCCAGCATCCTCTCGCAAAAGTAGGCAGAGCCGTGTATGTCAGATGCAATAAAGTATTTCATTTCCCATTCTCGCTCCGTTCTGTATTTCTCGTGCCATTATAGCATTGCGGGGTAAAAAAGTCAAGAGGATGGAGGGCAAGGGGCAAACCCCTGTGCCGAACGGTTTCCTTAAAGGCAAGGGAATAGACACATCGACCGGGTCTGCTCTTGCACAAAGGATAGTCGGATCCTATCAAACGTTAAGCTTCCTCCAAGGCAGGCTTTTTTGTCATTTCTCTTTACAAAAAGAAAAAGTGGTGGTATAATGAGGGTGCCAAACAACCTTGAATAGAGAAAAGACTGTATATTGCCCCAAGGGGTATTTATACCCTTTTTTGCATACCCTAACGATATGAATTTGGTAAAAGCGCAAATTCCGTCAAGTTAGGGTACAGGGTAATACCTGTCTTTTCTTGGTTGTTTGGCGACAATTGGGGTTGGCGTTTTTCGGTGCGGCAACTGCGGTTGTCGCACTTTTTATTTTAGAAAGGACATTGATTATGAAAAGAATGATCCCCCTAATGCTTCTTGTATCCCTTTTGCTGCTTAGCCTTGTGTCCTGTAACGGAGCCAATTACAGTAAGGGTACGGATTTGATTGCCAAAGGAAATTATGAGGAAGCGCGTGCTATCTTTGAGGAGCTTGGCGATTATAAGGATTCTGCCGAGATTTTAAAGCGGTTTTTCTATATGCCCGTAGCCATAACGCAACAAGTCAAGACAGACACCGATAGCGAGGAAATTCGTATGGATCTTTCGCTTGATGAAAGGAATCTTCCTTCCAGAATCACCGCGACGTCTTTAGAAGGAGAGAAGGCTTTTATTGACTTTACATTTGACGAGAAGGGAAACCTGATTAAGGAGGTTCACACAGATTCGGACGGCGACAAGGACGGCTACGACTACACCTACGATGCAAGCGGCAACCTGATTCAAGAGGTTTACACATATTGGAGTGGCAGCAAGAACCTCACCGACTACACCTATGATGCAAGCGGCAACCTGATTAAGGAAATTCACACATATACGAATGGCAGCAGGACCGTCACCGACTACGCCTATGATGAAAAAGGTAACCTGATTAAGGAGGTTTACACAGATTCGGACGGCGACAAGGACGTCACCGACTACACCTACGATGCAAGCGGCAACCTGATTAAGGAAATTTACACATCTTCGAATGGTAGCAGGACCGTCACCGACTACGCCTATGATGCAAGCGGCAACCTGATTAAGGAAATTTGCACATATTCGGACGGCGACAAGGATGTCACCGACTACACCTACGATGCAAGCGGCAACCTGATTAAGGAAATTTACACATATTCGAACGGCAACAAGAACCTCACCGACTATACCTATGATGAAAAAGGCAACCTGATTAAGGAGGTTTACACAGATTCGAACGGCGCCAAGCACATCTACGACTTCACCTATGATGCGAATAATAATGTGATAGAGGAGAGCTATACGGGTGATAGCGGTATGACGGTATGCGCTACGATAGAATATAAGCTGGTGCATCTGCCGTTTGATATTGCCGAGGAGATTGAAGCATATTTTAACAATAAGGTGCGTTGATTTTTAAGCATACGTATCTACCACCCGTAGGCCGAAATATCGGTGTGGCAACAAAAAAGAACCCAAGCCGTGCTTGGGTTCTTTTTCATAGGTTTACTTGCTGGCCTCTTCGATCGCAACCGCAACCGCAACAGTCATACCGACCATCGGGTTGTTACCAGCGCCGATAAGACCCATCATCTCCACGTGTGCAGGCACAGAGGAGGAACCGGCGAACTGGGCATCACCGTGCATACGGCCGAGGGTATCGGTCATGCCGTAGGAGGCAGGGCCGGCGGCCATGTTGTCGGGATGCAGGGTACGGCCGGTACCGCCGCCCGAGGCAACAGAGAAGTAGCTCTTGCCGTTCTCCTGGCACCACTTCTTGTAGGTACCGGCGACCGGGTGCTGGAAGCGAGTGGGGTTGGTCGAGTTACCGGTAATGGAAACGCCGACATTCTCAAGGCGCATGATCGCCACGCCCTCCGGCACGCTGTCAGAGCCGTAGCACTTGACGGCGGCGCGAGGACCGTTCGAGAAGGCACGCTCGGAAAGAACGGCAACCTCCTCGGTGTAGGGATCAAACTTGGTCTCAACATACGTGAAGCCGTTGATGCGCGAGATGATGTAGGCGGCATCCTTGCCAAGACCGTTCAGGATCACGCGCAGGGGGTTCTTACGAACCTTGTTGGCGTTAAGCGCGATCTTGATCGCACCCTCGGCGGCGGCGAAGGACTCGTGCCCCGCGAGGAAGCAGAAGCAGTCGGTCTCCTCCGAGAGGAGCATCTTGCCGAGGTTGCCGTGGCCAAGACCGACCTTGCGGTTCTCGGCAACAGAGCCGGGGATGCAGAATGCCTGCAGGCCGATGCCGATAGCGGCAGCGGCGTCAGCAGCCTTCTTGCAGCCCTTCTTAATGGCGATGGCGGCGCCGACCGTGTAAGCCCACTTTGCGTTCTCAAAGCAGATGGGCTGGGTCTCCTCTACGATCTTGTAGGGGTCGATGCCCTTGGCATCGCAGATCTCCTTGCACTCGTCGATGGAAGAAATGCCGTATTCCTTAAGTGCTGCGAGGATCTTCGCCTCGCGTCTTTCATAACCTTCAAACTTTGCCATGATCGTTTCCCTCCTTATCACTCTTTGCGGGGGTCAATGTACTTGGCGGCATCTGCAAATCTGCCGTAGGTGCCCTTGGCCTTCTCGTAGGCTTCGCCCGGCTCCATGCCCTTCTTGATAAAGTCGGTCATCTTGCCGAGAGAAACGAACTCATAGCCGATCACCTCGTTATTCTCATCGAGCGCCATTCTGGTGCAGTAGCCCTCGGTCATCTCAAGATACCGCACGCCCTTTTCCTTGGTGCCGTACATCGTACCGACCATGCTTCTCTCGCCCTTACCGAGGTCCTCCATGCCCGCGCCGATCACAAGGCCGCCCTCCGAGAAGGCAGACTGGCTGCGGCCGTACACGATCTGCAAAAAGAGCTCACGCATGGCAGTATTGATGGCATCACACACAAGGTCGGTGTTGAGAGCCTCAAGCAGGGTCTTGCCGGGAAGCATCTCGGCGGCCATTGCGGCAGAGTGGGTCATGCCCGAGCAGCCGATGGTCTCAACAAGCGCTTCCTCAATGATGCCGTTCTTGCCGTTCAGCGAGAGCTTGCACGCGCCCTGCTGGGGTGCACACCAGCCCACACCGTGGGTGTATGCGGAAATATCGGTGATCTGCTTTGCCTCGATCCATTTGCCCTCCTCGGGAATGGGAGCGGGGCCGTGATGGGGGCCCTTCTGAACCACGCACATGTGCTGCACTTCGGTGCTCATTGCGTAAGGGGCTTCACTTACATTGCTCATAGGTATATCTCCTTTGTTAGATTACTTGTTTATTGGTGATCGGGCTACGCCCTCTGACCGCAAAAGGGGGTATCGCTTTACTTAACGATCTCGCCATAGACCTCGCCGGAGGCCGAGGCGGCATTCGCTTCATCGGTATCGATGTGCATGGCAAGCGCAAACTTCTCACTCACACGCACCACAACACCGCCATAGACGAGGGGGCGGGGGGTATCAAGCTTCACCGAAACGATCTCCTTGTCGGCAACACCGGCCTCCTTGGCATCGGCAGGGGTCATATGGATGTGGCGCTGTGCGGCGATCACACCCTCCGAAAGCTCGACCTCACCGGCAGGGCCTACAAGCTTGCAGCCCATGGTACCGGCGATATCACCGCTCTCACGCACGGCGGCCGCAACGCCAATGGCGCGTGCATCGCTCAGCGAGAGCTCCACCTGGCTGGCAGGGCGGACAGGCCCCAGCACGCTTGCGGTGATCTCACCGCGCGGGCCGACGACCTTGACCTTCTCCTCGCAGGCGAACTGCCCGGGCTGGGAAAGATCCTTCTTCTTGGTGAGCGTGTGGCCGGCCCCAAAGAGGGCTTCCACCGCTTCGGCCGTCAGATGGACATGACGGGCAGAGGTTTCAACAAGAACCTTCATTTTGTTTTCTCCTTAAGTAAATAATAATCATACCTTGTCTATTATAGCAGAGAAAGTTTGGTTTGTAAATGAGTAAAAGCGAACTTTTTGCAAAAACTATTGAAAAATAGCGAAGGGAAGATTTTGATGATGGATGAGCTCGTGACAAACGCCCAAAAGGAGGAGGGGACTGCGCCCCTGCGTGATATGGGGATCATCCCGGTGGGGAATGCCCGTGATAAATTCTATTGTGTGACCGTGATCGGCCAGGTGGAGGGGCACACCCTCCTCGATACCACCCAGAAAAGCACGAAATATGACCACCTGATCCCCCTGCTTGTATCGCTCGAACAGGACGATAACGTGGAGGGGATCTTGATCCTCCTCAATACCCTCGGTGGGGACGTGGAGGCAGGGCTTGCCATGGCAGAGGTGATCGCAAGCCTTCATACCCCCACCGTATCGGTGGTGCTGGGCGGCGGCCACTCGATCGGCGTGCCGCTGGCCGTTTCGGCAAGAAAAAGCTTTATCGTGCCAAGTGCCACCATGACCGTGCACCCGGTACGCACCTCGGGTATGGTGCTGGGCGTTTCGCAGAGCTTTGACTATCTCCTTAAAATGCAGGAGCGCATCATCCGCTTTATCGCCGCCCATTCGAATATCAGCGAGGATGACCTGCGCGCACGCATGCTTAAAACCGATGAGCTGGCCAATGACATCGGCTCTGTCCTTGAGGGGGAGGAGGCCACAAGGGCAGGCCTTATCGATGCGGTGGGCGGCATCAGTGACGCCCTTGCGGCCCTGCGCGAGATGGCAGGGGGATCGCAGGCGTGATCGGCTGCTTGGAATATTTTCTCCATTAGTAGGAAAATCTTCCCTAAATGCTCCGGTGCCCTTTGCAATGGGGGGGAAGAGTGCTATACTTGAGGTGAAAAAAGCAGGAGGTGCGCCCGTGACAGCATTTGACCGTGAAAAATATCTTTCCTTTTTTAAGAAGGAGCTTTCTGAAAGCCTCCTCTTCTTCTGGATGGACCGTTGCCTCGATAAGGAAAACGGTGGGTATCTCAATTGCTTTACCAACGACGGCCGCACCCTCGTTTCCACCGATAAATACACCTGGTCGCAGGGGCGCTTTTTGTGGGTGTTCTCGCGGCTTGCCACCGCCGATACCCCGCTTTTCGGGAGAAAGGAGCGGGAGACCTTCCTCGCCTATGCCAAGAGCGGGCGGGATTTTATGATGGCTCATGCTCTCCTCCCGGGAGAGCCGCCGCGCTGTGCCTTCCTCACCGATGCCAAGGGGGCGCCTAAGGCGGTTGAGGGGCACGAGGGATATGACCTCAGCATCTCGGCCGATTGCTTTGTGGTGATGGGCTTTGCCGCATACGCCCTGGCTGCCGAGGATGAGGAGGCGTTCCTTTTTGCCAAGGCGTTGGCGGAGTCGGTCTTTGTGCGCTATGAGTCGGGCATCTATCGCTCGCTCCCATACCCCGTGCCGGCAGGCTACCGTACCCATGCCAAGCCCATGATCCTCACCAACGTGTTTTGTGAGCTGTATCGTGCCGCCCTCGTCTTTGATAGGGACTATGCCGCTACCCTTGTCGGGCGGATCGCCGCCTGCCACCGAGAGGTGTTTGAGGTCTTTGCCGACGAGGAGGACCTTGTGCACGAGTTTACCCGTTCTGACGGCACGCTTGCCGACAATCTCTTTTGCCGCCACGTCAATCCGGGGCATACGCTCGAGGATATGTGGTTTCAGTGGGAGGCGGCCGACATCCTCGGTGACGGTACCTACCGCGAGCAGATCGCGCGCATCGTCAAGCGGACGATGGCGCTCGGCTGGGACGGCGCGTACGGTGGGCTCCTCCACTTTGTCCCCTGTGACGGCTTTCCTACCGCATACGGCCCCTGCGAGCTCTCTGACGAGCCGCAGATGAAGCTGGTGCTTGACGATTTCGGCAGTAAGCTTTGGTGGGTGCATTCGGAGGCGATGTACACAAATCTCCTTCTTTATATAAAGACCGCCGACGAGGAGTTTCACCGCTTGTTCCGTGAGGTCTTTTCCTACACCTACCGAACCTTCCCGAATCCCGAACCGGAGATCGGGGAGTGGATCCAGATCCGCCGGCAGGACGGCACGCCACAGGACAAGGTGGTGGCCCTCCCGGTGAAGGATCCCTATCATATTATCCGCAACGTGCTTTTGATCATTGAACTTCTTGAAAGGCAGGAATACATACCGTGAACGCATCTCTCTTTAAGGCATATAGGAAAATGATCGAGGCGGCCTGGATCCCGATCTTTGTTTGCGACGAATTTGATACAAGCACCCTCATCGAGGGCTGCCGTCTTGCAGGCCTCGGCGCGATCGAATATACCCTGCGCCGCCGGGACGCCGCCGAGCTTGCCCCGCAGCTGAAGGCTCTGTTTCCCGAGGCGGTGATCCTGATGGGCAGTACCCTGGATGCGGATGAGATCGTAAACGAGCGACGCGCCCGCTTCCCCCAGATGATGACGGTCGGTGAGCTTGCTCCTCATGTCGACGGATTCGTGTCGATGCTCCCGTATTCGGATGAGACCCTGCGCGCCTATCGGGATACTCATCTCTGTATCCCTGCCGCCGAAACGAGCGGAGAGGCCCTGCGCCAGGTAAAAAGCGGTGCCGCCATCATTAAGGTGCTTGGCCCGGATCTTTCCTTTTCCCGCCGTCTGCACGCTCTGCCCACCTTCAATTATTGCCCCACCTACGTGACCGGCGGCATCGTTCCCGAACGGATGGAGGAGGCCTACGCCGCCGGGAACATTCTAACTGCAACCGGCTTTGACGTGATCTTGAAGGGGGTCGATCCCCAAGCGCTCACCCCTGCCATCGTGGCCGAGCGGCTCGGCATCTTTCTCTCGGCAGCCAAGGCCGCACGGAATGCAGCCCACCCCTCGCTTGCGGGGACAGAGGGGCTCTCGGATGAGGAATTTCGCGCCGCTCTCCCCAACTTTTGCTCCATTTGACAAGAAAGGTTTACATAATGGAAGCGATGTATCGGTTTGAAGCCCCCTCGATCTCCGAGAAAAGCATCAGGGTTTACGACGCCGAGTGCGCCCCCTTTTGCATCAGCGGTCTTATGCCAAAGAAGGAGGACGGTCGCTTTGCGCGGATGCCCCGCGAGGTGGCCGAGCGTGTCAACGAGGTCACGCGGGCGCTCTATTGCAATACGGCGGGCGGACGGCTCCGCTTTGCCACCGATTCCCCCGTTATCGCCCTTTCCGCCGTCTATGGCGCGTGTGAGTTCACCTCGCCGCGCACGGTTGCCGTTTCGGGCTTGAGCGCCTTTTGCTTTGACCTCTATGCGGACGGTGAGCACGTGCGCCTGATGACGCCCGAGCAGCTTTTCCAAGCCGAGCGGACGGTCAGCTTTGAGCTTTCCTCGGGGCACTATGAGTCCCTAGCCACCTTTAGGGAAAAGCGGATGCGGGAGATCACCCTGTATTTCCCCTCCTTTGTCAATGTGGAGAAGGTCTATATCGGCCTTGCCGAGGGTGCGATCCTTACGGCGGCCAAGCCGTATCGGAACGAGCTGCCGGTCATCTTTTACGGCTCCTCTATCACGCACGGGGCTTGCGCCTCTCGCCCCGGGAATACCTATCCCGCCATCCTTTCCCGCCGCTTTGGCTTTGATTACGTGAATCTCGGCTTTGCGGGGGGCTGTCGGGCAGAGGACGCCATCATTGAGTATCTTTGCGGCTTGCCGATGCAGATGCTCTTTTACGATTACGATCACAACACTCCCTCGCTTGCCTACCTTGAGGAAACCCACCTGCGTGGGGCAAGGCGCTTGCGCGCGGCGCATCCCGAGATCCCCATGGTCCTGCTCTCCAAGCCAAACCGCCATGCGGGGCGGGAGGAGGCCGAGGCGCGCCTTCGTATCATTGAGGAAAGCTACCGCATCCTAAAGAGCGAGGGCGCCGCCCCCGTCCATTTTGTGAGCGGGCAGGATATCTTCACAAGCCACGATCCCGAGATGATGACGGTGGATAATACTCACCCCACCGACTTCGGCTTCTTCTGTATGGCGGAGGCCCTCTCCGAGATCCTGAAGCTCTACTTTTAAGAAAACAAAAGAGGTAGTATGCGTAGCCATAATACCTCTTTTTCATTTGTGTTATAACTGTTTAATAAAGCAACGGCGCCTCTTATGCTGCTCCTTATCAAAGATATTCCACTGTGAGAGGATCTTTGCATTCGTTTCCAGCTGCGGCCCGGTCTCGGCGTACTGGATGCCGTTCTCCCAGGCATTCTTCAGAATATGGTCGATGATCGCCGCATTGATGCCCACGCTCTGCAGGTCGGGATGCACGGCGATCAAGAACATATCAAGCGCCGTATTCTTATGTAAAGCGCGCAGGACCCCCATCCAGCCAAAGGGGAAGAGCTTGCCGTGGCTCTTTTTGAGTGCCGCAGCCATTGAGGGGGCTGTTACACCGAAGGCGACAAGGTTATCCTTTTCATCAAGGATGAAGGTGGTGTATTTCGGGTTGATCAGCGGCACGAATTTACCCGCATACCGCTTGATCTGCTTATCGGAAAGCTCCACAACACCGTAAAGGTGCGCGTAAGCAATGTTAACAAGCTCAAAGACCTTCGGGATCAGGGGCTTGAAATCCCTCTTCGAGCGAATCACGGCACGGTGCAGATGGTTTGCCTTCAGAACGTGGTTGGAAACCCTCTCCAGCATCGCGGCCTGGCGCCCTCCCTTTTCGGGAATAAAGACCTTATACTCCATCCAGTCGACCGACTTCATATAGCCGAGCCGCTCAAGATGGGTAAGGTAATAGGGGTGGTTGTAGTAGGTGATGAACATATTGCGCTGGTCAAAGCCCTCAACCAGCATGCCCTCGGGGTCAAGATCGGTAAACCCAAGTGGGCCGTGGACCTCGGTGCAGCCCATCTCGCGGGCGTACTCCTCCACCGCGCCAAAGAGCGCCTCGGAGACCTCGCAGTCGTCGATAAAATCCACCTGAGAGAACCGCATACGGTTCTGCCCCCAGGTCTCGTTTGCCTTGTGGCTGAGAATGGCGGCGATCCGCCCGACGATCATACCGTCACGGTAAGCGAGGAAGCATTTTGCATCGCAATATGAGAAGGCGGGGTTTTTCTTTCTGTTCCAATTCGCCATATCGTCTCCGTACATGGAGGGGACGAACTGAGGGCAGTCCCGATACAGCTTCTGTGGATACATCACGAACCGGCGCAGCTCGCGCCTTGTTGTGACTTCCTTGATTATAACCATACGCAATCCTTTCATGCGGGAGGGCCGCATATACGGACATTATACACCTTTTGGTGACGGTTTGTCAAACCATTTTTTCCCACATTCTCCCGAGGGGCTTGTGAGACTATCCAAAAGCAGTAAATTATAGGGCAGGTTTCCTTAAAGATAAGGACGATTTTTCAGTTTTTTGCGAATATAAAGACTATTTTTACGCCATATAAACGCTTATAATGAAAGTAGAAAAAAAGATAGAAAAGGAGGTTTTGCTTATGTCAAACCTGAAAATGCCCACCACACAGTTTTTCGGACACGAGATCTCCCGTCTGATCATCGGAGATAATCCCTTTAACGGCTGGTCGTATATTCCCGACACGGTCACCTATGACGATATGGTCGATTTCTACACCGAGGAAAAGATCATCGAGACGCTCTTTGAGGCTGAAAAGCTCGGTATCACGGGTATGCTGCCGCTGGGTGATCCCTTCATTCTCCGTACTCTGCGCCATTACTTCAAGCGCGGCGGTATTATGAAGACCATCTTCCAGCCCTACACGGCGATCGAGCTGAATATTAACGCCCGTATGGTCGGGGGTCTTAACGCCATCGGTATGTATCACCAGGGCTCAACGACCGACGTGCTTGCCGAGGCAGGGAACTTTGACCAGATCAAGGAGAACCTGAAGATCCTGCGTGACACCGGTATGAAGGTCGGTCTCGGTACCCACTATCCTTACGTCATTGAGAAGGCCGAGGAGGAGGGCTGGGACGTTGACTTCTACGTGACCTGCCTGCACAACGCCCGCCGCGGCCGCGAGGGTAAGAAGAGCGGCTTTATCACGGGTGAATCCAAGGCGGGTATCCGCTTCTTCCCCGAGGACCGTCCCATCATGCTTGACCTTGTCAGAAAGGTCGACAAGCCCTGCGTGGTCTTCAAGATCTTTGCGGGCGGCCAGATCTTCTATGGCCGCAAGCCCGAGGAGATTCCCGATGTCGTGCGCGGTGTGTACCGTGAGGTCTTCTCGGCCATCAAGCCGGGTGACATTGCGGCCATGGGCGTGTTCCAGCGCAACAAGAACGAGCTTGAGGAAAATGCCCGCATCTTCTGCGAGGTCATGGCGGAGCTCGGTCAGGACAAGTAAAATGCTTTTTAGGGGGGGCAGCAGCCCCCCTTTTTTGTACGCTTTGTGAATTTTTTCCCCGCCCTTGACAGACCCGGGCGGCGCAGGCTATAATGAATTGATAGAAAAACACAGAAGAAAGGGCTTTTGGAATGAGAAAGAGGATATTGCGGAACCGCATCCTTTGGGGCGCTTGTGCCTGCCTTTTAATTGCGGCGTCTGTGATGGGGATCGTGTATTTTGCCACACGGAATAAGCCAAATGGAACGCTCGCCGAGGCATCTGTTGTGCGGGCCTCGCTCTCGAGCAGCCTTTCCTCGGCAGGGCAGATCAAGGATGTTTCCACCAAGGTGGCCCTCCCGGTCGCCGCTCTGACGGTGGAGGACTACGACCGTCTTTCGGATATTGAGAAAAACGATTATACCGTCAACCTTCTCACACTCTTTGGCGAAAACGCCGAGGAGAAGGTGCTTTGGCGCGTTCTCTCGATCAATGAGGATTACAGTAAAAAGACGGTCAAGCTTTCGACCGATGATGCATCCGAGGAAATCGTGACGCTGGCCCCCACCTTCTTTGACTGGGCGGCGGTCACCGAGGCATACGAGGCCGAGATCCTCTTTGGCACCACCGATGCCGGCAATGTGCGCGAGTATGTGCTCTCGCTCCTTCTGCGGGACGGTGGGTCAAGCCTTGATCCCTCTAAATTCCCCGAGGATTTCTGGCGTGTGGATGAGGCTGCCGCTGTCACGGTCACGACCGATAGGATCGCCGATATGCTGCTTTCCGAGATGAGCTATCTCGATGAGCTTTCCTATACCCTCTCAAGCCTTTCCTGGAACGAGGGGGATATTCTCATCCTTGATAACAACCTTTTCACCGTGACGTATGAGGAAAAATTCGTATCCCTTGTGCTCTCGGAGTATGATGTGGCCGGGATCGATGCCCGTATGAGAAACGATGAGCGTGTGTATGCTGCCGTGTCGGTCAACCCGCTTTCGGGGCGTGAGCTGATCGCCGAGATCGTGAGGATCGGGGATGCTGCCTCAAGCTCGGGCGTTACCTATTTTACCCTGATGGCCCGTCTTGTGTTCCCCGATATCACCGAAAAGGCAGATGGGACCGAAAAGGGGGATTATACCTACTACGATCCCTATCTTTCGGATGAAACGGTGCATTACCTTGGCATTGACCTTGCCAACAACGTGCGCAAGGAGGAGCTTCTTTCCTATTCTGTTACCGTCACGGTGCAGAAAACGGTGGTGAACGATAGCCTCATTGTGCCCACAAAGTGCATCTATTACGATGACGATAAGAAGCCGTATGTGGTGGTTCTGGATTCCGAAAAGAAGGAGAAGCGTGTCTATATCAGGATCACGCTTTCAACGGGAACCGATGCCGCCGTTACAGCGGCGGACGGCTATACGCTGAACGAGGGTGACGTTCTGCGCTACACGGCCGAATCCTCTCTGATCGGCTCGCTCTTCTGATGAGCACGGGTGCTCCTGCCCCCATCCTTTCGCTTCAGGATATCACCAAATCCTATCGGATGGGGGATGTGTCCTTCCCGGTTCTGCACGGCATCACCTTTTCCGTGGAGCGCGGGGAGTTCGTTTCCATCCTCGGTCCCTCCGGCTCGGGCAAATCCACTCTGATGAACGTCATCGGGTGTCTTGACGTGCCGGACGGTGGCACCTATACCCTCGGCCGCCGCTCGGTTGCGGGACTTGCCGAGCGGGATATGGCGCGTCTGCGTAACCGCGAGATCGGCTTTGTATTCCAGAGCTTTCACCTTCTGCCGCGCTTAAGTGCGCTCGATAATGTCATGCTCCCCCTCATTTACGCCAAGGTGCCCAAGGCCGCCCGCATTGCGCGTGCCCGTGCCGAGCTCGAGAGGGTGGGGCTCCTTGATAAGGCAAACAACCTGCCAAGACAGCTTTCGGGCGGTCAGCAGCAGCGTGTGGCGATCGCGCGTGCGCTCGTTACCCGTCCGCGCATCCTGCTTGCCGATGAGCCGACCGGTGCGCTTGACCGCGCGACCGGTGCGCAGATCATGGATATCTTCCGTGAGCTGAATGCGGAGGGTATCACCATTGTGATGATCACCCACGACAAGAAGGTTGCCTCCTATGCTTCCCGCACCGTCTATATTCTTGACGGCCGTCTTTACAGCGCCGAGGAGTATGCGGCGCTGATGGCAGAGTAAGGGGGTGCACGGATGCTTTTTAATACCATTCGCATGAGCTTTTCCAATCTCCGTGCCAATGCCATGCGTACCTTCCTTACCATGCTCGGTGTGATCATCGGCATCTCCTCGATCATCGCCCTTCTGACCATCGGTCAGGGCGTGACCAACTCGGTGGTTGACCAGCTCTCGGGGCTTGGCGGCAACCGTGCCACCGTCACGATTACCGACCGTACCGTCAAGCGCGGCTTTACGGGGGAGGAGCTTGATCGCTTTGCCGCCCTGCCGGGGGTGGACGGTGTTTCTCCCACGCTCTCGGGCAACCGCGTTCTGACCCTGATGCCCGAGCTTACCAAGAGTAAGTATGACGGTGTGCATACGACCTCGCGGCGGGTGATGGGTGTCAACGACTACTATTTCTCGGCCTATACGCGGGATACCGGTATGCTGCTCGGTCGCAGCATTACGGTGGATGATGTGCGCTACCGCACCAATGTGTGTGTGCTCGGCTACGAGCTCTGGCAAAAGCTGTACGGCAACTATTCGCCCATAGGCGAGGTTATCAAGGTCAATAATGTCGAGCTGACCGTGATCGGTGTCATGAATAAGCTCGTGGGGCTTGACGTGTCGGGCAATAATTCCCTGATCGTCCCCTATACGGCGGCCATTGAAACCTTTGAGATGGGCCTGCCCTCCGGCTTTGACGTTGTGATCGGTTCGGGCGAGGATACCGATGAGGTTATCCTTCGCGTGGGTGAGCTCTGCGCCACCCTTCTCAACAGTGCAAACGGCGCAGGCTATGCCATCGTCAACCAGGAGGAGATCCTCGATATGGTGCTCACGATCACCGACCTTGTGCTCGGTATGCTCGCGGGTATTGCGGTTATCGCGCTGGTGGTCGGCGGTATCGGCATTATGAATATGATGCTGGTCACGGTTTCGGAGCGCACCTCCGAGATCGGCCTTCGCAAGGCGCTCGGCGCACGCCCCGGGGTGATCCTTCTGCAATTCCTCACAGAGGCGGTGATCATCAGCCTTGTGGGCGGCGTGATCGGCGTTGCTGTCGGTGTCGGCATCTCGTATCTTGCCTCGGTGCTGATCGGCTATGCCTTTATCTACAACCCCGCCACCGTATTCCTCGCTGTTGGATTCTCCCTGCTTGTCGGTGTGGTGTTCGGGCTTCTGCCCGCCCGCCGTGCCGCCCGCATGAATCCCATTGAGGCACTTCGCAGTGCGTAAGAATGCTTCCTGCAGAAGCAAAAACTGCCGCAACAAAAAACGGGAAGGTTCTTCCGCTCCCGTCACAAAAAGAGGCCATCCGTCAAACGGATGGCCTCTTGCCGTTTAATATTTCTTATATCTGTCCATTTCGAGCAAAATGCGGTAAAGCTGCTCCTGCTCCTCGCCTGTTTTTGCAGAGAAAAATTCATAGCATGCCAGAGGGATGCTGCGTTCGCCGCCCTCTTGTACATCCAGCTTTTCAAAAAGTTGCGCCAGCGGAATGCCCAAGGCGGAGGCAATTTTGGCGATGCTTTCAATCGTGGCGTTTTTCTCCCCGCGCTCGATCTGCCCGATGTAGGTAGGATGGCATCCCGAAAGCTCGGCAAGCTTCTCCTGGCTCAACCGTTTTTCGTTTCTGTAATTCCTGATCCGCTGCCCCAGGGCCTTTGTAATATCATGCATCGTTTCTTTCCACCTATGATCGTACTATGTATAGTCTATAAGCACGAAAATGGAATTTCCACAGACTATTGATATTTTTCCCGAAACGGTATATACTATAAATATGTTTTTTGAAAAAACTGTGCTTATAGCAGCGGATCGGGGCGCGTATGGAGGTTTTTACCGTTTCTTTATTTGGTCATCGAGAGGTTGATGACCTTGGACGGCTGGAGGATTGGTTATCTCCGATTGTAAGAGAGCTCTTGATCACGCAGCCGTATGTGACGTTTCTTATCGGTAGAGCGGGAGAGTTTGACGAATATGCTGTATCGGTTATCAAGCGTACACGAAGGAGTATGAGAGCGGATAACAGCGATATCACGTTAGTCCTACCTTATACGGTGGCCAACCTTGCGTATTATGAAAAAATATTACGATCATATCCTCATTCCGGAAGGGGTGTACGGCGCACATCATAAGGCGGCGATTACAAAGAAAAACCGATGGATGGTCGAGCAATCCGATCTTGTAATCGCGTATATAGAGCGGGCCTTGGGTGGCGCTTACACAGCGATGAAATATGCTGAAAAGCAGAAGAAAAAGCTCCTCGTTCCTCACCTGCTTGATGGTGCTCTTCCGTGAGTGGCGGATGAGGTAAAAAGAAAAAGCGGCGAATGCCGCTTTTCTTTTCTGTTTCCTTGTGGTGCCGCCCTTATTTCATGCCATACTTGGCCATCATGCCGCGGGTGAAATCAAGGAGATAGGCTGCCTCGGCATCCAGACGCTCCTCGGTGGGGTTCTCAAGGATCGGGCGCCAGACGCGGATGTCATAGCCCACCTCGTCACCCATCTGGAGGAAGGGCTCCGAAACGATGTCACGCTTGTAGCCGATCTCGGCAAGGGCAGAGAAGATCTCGTCCCAGTTGAGATGACCGCGGCCGGGCACATTGCGGTTGTTCTCACCGGTATGGAAGTGGCGGAGGCGCGAGCCGACAAGGCGGATGGCATCGCCGATGTTGTTTTCCTCAATGTTCATGTGGTAGGTATCGAGGTGAATGCCGATGTTGTTGCTGTTGACGGCATCCGCATAGCGGATGGCCTCGGCCGCCGTGTTGACAAGGGGAGATTCAAAGCGGTTGACCGCCTCACAGCAGACCGTCACGCCTTCCTTCTCGGCGATCTTCATGACCTTCTGCATGCTGTCCACGCTACGGGCGAAGAGGCGCTCCTTTTCGGCCTCATCGACAAAGTAAGAGGGAACACCCCAGCCGGCGTAGGTGACGCCCGAGAAGAGCTCACCCTCCATCACGGCGATCTTACGCACGATGTTCGAGAGATATTCAACACCGCCCGCACGGATGGTGTCGTCCGGATTGGCCACGTCATACTTCATGTTAAGACCGAGGCTGTAGGAAAGCTTGATGCCGGCATCGTCCGCATGGCGCTTGATGGCGCGGCAGGCCTCGTCATCCATTTCAAGCAGAGGCTGCGCCTGGAACTCGAGGATGTCATAGCCGAGTCTTGCGACCTTGTCAATGTAGTAGGGGTAGTTGATGGTCCAGGACTTTTCCCAGAAGTTTACGAAAATACCGAGCTTGTTCATGGTGTATATCCTCCTTATTAAATCATATCGATCTCATAGCCGAGGTAATCGCGGAAGGCCTCAAGCACAGCCGCGCCCGCATGGCCGCGGGTGATGGCCACGTGGTGGCGGTAGCCGTTTCTTGCCATGTAGTTCAGCATATCGCCGGCATTCTCCTTTTCGAACACCGTGCCGCAGCCGAAGAAAGCATCGGGCAGCTCATCATCCGTCAGACGCCCCTCGGTGACAAAGGCGCACAGCTTGCCGTTTTCGGTCTTGAAGCTGCCAACCGTTACATCATCCACAATGTACTTGCCCTTGTTGATGCCAACGCCGGTGCCCTCGCCGTAGGACTTCTTGAACATCAGATGCTCCTCGATCTTGCCGCGGCCACGCATTAAGGAGGCGGGGGCAGGACCGCAGTGGAAGAAGATGACCTTGTTCTGATCCTTTCCGTAGTTGTTGTTGACATCGAGCAGCATGACGGGGTGGTTGGCGGCAAGGCCGACAGCACGCATCATAACGGCGTTTGTGATGTCAAGCTCGCAGGCGGCGCAAATGCCGCGCTCGTTGAGCTCGCCAAGGATCAGGCAGGGGGCAACGCCGTAGCGCTTCTGCAGCTCATCCCAGCAGCGGATCGCAATGGCATCCAGCTTGAATTCCTCAATAAGACGGTCGATCACCACGCCAAGGCGGGCAATGTTCTCAAGCTTCTCGGGCGGATAGGTACCAAAGTCGGAAAGCGAGGCATAAAGCGCCTTCTTTTCGGCAAAATCAGCTTCGGCGAGTGCATCCATCTCGGCAAACACACGGCTCATATCAATGGCCTCCACCGTCACGCCCATTTTCTGGAAGGCGATCTCGTCACAGCGCACCGTCTTGAAGGCGGTGGTACGCGCGCCGATCGCGCCGACCGTAAAGCGGCGCATACCGCCGACTACGCGGCAGATACCGGCAAAGCGGTGCAGCTCCTCGGCAAACTCCGCATCCAGAGGATCGATGCAGAACTGCTTGGTAAGCGAGTAGGTGATGCCGGCCTGGCGCAAAAGGTTGCACATGGCCATCTTGCCGCACATCGCGTCACGGCGGTGGGCAAAGTCCATCTTATCCATAGTATCGGGAAACGCCTGTACAAGGATCGGAACACCCGCATCCCGCAGGGCCACGATGGCACCGTTCTCATCGCCAAAGTTCGGCAGAGAAAGGATGACGCCGTCATATTCGCCGCGGTGCTCTTCAAGGAAATTGGCAAACTGCTTCCCCTCGGTGATGGTCTCCACCGCACCGTAGCGGGTGAGCGATTCATCCATCACAAGGGTGCCGTAGCCGGCGCTCTCGCAAGCGGCGATCAGGTCGCGGCGTGCGTCTGCAATCAGCTCACCGGGGAAGAAGCCGCGGTTGCCAAAGAACAGTGCAAAGGTCGTTTTTTTCATAAAAAGCCTCCCAAATATGTAATATAGAGATTTCTCTACTGTATATCATACAATAAAAAGAGGCGGAAGGATAGGTATCATTTTCGCAAAAAACCGCAAAATCTTCTCGCTTTTAGAGAAAAGATGACAAAAAGATGGGATTTCCCTCTTGCATTTCGGCCTTTTGCAGTGCTATAATGAGGGTGAGGTGATGTATATGCTCGTAAACTTTCATATCGACCGTCTTGATCGGCTGCTGTTTGATTTTTACCGCTTGACCGGCCTTACCGTGAGTATTTGGGATGCCGAATTTAATCAGCTCTCCTACCAGCCAAAGGAAATGTGTGGCTTTTGCCGTCTTGTTAAATCCTCGCCCGAGGGGGCCCGCAGGTGCTATGAGAGCGACAAGCGGCTGTGTGCCGAGTCGGCCGAGCGTGGTATGCCTGCCACCCATACCTGTCATGCGGGGCTTCTTGACACCGCCATCCCCATCCGCTTTAAGGAAAGCGTAATGGGGTATATCATGTTCGGACAGGTGACGGTGGATCCCCGCCCCGAAACGCGTGAGCTGCTCTTGAAGCTCGGAGATGAGATCCGTGTCGATCCCGATGAGCTGATTGCAGAATACGATAAGCTTGTGCCCTACGATGGGGAGAAGACGGCCGCCGCCGCCTCCATCCTCAAGATGGCTACCCGCTACCTCTGGCTCTCGCAGTATATCGAGATCGGCTACAACACCCTTGCTTCGCAGATCGAGGAATACATTCTCACGCACATTGAGGAGCCGATCTCGGTCAGGGATCTTTGCAACCGCTTTGCCGTTTCAAAGAATAAGCTGTACGCCATCGCGCACGAGTGGTTCAAAATGCCGATTGGGGACTATATCATCTCGGTCAGGATCGGTGAGGCCAAGAAGCTTCTCTCCACGACCGATCTGCCGGTCAGGGAGATTGCCGCGCGTGTCGGCATCCGTGATTACAACTATTTCACCAAGTTCTTTAAGGAAAACGTGGGCGTTCCCCCTCTGCGCTACCGCAAGCAGGGCGCCCTCGGGGAATAAGACCCCATCGGGGGGGCGCGTTGCAAAATCCGGGGGGGATCCTCCGGCGTGCCGCGCGCTTGCCCTCTTTGGATCGGGCGGCTCTTGTGGTCTTGCCGCCCGGCTGGGAAAGGATCTTCTGCGACAGCGCGGCAAATCCTCGCGGTCCGCTCATCCGCAGGCGATCACTTTCCTTTTTTCTCCCACCTGCACCGGGAGGGAGAAAAAAGTTTTTCGGAAAAGCAAAAAAACCCTTGACAAGCAAGGAAGCGTATGCTATAATCTCAATGTTGCCGGTGGAATGCTGGTGTAGCTCAGCTGGTAGAGCAGCTGATTTGTAATCAGCAGGTCGGGGGTTCGAGTCCGTCCACCAGCTCCAGAAATTTCATATGGGAGCGTTCCCGAGCGGCCAAAGGGGGCAGACTGTAAATCTGTTGTCACTGACTTCGGTGGTCCGAATCCACCCGCTCCCACCAGAAAAAAGCACTGCCATGCAGTGCTTTTTTCTATCCATGCCGCAGCCGTTTCTCACCGCTTTAAAGAAAGGTAAAGAAAACTATACAATGAAAAAAGGCCGTATCCGCGCTGCCGTCTTTGACCTTGACGGCACGCTGCTTGATTCGATGTTCGTCTGGCGCCGCTTTGCCACAAATTATCTTCTTTACCGCGGGATCACACCCCCTGTACATCTTGAAAGGGATATTGCCACCCTGCCGCTTGGCGAGGCGGTCCTCTATTTAAAGGATACCTTCGGCCTTTGCGAGAGTGCCGAGGAGCTGAGAGCCGGCATCGATCTTGTGGTGGCAGAGCAATATAAAAGGGTAGAGCCAAAGCCGCACGCCCGAGAGCTTCTTGCGCTTCTTAAGAGCCGCGGCATCCCAATCGCGCTTGCCACCATGACCGACCGCGCCCTCTTTACCCCTGTTCTTGAACGCCTCGGAATGCTGCATTATTTCAGCCATACCTTCACCTGCAGCGAGGTGGGGGCGCGCAAGGATCGCCCCGTGATCTATGAGCGCGCGCTTGCCGCCCTCGGGACAGCGAAGGAGGAGACTGCTGTCTTTGAGGACGCCCTTTATGCTGTAAAGTGCGCGAAGGAAGCGGGCTTTTTTACGGTGGCGGTGCGGGACACCCGAAATGAAGAAAGATGGGAGGAGGCAAGCAGGATTGCCGACCTTGCGCTTTCGGATTTTGGTGCTGTTTCCTTTGAGGATTATCTTGTATAAAGGTTGTCACCCCCTTTTTTACAAAAAGGGTGGAAATTCGATTTCGGATGTGATACAATAAAAGCATCATGACCGTAAGGAGTTTCGTATGAAGCGTAGCGACTACATTTCCTGGGACGAATATTTTATGGGGGTTGCCCTGCTTGCCTCGATGCGCAGCAAGGACCCGAACACGCAGGTGGGTGCCTGCATTGTGGACGAAAACAACCGTATCCTCTCCACCGGCTACAACGGCTTTCCGCAGGGCTGCTCGGACGATGAATTTCCCTGGGACCGTGAGGGGGCGGACCAGAACTGCACGAAATACCCCTTTGTGGTGCATGCAGAGCTCAATGCCATTTTGAATGCGGGCGGCCGCCCTCTTGCCGGCTCGCGCATTTACGTGGCGCTCTTTCCGTGCAATGAATGCGCCAAGGCCATTATCCAGAGTGGCATCCGCGAGATCGTGTATCTTTCGGATAAATACGCCGCAACACCCGGCACGGTTGCCTCCAAGCGTATGCTGAAGAGCGCGGGTATCACCCTGCGCCCGCTTGCAAGCACGCGCGAGGCGATCGTTCTGCCCCTTTCGGAAAAATGAGGGCGCTTGTTGTAGGCTCGGGCTCATGGGGCACCGCCCTTGCGCAGGTGCTTGCCGATAACGGCCATGAGGTGACAGTATGGGGGCGCAACCCCTCCGAGAGAGAGGATCTTCGCCGCGGGCGCAATACCCGCTATTTTGGGGACACCCCCATTACCGACCGCCTTGCGGTGGCCGATTCGCTTTCTGACCTTTCGGGAGAGCTTGATCTTATTCTGATCTCGGTGCCCAGCCGTGCTTTTCCCGATATCTATCCGTTGATTTCTCCTCTGCTTACGCCGAAAACGCTGCTTGTCAACGCCGCCAAGGGCTTTGAGCCGGGCACGGGCAAGCGCCTTTCGGTCGCCCTTGCGGATGCATTTGCGGAGAGCGCCTTCCGCGGCCCTATCTCGCTCATCGGCCCGAGCCATGCCGAGGAGGTCGTGCTTCGTATGCCGACCTCGGTGGTGGCGGTTTCGGGGGATATGCTGGCAGCAAAGGACGTGCAGCGCGCCTTTTCCTGCGACTACCTCCGTGTCTATGTGGCGGCCGATACGGTAGGGGCCGAGTACGGCGTTGCCATTAAAAACGTCATTGCGCTCGCCTCGGGTATGCTCACAGGGCTCGGCTACGGGGATAACGCCAAGGCGGCGCTGATCACCCGCGGTTTGGTTGAAACCGTGCGCTATGGGGAGGCCAAGGGCGGCTGTCGCGAGACCTTCTTCGGTCTTGCGGGGGTGGGCGACCTGATCGTTACCTGCTTTAGCTCCCATTCGCGCAACTATCGCGCAGGGCGGCTTATTGGCGAGGCCGACAGTGCCGCGGCACTGTCGGGTATCAGCTTCACGGTAGAGGGGCTTGAGAGCTGCCGTACGGTGGCGGAGGATGCAAGAAGCATCGGCGTTGAGATGCCGATTGTCGAGGGAGTCTATGACGTCCTCTTTGGGAACATGGCGCCAAGCGCGGTATTAAAGAGGCTGATGCGCCGTCCTCTGCGGGCTGAATAACGCATTTTCTAAATTACGAAAACAGAAGAAAACAAGAGAAAACGGAAGAAAACAGGAGCAATTTCGAAAAATCGCAAAATTGCTCCTTTTTCTTTCCCCAAAACGCTTGACAAGCGATACTGTCTATGTTATAATGACAGGGCTTGAAAAAATGAACATCAAAAACGGAGGAATCAAAATGTCCACATTCATGGCTAAAAAAGAAACCATTAGCCGCAAGTGGTATGTGATCGACGCGGCCGGCAAGCCCCTTGGCAAGACCGCTGCGGCCGCCGCTACCATCCTGCGCGGCAAGCATCGCCCCGAGTTCACCCCCCACGTTGATTGCGGTGAGTTTGTCATCATCATCAACGCAGATAAGGCGATCCTCACGGGTAAGAAGCTTGACCAGAAGTTCTACTACCGTCACACCGGCTACATCGGCGGCCTCAAGGAGGTCAGCTATCGCAAGCTGATGGCCGAGAAGCCCGAGTTCGCTATGACCAAGGCCGTCAAGGGGATGCTCCCGCACAACTCGATCGGCGATAAGGCCATCACCCGCCTCAAGGTCTTTGCGGGCCCCACCCACAACCACGCCGCCCAGCAGCCCATCGCGGTTGACTAAGCAACGAGAAAGGAGAAAAGACAATGTATCAGAGTGCAAAGCCCTATTTCTACGGCACCGGCAGAAGAAAGAAGTCTGTCGCCCGTGTCCGTCTTTATCCCGGTACCGGTGCCATCACCGTGAACGGCAAGAATGTTGATGAGTATTTCGGTCTTGAGACCCTCAAGCTCATCATCAACCAGCCCTTCGGTGTTACCGATACGGTTGGCAAGTTTGACATCATCTGCACCGTCACCGGTGGCGGTCTTTCCGGCCAGGCCGGCGCCATCCGTCACGGTCTTGCCCGCGCCCTTGTCGCTGCTGACGAGGCTTCCTACAAGAAGGCTCTCAAGGCTGCCGGCTTCCTGACTCGTGACCCTCGTATGAAGGAGAGAAAGAAGTACGGTCTCAAGGCTGCCCGCCGTGCACCGCAGTTCTCCAAGAGATAATTACAGCCTTACGGCAATTATCAAAAAACCCCGATACCACAACGGTTTTCGGGGTTTTTCTTTTGCAGGAAATTTGCCTTTGGTGCAAATTTGGTGCAAGTTTATTTTGGCGTGAGTTTTGGTGCAAGTGAAACGGCACAAGCACACGGCAAATTCAAAAGAAGGTACACTCAATTTTTGGTGTGCCTTTTTTATTCCAAAAGAATCAAAACCTACATTTTGGCGTTGTATGTAGAAACGGAGTTTGAGTTGAATATTTGAAACGCAAACTACGCTTCTACATACGCAAACAAGTAGGCGTATGCCTACAACGCAGAAATTAGCAACGCCGGCAGCGTTGGCAATTTCATCATTATAGGGGTATCGTTTAGCTACACTTTCGTGCACCCTAAAATGCGAAAAGGTGGTCATTTTCTACTTAATAACTTCGACAGAAAGGGGGGCTATAATATGGCACGAAAAAACAGAACTTAAAGCAACAGCTTATGCCGTCTTTGAGCGTTCACGGACTCCGACACAGTAACGCCAGCTTGCTTATCAATAACGGTTATGATGTTAAGGCAATTTCCGAGCACCTCGGTCATTGCAATACTGAAATCACCTCTAATATCTACGTTCATATCTTCAAAGAGTATAAAGCCAAAATGGCTGAATCTATCGAACACGATTTGCTATAATCAAAAAGGGCGGTTCAATTTGTAAAGAATTAAGCCGTTCTATTTACTTTTTGAAAAATTATGGTATAATACAACTGATAAATAAACTTGTATTTGCACAAAGGAATTATATTGTGAGAAAAATCAAAAGCGGTATTATAAAAATCAAATTATGCATCCGGAAAGCATACAATAAAATCATTGCAAGAAAGCTGAAAAATAACAACTTTTCTATTATTGCAAGTAATTGTAATGGTGCTCTTCTTTTACATGATTTGGGCCTCAGGTTCAATAGCCCTTTTGTCAATCTTTGGATAAAACCTGATGATTTTATCCGATTGCTCTCTAATATCAGCCATTATTTGAGCTGTGAAATGACATTTGTTGAGGAACCTAATATTTCCTATCCTATTGGACTCCTTGATGATGTGCGAATTTATTTTCAGCACTACGCAACAAAGGAAATGGCGAAGGAAAAATGGGTTGAACGTACAAAACGCATAAATTTTAATAATCTATTTATTATGTTTACTGACAGAGATGGTTGCAGTTATCAAAATCTGTGTGATTTTGAGGCATTACCATATAAGAACAAAGTCGTATTCACTCATGTACCATATCCCGAGCTTAAATCAGCTTATTATCTAAAGGGCTGGGAAACCAAAGAAAGTGTAGGGATGTGCTTCGATTATAAAAGCTTTTTTTCGATAAGAAAGCATTATGATGATTTTGACTACATTGATTGGTTCAATAAAGGTAAATAAATTTATATTGGTTGACATACAAATTCCAATTTGTCGAGCTGAATAGACGTTAGGTGTTGGTGTGAGTTGGTGCAAAGTTGGTGCAACACTTTATCAAACGATACGCACGATATCACACGATATTTCACGTTATTCACGATATCAAACGGTGTTCTTAAAACTCCAAGAGATAAAAACAACATTTGCTTTCTACAACACCCACTCCTTTGTGGGTGTTGTTTTTTCGATTGATGAAGATCTCTTGCTTTGGAAAAGCCTTGCCCGGGCGGGGCTTTTTGCCTTTCGGGCCTATTTACTTTGGGGCTCTTTTGTGGTATAATGCAAAAAAGACAGCTTGCCGGACAAAAGGATGCCCTGCAAAGGGGGAAAGAAGGCTGACGGAGAAAACCTATGATGACCATTACCTATCCTGTAAAAACAGGGCTCTATGTGAATATGACAAACCGTTGTCCCTGCGCGTGCACCTTCTGCCTGCGGCAGAATCGGGACAGCGTGTACGGCTCGGCCCCTCTCTGGCTTGACCGGGAGCCCACCGTGCAGGAGGTGTGTGCAAGCATCGATACGCACGACCTTTCGAAATACAGCGAGCTGGTTTTCTGCGGCTACGGTGAGCCCACCGAACGCCTTTTTGACCTGCTTGAGGTGGCAAAATATATTCGGGCAAAGAGCCATATTCCCATCCGCATCAACACAAACGGCCTTGCGGATCTTATATGGAATGAGCCGACCGCCCCAAAGCTTTTTGGGCTTATTGACGTTGTTTCGATCAGCCTGAACGCAACGAGCAAGGAGGAATATCTCCGGGTCTGCCGCCCGAAATTCGGTATTGGCTCGTATGAGGCCATGCTGCACTTCGCAAAGGCTTGCACGCGCTACGTTCCCTCGGTCATCATGACGGTTGTGGATGTTGTCACGACCCCCAAGGAGCAGGCCGAGTGCCAAAGGGTTTGCGAGGAGGTGGGTGCTACTCTCCGCATCCGTCCCTATGAAGACTGATGTGGGAGGTGGCCGTATGAACGGTAGGATCAGAAAAATAAAGGCGGCCGATCAGACAGCCGTCCTTTCTATGATGCGGGAGTTTTATGCATCCCCTGCTGTTTATACAAACGGCTCGGAGGAGATTTTTGTAAATGACATAGAAGCCTGCCTTGCCGCATCCCCTTATCTTGAGGGATATGTCGTGGAGGGGGAAGCAGAGCTTTTGGGCTATATGATGATCGCCAAAAGCTTTTCGACCGAGTTCGGAAAGCCCTGCATCTGGATCGAGGATCTTTATATTGCCGCACCCTACCGCGGCCTTGGCATCGGGCGGGCGTGCATCGAGTATATTGCCGACAAATATAAGGGGGCGCTCCTTCGCCTTGAGGTGGAGGATGAAAACCGCGGCGCGGTCGCCCTTTATGAAAGGTGTGGCTTTACGGCCTTGCCGTATCGGGAAATGAAAAAATGAAGGAAGGAGATGGGGGCATGATGCAGGTGTCCGAGCCGAAAAAGCTGGCTCTTATCTACCTCCTCCGTATTCTGGAGGAGGAGAGTGATGCGGAGCATCCTCTCACCCAGGAGGCGCTGGCAGAGCTCTTGCGGGAGCGGCATGGGATTTTCCTTGAGCGCAAGGCCATCGGGCGGAATCTTCTGCTCCTTTCGGAGGCAGGGTATGACATTCTGCATACGGCGGGGGGGTATTACCTCGGTGAGCGCACCTTTGAGCCGGGAGAGCTCCGTCTTCTGATTGACAGCGTGCTCTTTTCGCGCCATATTAACCCCACCCAATCCCGCGCGCTGGCCGATAAGCTCGCTTCTCTCGGCGGCCGTTATTTCCGCACGCACCGCAACCACGTGGCCGCTACTCTTGCGGGGGAGGGGACAAAAAACGCGCAAAGCCAGCTCTTTTACGCCATTGAGGTGGCGGATGGGGCGATCGAAGCGGGAAAGCGCATCTCCTTTACCTATAACAAATACGGTCCCGATAAGCGCCTCCATAAAAGCTCGGAGCACACGGTCAGCCCCTATCGGATGATATTGCAAAACCAGCACTATTATCTGATGGGATATACCGACACCTATGAAAAGATCGCCTTTTTCCGCATGGATAAGATGTCTGCGGTCTGCCGGCTTGGCATTCCTGCCGTGCCGCTGCGTACTCTTTCCGGCTATGAGGGTGGGCTTGATGACCGCGAGCTTACCACAGGGCTTCCCTATATGGTGGCAGAGCGCCCTGTGCCCATCACCTTCACCACCCCCGGCTGGCTCATCGACCAGGTGATCGACTGGTTCGGCAAGGGCGCCGAAATCAAAAAGGATGGGGGAGCAGAGGACCTTTACCGTGTGCGTGTGCGCGCATCGGCCGGTGCAATGGAATATTGGGCGCTTCAGTATGCACGCTATATCCGCATCCTTTCGCCAAGCGATCTGCGCTGCCGCGTTCTTTCGGCCCTCCGCACTGCCGCTGCGGAATATGCGAAAATTGACGGCTGATCAAGAAAGAATTTCCTTGACAGACGCGCTCTCGTTTGCTATAATGAAACCAAAGAAAACAAGAAAAGAGGAACCGACCAATGAAAAGCTGTATGATCCGTCTTTCCACCATTCAGGACGTCCGTACCCTTGTGGATATTGTCACCTCTGCCACGACCGATGTGGATCTTTCCTCGGGCCGCTACGTGGTGGATGCCAAGTCGATCATGGGTATCTTCAGCCTGGATCTTCTGAATCCGATCAAGCTCACCGCGCACGATGAGGATCCCGCTCTCTTTGCAAAGCTTGCTCCCTTTATTGTGGAATGAGAGGCGATCCTTCAAAAGGACATAAAAAGAGCTGTATGCAAAACGCATACAGCTCTTTTTATCTTTGCACAAAAGCCCTCTCTGACAAGGCGCGTGCCCCCTTGCACGGCGCTACCTCGAGGGGCCTTTATAAAGCGGGGCAGGGGAAGGGAAATCGGGCGCGGCCTGCAGGATCGCAACCGATGGGTGGCCGTTTTTTCATGCTTCCCCATCCTCTTGCAGGATTTTGTAAAGAATACTTTTCGAAACGCCTCTATCGCGCGCGGCGGCCTTGATGGCGTCCATGCGTTCCATACCGCCCTCGATATAAGCATCTACGTGCTGGCGCGGGGTGAGCGATTCCCAGGCCGCCACCGTTTTCTCGGGGGTAGCCCCCCCAAGCACGAGGACGAATTCACCGCGCGGCTCGTTTGCCTTAAAATACGCTTCTGCCTCCCCAAGCGTGGTACGCACGATTTCCTCGTTCAGCTTGGTCAGCTCGCGCGCAAGAGAAAGCGGGCGTGCACCGCCAAGGGCGGAAGCAAGCTCTCCAAGCGTTTTCTGCAGGCGGTGGGGCGCCTCGTAAAGGATGGCGGTACGCTCCTCCCTTGCCAGTGCCGCGATCCGTGCGGCACGCTCCTTCTTCTCGGTCGGCAGAAAGCCCTCAAAGACAAAGCGCCCGGTGGGCAGGGCAGAAAGGGCCAGTGCCGTCACAGCCGCCGTGCCGCCCGGCACACAGGTAACCGAAAGCCCCGCTTCGCTTGCCAGCCGCACAAGGTCCTCACCCGGATCGCTGACGGCGGGCATACCGGCATCGGTCACGAGCGCGCAGGATTCTCCTGCGAGGAGGCGCGATACGATGTGCGCGCCGCTCTCCTTTTTGTTGTGCTCGTGGTAGCTGATAAGCTCACGGTGGATATCGAAATGCGAAAGGAGGGCACGGGTGTTGCGCGTGTCCTCGGCCGCCACAAAGCTAACCTCCGAGAGGACCTTTTTCGCACGGTCCGAAAGATCGGCAAGATTCCCGATCGGTGTGGCAACCAGATAAAGGGTTGCCCCCTCCACTTTGTTCTTTTCTTTCATTCTGTATCTCCCTCGGTCAAAAGGATTCCTTCTTCATAAAGGGCGCGCGCTTGCGCTGTCGGCTTGCCGCCCTTTTCCTCGGCAAGGGTAAAACGCCTAAGAAGCGGCAGGCTCCCCTCTCTTGCCGCACGCAAAAGCACGAGCTTTGGAATGCCGCCCGGATAGGGATAGACCGTCACGCGCTCGGTAAGGCAGAGGCCGTGGGCACAAAGAGCCGCCAGCGCATCGGTAAGCCGCCCCATCGGCAATACGAGCGATAAGATACCCTTGGGCAAAAGAATGCGCTCTGCCGCCGCTATAAAATCGGCAAGCGTTCCGGCACGCTCAAAGCGCGCAAGGTCGGCCAGCGGATTTTCTGCCCCCTTGCCCTCTCCCGCACGTCTGTACGGCGGGTTTGCGTACACCGAAAGGTAGCGTGCACCCGAAAGCGTGCGGATATCGGTATTGTGCACCGTAAGGCGTGCGGAAAGCGCGTTTTCCTCCACGTTTCTTGTAAGGAGCGCACACAGCTCGCCTGCGCGCTCATATAGGTCGGCATGCAAAAAGCGCCCACGGGCTGCCGCAAGGAGCGATACAATCCCGGAGCCTGCCCCAAGCTCGGCGGCCTCGCCTTCAACCCTTGGCAGAAAGGCGGCCAGCAAAAGTGCATCGGTCGTGGTGGAGGTGGCGCCGCGCAGATGGCGGATCGAAAGCTCGCCGAACAGGTGTTCCTTGTATTCTTTCATCATAGGAAAAAGAAAAGGCGGAGGAAAACCCTCCGCCCTTACCGGTCAGTTCGCGGGCTTGATGGCCTCAGCGGGACAGGTTGCTTCGCAGCTGCCGCAATCGATGCACTTATCGGCGTCAATCACGTACTTGTCGTCACCGGGAACGATGGCGTCCACAGGGCAGCCGTCAGCGCAGGCGCCGCAGGCGAGGCAGTCATCGGTAATCACATATGCCATTTCTGAATCCTCCTATGTATGTTTGATAGTTTAATTGTATCACAGAATGTAAAAAAATCAAGAGCTTTCACGAATTTTCTTGTTTTTCGTGATGCCGTCTTCCGTGGCGGCCTCCCGAGCGGCGCCCCGAGCGCTCCTCACGCATAGGCTTCCCCTCCCGATTTTCGGCAGTTCCTTCGGTCGCTTTCTCGGCGGTTTTCTCGGTATTTCTCTCGACATTCTTCTCGGCCGCGGGCGCCGCGCCCTGTGCTTGGGGCTTGGGAGCCTTATTGCGCAGGACGGTCACCTCCTCACAGGAGAAAAGGCGGGGTGCCTCGGGCTTTTCCTCAAGCCGCACCTTTACCAGCTGCAAAAGCGGTCGTGTTTCAATGACCACTCCCTGGCCGTTCGGTGTATCGACAAGCGCACCGTTCGGCGGCGTGGTCTTAAGCGCCTCCTCGTAGCTCTCGTGCTCGTAGCGCAGGCAGCACATAAGCCGTCCGCAAGCGCCCGAGATCTTGGCCGAGTTCAAGGAGAAATTCTGCTCCTTCGCCATCTTGATCGATACCTGCACGAAATCGGGCAGGAAGGTGGCACAGCAGAAGGGGCGGCCGCAAGCGCCGATGCCGCCAAGCAGCTTTGCCTCGTCACGGATGCCGATCTGGCGCAGCTCGATCCGGGTATGAAAGACGGATGCAAGATCCTTGACAAGCTCGCGGAAATCCACGCGCCCCTCGGCGGTGAAGTAGAAAAGGAGCTTGGAGTTATCAAAGGTGTATTCCGCCCCCACAAGGCTCATCTCCAGCTTGTGCTGCTCGATCTTCTCGCGGCAGATGCGGATGGCATCTCCCTCCAGCTCACGGTTGCGCGCATTGCGCTCACGGTCAAGATCGGTGGCAAGCCGCGTGACAAGGCGGAGCGGCGGCGTAATGGCCGAGGCGGGCACGGTGCGGTTCGGAATGGTGATCCGCCCGAATTCCATGCCGCGCGCCGTTTCCACGATCACCTCGTCCCCCATATGCAGGGTAAGGCGCCCGGGGGCAAAGTAATACTTTTTCCCGGCAGAGCGGAAGGATACGCCCACCACCTCCACATCCGGCGCTTTTTCTGCGGCAGGGGTGCTTGCCGTGGGAAAGGGAGATGCTTCCTCGGTTTCCTTCTCGGTTACCTTCTCGGCGGTGGCCTCAGGGGCGGGGGTGTTCTCCCTCTTATCGCGCCGGCGGTCGTGATAATGTCTTCTTTGGTTGTTTCTCATTTCTTTTTACCTCTATATACCACAATAAAATGTATGCATCAAGAAAGCGCCGTGTGCAAAAGGGTGGCCATCACCACCGAAACGTTTGCATTGCGCATAAGATCCTCGCAGGCCTCGGATACCGCATCAAAGAAAAGGAGCAAACGGCGGATCCCAACCTGCTCGGCCAGGGCCTCGGCCTCCTTACGGTCGGTATAATACACAAGCGGCGCATTTGGCTCCTTTTTAAGGAGGATAAGATCCCGCAGGGCATCCGAAAGGAGTGAAAGAATACAGCAGAGCTCCTCGCGCTTTTCGTTCCCGAGCGGCCGCAGTGCATCAAAAAGCGCACCGCTTCCGCGCGCGCCGAGTGCTCTTGTTATGGCACCAACCGTCTCCCGCTGCCGTATAACCTCGGCAAGCGAGGATGCATCGAGCAGCGAGAGCGCTGTGCCGATCCTTCCTCCGGCCGCCGAAAGGAGCGCCTCTGCCTTCCCCTCGTCCTCTGCCATAAGGGTGGCAAAGCGGCCATCCTTCATCAGATACCGCGCAAGAGCATCCCGCTCAAAAAGCTCGGTCCGCACGGCCTGACAGCGGCTGCGCACGGTGGGGAGAAGCGCATCCTCCCGCTCGGTGATCAGGAAGAAATAGACACCGCTTGGCGGCTCCTCAAGCGAGATGAGAAGGGCGTTCTGCGCGGCTGTGTTCATTTTGTCTGCGTCCTCAATAAGGAAAACGCGGCAATCTGCCTCGGCAGCCGAGAGGGTAAGATCGTTTCGGATCTCACGGATCGCCCCAACACCCAGCTGGGACTTTCCCTCCTCGGGCTTTACCACGTGCAGATCAAGCAGATTCCCCTCCCTTGCGCGCAAGCAGGTGCGGCACACTCCGCAGGGAAGAGTGGGCGCCTCCTTGCCCGCTTCGCAAAAAAGGGCGGTGGCAAGCAGCCTTGCAAGGGTGCGGCGGCCGCTTCCGCGAGGGCCGATGATCATAAGCGCGTGTGGC
>JAZNDG010000020.1:0-14580 GCA_045587985.1 Eubacteriales bacterium | reverse complement strand
CGGGGGGGGGGGGGCGGGGGGGGTGAGGGTGCCGCTGGGGCCCTGGCGGCCCGCAGCCCCGATTCCCATTCTCTCCTGCCTCGGTACCGCCAATCGCCTTGATCCCACAGCCCTCTATTTTACCGACATCCAAAAAACCGCGGGCTGTCCTCTTGCCCGTGCCGTCCGCACCCGTCTTAGAAAGCTTGGTATTGAGCATTTGCGGGTTCTTGCGTCAAGGGAGACACCTACCGTGCCGGGTGGGGGGATTCCCCTCGGCTCTGTTGCGTATGTCCCCTCCTGCGCGGGGCTGCTGCTGGCCTTTGAGGCTGTGCGCATTCTGACGGCCGAAAAGGCAGGAAGCAATTCTTGAATTTCTCCCGTTTTTTCCTTGTATTTCCTCATAAAACGCCGCCTCTCTCTTTTTTGTTATAAAAATGGACTTTCGTTTTGTGCAATCTACCGATTTTGGTTTTCCCCATTTACAAAAGAGGGCGTTTATGATATAATGTTTTAGAAAAGAAACGTTTGTTTCCTGAACAATTCAAAAATCTTTTTAAAAAGGAGAAACCTATGAAAACCCGCTTCAAACTGCTTATGTTCGTGCTGGTTCTCGTTGTGGCCGTTCTCTGCATCGCCTCCTGTGGCGGTGGAAACGGTGACGATACGACTACCGAGCCGCCCAAGAGCACGACGGATCCTGCCGCCTCTACGACGGCGCCCGGTGACACCACCACGGCCGCTCCCGGTGACACCACCACGGCAGCGCCCGATGTCCCCACAGTGCCTCCCAGTAGTGACCTTGTTCCCGGTGCGCTTCATCCCCAGGCCTCCAAGATTGTGTTTAATCCCACCAAGGCCACCTATACGGGGACTGAAATCTCTACCGGTTATAGGGTGACGGGTCACAACAACTACTTTACCGCCACGTTTTCCTTTTTGCCTGTGGACGCGAACAACCAGCCGATTGCCGGTGCCACGCCTGTTGCACAGCCTGTTGCGGCCGGTAAGTATCAGGTAACTGCGACCTTTGATTGGGGCTCGAGAGCTACCGAGGCGGATAAGCTCTGCCTTCTCCCCGATCCTATTGTGAGGTTCTTTACGGTTGAGCAGCTTAAGCTCAACAAGAGCAATATCGTAGGCAGCACGCAGAATTTTGAGACCTTCTATCATGACAACCTCGCGCTCGACATTGCCGGTACCGATACGTCTGCCAGCCCTGTCGTCTCGGGCAAGCTCAAGAACGGTCTTAACCGCGCTTTCAAGGTTGAGAGAGTTGCCGATGAAAAGGGCACGGATCCGCAGCCCTTTGCCGGCACGGTGATTACCGAGGAGGGCTACTACAAGGTAACGGTTACTTATGTTGAGCCTACCGGCGCCGATAACTTCGAGGGTGAAGATGGCATCTCTCATCACGCTATTGTGCACGTTCGCAAGCTCGGCTCTGAAGCCCAGGTTCTGAAGGCGGACGGTATCACCATTGACGGTGTGATCGATACGCCGTACCTCCACAGCGCCAGCATCACCTCCCGCTACCAGGAGGGCGGTGACGGCAAGGGTAACTTTAAAAAATCCGAGGGTGTGACCATGGGCAGCCCCTATGAGGCGATCAATATGGTCAACATTCGCAAGGGTTCAGCCGTTTCGACCATTCCTCAGAACGGTGTCACGCTCTATGCCCTTTGGGGTGAAGAGGGTGAGGGGGCTGACAAGCAGGCATTCCTCTATGTTGCCATCGATGTGAAGGACGCTGCCGTCTGCACGAGAAGCACCGATTACCTCAGCCAGCCCGATGCTTGGGTGAATGACTCGATCGAGCTTGCCTACAAGCTTGGCGGTTATGAATTGCCCAGCCTTGCCGATCAGAGCGAGACCTACCCGATCTACTCGACCGTGCAGGTGGATGCCCGTAACAAGCAGCCCATTAACCATTCGGGTACTACTCCAAACCATACCACCATCAAGCAGGCAGAGTCCCTCTATTTTGACGGTATCCAGTCTGCCACTCAGCAGACTTCCACCGGCTATGTCGTCGAGCTGAAGATCCCCGCCAAGAGCGAGAGCTTTACCGGTACGCTTGGTTATGACTTTGCCCGTACCGAGGGCCGGGAGCTGACCGCCGGTGAGTTCGTCTTCTTTGCCGTGCAGCAGAATGACCTGACGAGATTCGGTGAAAGCGATGATGCGGATTACGATCGCGGTATTCCGAAGGACGGTAGTGGTGAGATCATTCCGAAGTATGCGACTGACCAGGACATCGTTGCCGGTAAGATGACTTCTGAGTGGGCCGCGTTTGAGGGCGCGCTGACACCTTATATGTACTGCTCGGGCAACCGTAACATCTTCTACCTCAAGGAGGCCGGTTCGGGTCCTATCGTCTTCCAGCTTTCGAATGAGTCCTACAACATCGAGATCAACGGAACCGACGGTGTGAAGGATGACGACTACTCGAAGGGTAACGAGCTTGAGTATACGGTTGTGGATCCCGGTACCGGTGAGCCGATTCCCGGCGCTACCGCTTCCGGCATTGCCACCTCTGTGATCGCTGTGGGTGATGACCTCTACATCTACACCACCGTGACGGCTGCTGATTTCCTCCAGATTCAGTACATGATTGGTGGTAGCCTCGTGTTCGGTGTTGATCTTAACGGCAATATGACCGCGAATGGCAACCAGGGCGATACCTCTGTTGTGACCATCACGCCTGCTGCGAGCGGTGCCTCGCACGAGATCAAGATTGCCGGTGCGGCTGCGAATGCCGCCTCTGTGCTGACTGCTGCCATGACGGGCTCCATGTCTGCTCCCAATATGCAGAAGGGCCAGTAATCTCTTATCCCAATAAAACACGGTCCCCCGTGCCTTGTGCACGGGGGATCTTTTTTTGCTACAAATAATAAAAGCCTCCGCCATGGGAGGCTTTTTTGGGAGTATGCGCTTATATCTGCTTTCGTACGTTGATATATTCGTCGCGAAACTGATAAAAGGGGCAGCGGCTGCTCTTATAGGAAAAGCGCAGCATTTCATCCTCGTCAAGCATCATATCACAGAAATAAGAAAGGCATTCCTCATCATACACATGATGGATACAGGTGTCACAGCTTGGCGGCAGCTTTTTCGTTTCCATACAGCACCTCCTTTTTCTATACTTTATCACATCTTTTCGGGAAATGCAAGGGGGAGCGATTGACAAGCGCGTAGGATTCGGGTATAATAATGTAGAAAGACAGGAAAGGAGTTTTTTATGTCGCTTTGCTGTGTCTGCTTAAAGGAATTTCCGGGGGAGGAGGAAGCCCCCATTCTGATGATGGATGCCCAGGGAAATCCCCTGCTTCTTTGCCCCGAATGTGCAAGCATTGTGGATGCCATCGCCGGTACGCCCGATAGCCCACGGCGGGATGCGGCCATTCTGGCGCTTTCCGAGATGGAGGTTTCTGAGCCTATGGTGGCTGATGAGCTTTCACGCCTCATTTCCCGTGAGGATGCCCCTCTTTCGGAGGAGGACGGCTGGGAGGATGAGGAAGCCATTATGGAGGAGGCGCCCCCCACCGTGCGCGCTGTGGCGGGCAAAGTATCCTCTCTCTATTTTTACCTTGGCATCGGCTGTCTTGCCGCCGCCGTCATCCTCTTTGTCATTTTACAGCTTGTGAGGTAAGAGATGGAAGCCGAGAAGATCGCCAGAATCAACGAGCTGGCAAGAAAAAGCAAGGTAGCCCCGCTTACCGAGGAGGAGCTGATTGAGCAAAAGACGCTGCGGGAGGAGTATATTGCCGCTTACCGTGCCTCCTTGCGCGGTACGCTTTCAAGCACGGTGATAGAGCGCCCGGACGGTACGCGCGAGCCCTTAAAACCTAAACATAATAAGCAGTGAGGAAAGAATATGAAGGCCTATACAATTAAAAAGACAGCCGCCCCCCTCTCAATTACCGATCCCAAATGGGAGAAGATCGAGGCGACCGAGCTTGATTTCCGCTGGGCGGATTGTTTCCCCTCGCCCTACAAGACGGTGGCGCGCCTTTGCCACTCGCCCGAGGGGGTGACGGTTCGGCTTGAAACCACAGAGTGGCCTTTGCGCGCACAGCGCACCGTCTGCAACGAGCAGATCTGCGAGGACAGCTGCATGGAGTTCTTCTTCACCCCGAATGAGGAGCAAACGCTTTACATCAATATTGAGATCAACCCCTTCGGTGTCACGCATATCGGCCTTGGTGAAAGCCGCTATGACCGCCGCCTTCTTGATATTGCGGGAGAGGGCCTGCGCATTGAAACCCTCGTCCGCTTCGGTGAGGGCTGGATGGCCTCTTACTTTATTCCCTATACCTTTATTGATAAGTATTTCCCCACCCGTACGGGTAGCTGGCGCGCTAACTTCTATAAGTGCGGCGATCTCACCGCCCTGAAGCATTTCTCGGTTTGGAATCCGGTTGACCTGCCGAAGCCCGATTATCACCGCCCTGAGTTCTTCGGTAGCCTTGTCCTTAGCGAAGAGGAAATCTGATACACACCCGCTCCGACATACAGTCGGAGCTTTTTTATTTGGAGTTTTTATAGAAAATTTACGATTTCCATTGACAAACGCGCGCACGCGCGATATAATACTTGTATAATTGTATACAATCTTTTTTGGAGGCTATTATGGTAAAAAAGAACCCGAATACCAACCTGCTTGAGATATCCCAGTACAAGTATTCGCTCCAGGATGTAAAGGAGCCGAACCTGTACCGTGATCTCTATGACTATTCCCAAGTGCCGATGATTGCCTTTAACCATCGCCGCGTGCCTGAGAATATGCCGGACGAGATCTGGATCACCGATACCACCTTCCGTGACGGGCAGCAGTCCCGCGCACCCTATACCGCCAAGCAGATCGAGGACCTTTATAAGCTTGAGGCGCGCCTCGGCGGCGAGAAGGGCATCATCCGCCAGAGCGAGTTCTTCGTCTATACCAAGAAGGACAGAGAGGCGGTCGAGCGTTGCCTGGCTCTTGGCTATAAGTTCCCCGAGATCACCACGTGGATCCGTGCGCGTGATGAGGATTTTAAGCTTGTCAAGGACATCGGCATCAAGGAAACCGGTATTCTCGTATCCTGCTCGGACTATCACATCTTCAAGAAGATGCGGATGAGCCGCCGCGAGGTAATGGAGCATTATCTTTCGGTGGTCGCCCAGGCCTTTGAGCACGGGATCGTGCCGCGCTGCCACCTTGAGGATATCACCCGTGCCGATTTCTACGGCTTTGTGGTTCCCTATGTCAATGCACTCACCGAAATGTCGCGTGATGCGGGCATCCCCGTCCGCATCCGTATGTGCGATACGATGGGCTATGGCGTGCCGTATCCCGGCGTTGCCCTGCCGCGCAGCGTGCCCGGCATTATCTACGGTCTTAACCACTATGCAGACGTGCCTGCCGAGTATCTTGAGTGGCACGGACATAACGACTTCTACCTTGGTGTTGCCAACGCCGTTTCGGCCTGGCTCTACGGTGCCTCGGGTGTTAACTGCTCGCTGCTCGGCATCGGGGAGCGCACAGGCAACGTGCCGCTTGAGGCCATGGTCATTCAGTACGCCTCCTTCCGCGGCACGACCGATGGGATGGATACCACCGTTATCACCGAGATCGCCGACTATTTCAAGAACGAGCTCGGCTACGATATCCCGCCCATGACGCCCTTTGTGGGTGATAGCTTTAACCTCACCCGCGCCGGCGTTCATGCAGACGGGCTTATCAAGGATCCCGAGATCTATAACATCTTTGATACCGAGAAGATCCTTGCCCGCCCGCCGATGGTATCGGTCAGCAACACCTCGGGGCTTGCGGGGGTTGCCTATTGGATGAATATGCATTATGGCCTGAAGGGCGATGCGGCCATCACCAAGCAGGATCCCTTGGTCGCGGCCATCAAGGCGCGCGTGGATGCCCTCTATGAGGACGGCCGCACCACCGTTATGGGGGATGAGGAGCTGATCTCGATCGTGGAGGATCTTGCTCCCGGCCGCTTTGTCCGCGAGGATTGACCGTGACACCGCTTGAAAATGCGGTCTATACCGCGATTGAAGAAAAGATCTTGGCGGGCGAATTTCTCCCCGGAGAGGCCCTGACCGAGGCACGCATCTCGGAGGTGACCGGAGCCTCCCGCACCCCGGTGCGTGAGGCGCTTCACCGCCTTGAGCGTGACGGGCTTGTGCGTACCCTGCCAAACCGCAGCGCCGTGGTCGTGGGGATCACGCGTGAGGATCTTGCCGAAATTTACGAGATCCGCCGCCGTATTGAGGGGCTTGCCTCCCGCCGCGCGGCCGAGCGCGTGAGCGAGGAAGCGAAAAAGACCCTGCTTGAAAATGTGGAAATGCAGGAATTCTTCTTAACGCGCGGCGCCGACAAGCTTAAGGAGCTTGACCACGCCTTTCACGAGGCGGTGTATGATCTTTGCCAAAGCCGTATTTTGGTGGCAAGCCTTTCGCGCTTGCACCGCCAGACCGGATATTTCCGCCGCCGCTCGCTTTTTGCCGAGGGAAGGGCGGAGGCCTCGGTGGCTGAGCACCGCGCGATCTGCGAGGCGATCGTGCGCGGTGACGCTGATGCTGCCGAAAAGCTGACTGTGACACACATCGAGGCCGCCTATTTCAACCTTTTGAAAGTATTGGAGGAATCACAAAGTGGGACTGACCTTAACTGAAAAAATCATCCGTGACCACCTCGTTGAGGGGTCGCTTGAGAAGGGGAGCGAGATCGCGCTCCGCATTGACCAGACCTTGACCCAGGACGCAACCGGAACCATGGCCTATCTGCAATTTGAGGCAATGGGCATTCCCCGCGTCAAGACCGAGCTTTCGGTCGCTTACGTTGACCATAACACTCTGCAGGCAGGCTTTGAGAATGCAGACGACCACCGCTATCTGCAAACGGTGGCCGCGCGCCACGGTGTGCGCTTCTCCCGCCCCGGCAACGGCATCTGCCACCAGGTGCATCTTGAACGCTTCGGCGTGCCGGGCAAGACGCTCATCGGCTCGGACAGCCATACCCCCACGGCGGGCGGTCTTGGTATGCTCGGTATGGGTGCCGGCGGCCTTGACGTGGCGGTTGCCATGGGCGGCGGTGCCTACTACATCCGTATGCCCCGCGTGATCGAGGTGCGCCTTTCGGGTGCCCTTTGTCAGCCCGCAGGCGCCAAGGACGTGATCCTTGAGGTTCTGCGCCGCCTTTCTGTCAAGGGCGGTGTCGGCGCTGTCATGGAATACACAGGCCCCGGCGTTGCCACTCTTTCGGTCCCCCAGCGCGCCACCATCACCAACATGGGTGCAGAGCTTGGCGCCACCTCATCGATCTTCCCGTCTGATGAGGTCACGCGTGATTTTCTGCGTGCCCAGGGCAGAGAAGAGGTCTACCGTCCCCTTTCGGCCGATCAGGACGCCGTGTACGATGAGGTGGTCGAGATCGATCTTTCCACCCTTGTGCCGCTTGCCGCCTGCCCGCACTCGCCCGATAAGGTGGTGCCGGTCAAGGAGCTTGCGGGAACCAAGGTCAGCCAGGTCTGCATCGGCTCCTGCACCAACTCCTCGCTTGCCGATATGCTGACGGTTGCCGCCCTCCTGCGCGGCCGCCGCGTACATCCCGATGTATCGCTTTCGATCTCGCCCGGCTCCCGTCAGGTGCTGGTTGAGCTCTCCCGCACAGGCGCGCTTGCCGATATCCTTTCGGCCGGTGCCCGCCTTCTCGAGTGCGCCTGCGGCCCCTGCATCGGCATGGGCTTCTCGCCCGAAACAAAGGGCGTCAGCCTGCGTACCTTCAACCGCAATTTTGAGGGTCGCAGCGGCACCAAGGATGCCGAGGTCTATCTCGTATCCCCCGAAACCGCTGTGGCGGCTGCCGTGTTCGGTGAGATCACCGATCCCTCGGCACTCGGCGAGATCGCACCCATCACCCTGCCCGAGCGCTTCCTCGTTGATGACAGCATGATCCTTATGCCGGATGCGGAGGGTGAGTGCACCGAGGTCGTCAGAGGCCCCAACATCAAGCCGGTGCCTAAGGGTGTCCGTCCTGCCGATACCCTCCGTGAAACCGTCCTCCTTAAGGTGGGCGACAACATCACCACCGACCACATCATGCCTGCCGGCACCAAGATCCTCCCCTATCGCTCAAACGTCCCCTACCTCTCGCAGTTCTGCTTCCGCGTGTCGGATGAAGGCTTTGCCGAGCGTGCCAAGGCGGCCGGCTCCGGCGTGATCGTGGGCGGTGCCAACTACGGCCAGGGCTCCTCGCGTGAGCACGCGGCCCTCGTTCCGCTCTATCTCGGCATCCGCGCCGTGATCGCCAAATCCTTTGCCCGTATCCACAGCGCCAACCTTATTAATGCGGGCATCGTTCCCCTCACCTTCCTTGATCCTGCCGACTATGATGCCGTAAATGAGCAAAGTATTGTTGTCATTGAGGGCTTTTCCGATGCACTCCGCGGCGAAAAGGAGATCAAGGCGAGCATTGACGGCCGCACCGTCACCCTCTGTGCCGACTTTACCGCCCGTCAGCGCGCCGTGCTTCTTGCAGGCGGACTTCTCAACTACACGAAAGAAAGCGAGAGCAAATAATATGAATACCGAAAAGATCAATCTTGCAGTCGAAAAATTCCGCGCCCTTCTTGAAAGCCAGCTCGCAAGAGTCGAGGATATGAAGGCACAGGGCGACTTTACCGATTACGCAGCGCTGCCCACCATCCGCATCGGCGTGTGCGGCGGTGACGGCATCGGCCCGATCATCTCGGCCGAGGCCGAGCGAGTCCTCCGCTTTATCCTTTCGGATATGGTTGAGGCGGGGAAGGTCGAGTTCGTGACCATCGAGGGGCTGACGCTTGAAAACCGCATCGCCCATAAGAAGGGCATTCCCGATGATGTGATGGCAGAGCTGAAGTCCTGCCACATCATCCTCAAGGGCCCCACCACTACCCCCCAGAAGGGAAGCGGTATGCCCAACATCGAGAGCGCCAACGTGGCGATGCGCAAGGCGCTTGACCTTTTTGCCAACATCCGCCCTGTCCGCGTGCCCGAGGAGGGGATCGACTGGGTGATCTTCCGCGAGAATACCGAGGGCGCTTACGCTGTCGGCAATGCGGGCGTCAATGTCACCGATGTTCTCGCCATCGACTTCACCGTGACCACCAAGCAGGGCTCCGAGCGCATCGCGCGCATTGCCTACGATTACGCCGCCAAGAACGGCTACAAGCGCGTTTCGATCGTTACCAAGGCCAACGTGATCAAGACCACTGACGGTAACTTTATTGAGGATTGCCGCCGCGTTTCCGAGGAGTATCCCGACATCCTGACCGATGAGTGGTATGCCGATATTATGACGGCCAAGCTGGTTGACAAGAAGCGCCGCCGCGATTTCGGTGTTCTGCTTCTTCCGAACCTTTACGGCGATATCATCTCGGATGAGGCTGCCGAAATGCAGGGCGGTGTCGGTACGGCCGGCTGTGCGAACATCGGCAAGCATTATGCCATGTTTGAGGCCATTCACGGCTCGGCACCCCGTATGATGAACGAGGGCCGCGGCATCTATGCAGATCCCTGCTCGATGCTCCGTGCCGTGGTGATGCTTCTTTCGCACATCGGGCTTCAGGACCGCGCCGATAAGCTCGCGCGCGCACTTGACATCTGCATGCTCGAGGAGAAGAAGCTGGTCATCACCGGCCGTGCGGACGGCGCCACCTGCGCCGCCTTTGGCGACTATGTGATGGAAACTCTCGCCGCGCTTTGATATGTCAAAAAGCGCAAAACGGTCGGCCGGCCGCATTCCCCTGCCGGAGGAGATCGTCTATCTCGTTGCCATCCTTCTGATGGCTGTTGGGGTAGCGTTTACCGAGCGGGGTGGGCTTGGCCTTTCTATGATCGTGGCGCCGGCCTACATCCTGGCCGCCGCCACGGGTCTTGGATTTGGCACGATGGAGTACATCGTGCAGGCAGGGCTGCTCATCCTTCTTGGCCTTCTTCTGCGCCGCTTTCGGATCACCTACCTTTTTTCCTTTATTACCGCCTTCATTTACGGCCTTGTGCTGGACGGTGTGCTCCTTCTTTTTGCAAGCCTTCCTGCCGACAGCCTTCCTTTGCGCATCCTTTGGTTCGTCCTCGGTGCACTCGTGACGGCGGTGGCGGTTGCCCTCTTTTTCCGTGTGTATCCCTCGCCCGAGGCCTACGATCTCTTTGTGCGGGATGCAGCAAGTGCCTTTGGCATTCGGCAGAGCCGCTTCAAGCTTTGCTACGATCTTTTGTCTGCCGTTCTCTCTGTGCTTCTTTCCTTCCTTCTTTTTGGATTCGGCAGCTTTTACGGCATCGGAGTCGGGACGGCGGTGCTCGCGTTTTGCAACGGCCCCGTGATCGGCGCAGTCGGAAAATTCCTTGACCGCCATATTGAGTTTTACCCGCTTCTCCCCGTCAAAAAATATTTCTGTTAATCGAAAAGGGCAGGGGGCCTTCGTGAAGGAAGGTTTCACCCCGCCCTTTTGGTCTTCTATGCATTCAAACTGTTTTTGAAAATAATTTTCGTTATTCTTATAAAAATAATTCCGAAACCCCTTGATTTTTCAAGCGGGTAATAGTATAATAAATTTGTATAAAAATATCTACCCAAGATAAGGGGGAACCAATATGGAGAAGATCAAGGAATATTCGGTACCGATGCGTGACCGTATCGTTCGCCTTCGTGATGCGCTCTTTTCGGAGATGCCGCGGATCGAGGGGACCCGCGCTACGCTGGTTGCCGAGTCGTACAAGGAAACCGAGGCACTGCCGATCGTTACTCGCCGTGCCCGTGCCTTCCGTCACCTGATGGAGAATCTGCCCATCGTCATTCGTGAGGATGAGCTCGTTGTCGGCAGCTCGACCGTGAAGCCCCGCGGCGCGCATCTCTTCCCCGAGTATTCGGTCAACTGGATCGAGCCGGAGTTTGATACGCTTGCCACCCGTGCGGCTGACCCCTTTACGATCGATGAAGCGACCAAGGATGCAGTCCGTGCCGCCAATGCGTATTTCCGCGGCAAGACCACAAGTGAGCTGGCCGCCTCCTATATGTCGCCCGAGGCGCTCGCCGCCATCGAGCACAATATCTTTACGGTCGGTAACTATTTCTATAACGGCATCGGCCATGTGACCGTGCATTATGACTGGGTGTTGAATCACGGCTTCCTTGGGATCCGCAAGAAGGCCGAGGAGGCGCTTGCCGCCCTTTCGCTCTCGGATGCCGATTACTGCAAGCGCTCGGAATTCCTCCGCGCTGTCATCATGTCGTGCGATGCGATCATCGCCTATGCAAACCGCTACGCCGATCTTGCCGAGGATATGGCAAAGACGGCTGCCGAGCCTCGCCGCCGCGAGCTTAAGAGGATCGCCGAGAACTGCCGCCGCGTCCCTGCAGAGGGTGCGCGCAGCTTCCATGAGGCCTGCCAGGCCTTCTGGTTCGTCCAGCTTGTCATTCAGATCGAGTCGAGCGGGCACTCGGTCAGCCCCGGGCGCTTTGACCAGTATATGTACCCTTTCCTCAAGGCCGACCTTGAGGCGGGCAGGATCACGAAGGAAGAGGCCCAGGAGCTTGTTGACTGCGTGTGGATCAAGCTGAACGACCTTAATAAGTGCCGTGACCTTGCCTCGGCCATCGGCTTTGCGGGCTACGGTGTTTTCCAGAACCTGATCGCAGGCGGGCAGGATTCCGAGGGGCGTGACGCCACGAACCTTGTGTCCTATATGTGCCTTGAAGCCTCGATGCACACGGGGCTTCCCCAGCCCTCGCTTTCGGTGCGTGTCTGGAACGGTACGCCCGATGCCTTCCTCTTGAAGGCCGCCGAGCTGACCCGTACGGGCATCGGCCTCCCCGCTTACTATAATGACGAGGTGATCATCCCCGCCCTGATGTCGCGCGGCATTCCGCTTTCGGATGCCCGTCTTTACAACATCATCGGGTGTGTGGAGCCGCAGGTCGGCGGTAAGACGGACGGCTGGCACGATGCTGCCTTCTTCAATATGTGCCGTCCGCTTGAGCTCGTGTTCTCGAACGGTATGGACAAGGGCGTACAGGTTGGTATCAAGACGGGCGAGCTGCGTGACTTCGATACCTATGAAAAGTTCTATAATGCCTACTGCCGTCAGCAGGAATACCTCATCAGCCTGATGGTCAATGCCGACAACGCCGTGGATATCGCCCATGCAGAGCGTTGCCCGCTGCCGTTCCTCTCCTCGATGATCGAGGACTGCATCGGCCGCGGCAAATCGGTTCAGGAGGGCGGTGCGCTTTATAACTTCACAGGTCCCCAGGGCTTTGGTATTGCCAATATTGCAGACGGTCTTTACGCCATCCGCCGCCTCGTTTACGAGGAAAAGAAGCTTTCTCTTGCCGAGTTTGCCGAGGCGCTCCGTGACAACTACGGTAAGCCTCTGCCTGCCGAGTATGTCTATCCCGCCGTGCTTGCACGCGTGGAGGAGATGCGCCGCGCAGGGAAGAATGTCAGCGAGGGTGAGATCGCCGCGATGGTCAAGGAGGGCATGGAGGGCACGGCCGATAAGGCAAAGGCCGCCCGCTATCAGAAGCTCCTTGATATGATCGCAGCGCTGCCGAAGTTCGGTAACGATGACGAGGAGATCGACCTTCTCGCACGTGAGGCCGCTTATACCTATACCCGCCCGCTTGAGAAGTACAGAAACCCCCGTGGCGGTCAGTACCATGCAGGTCTTTACCCGGTTTCGGCCAACGTGCCGCTTGGCGGGCAGACGGGTGCCACACCCGATGGGCGCCTTGCTTACACCCCCGTGGCGGACGGTGTTTCGCCCTGCTCGGGGCGTGACGTCAAGGGTCCGACCGCGGCGGCCAACTCGGTTGCCAAGCTTGACCACATGATCGCCTCGAACGGTACGCTTTACAATATGAAGTTCCATCCCTCGGCTCTTGCCGGGCGCGCGGGCCTTCAGAATTTCGTATCGCTCATCCGTACCTACTTTGAGCGCAAGGGTATGCACGTGCAGTTTAACGTTGTATCGCGTGAAACCCTCCTTGATGCGCAGAAGAACCCCGAGAAGTATAAGACTCTCGTGGTGCGCGTGGCCGGGTACAGTGCCCTCTTTACCACGCTGTCCCGCTCGTTGCAGGATGATATCATCAACCGTACCGAGCAGTCGGGGGCGAAATAATGGCAGGTATTTACGATCTGCGCGGCCGCATCTTCGATATCCAGCGTTATTCCATACATGACGGCCCCGGTATCCGTACCATCGTGTTCCTCAAGGGATGCTTTCTGCGGTGCCGTTGGTGCTGCAACCCCGAGTCACAGGCCTATGACATCGAAAAGGTGACGATTGACGGCAAGCCGAAGATCTACGGCGAGGATGTGACGGTCGGTGAGGTGATGGATGAGGTGATGAAGGATGCCTCCTACTATCGCCGCAGCGGCGGCGGCCTCACCCTTTCGGGCGGTGAGTGCCTCGGCCAGCCCGAGTTTGCGGCAGGCCTTCTTGCCGCGGCGCACGAGTGTGGGATCACAACGGCTATCGAAAGCACGGCCTTTGCGCCCTTTGAAACCATTAAGCTGCTTTTGCCCCATCTTGATTACTATCTGATGGACATCAAGCATATGAATAGCGACAAGCATAAGGAGTTTACGGGTCGCCCGAATGAGCTGATCCTTGAAAACGCCAAGAAGATTGCCGCCGTCCTCGGCCCGCGCCTCATTATCCGCGTGCCGGTGGTCCCCACCTTCAATGCAACGAAGGAGGAGATCCTTGCGATCGCCCGCTTTGCAGATTCTCTGCCGGGGGTCGAGCGCATCCACCTTCTGCCGTATCACCGCCTTGGGATGGACAAATACGCCCGCCTTGGCAGGGATTACGCGCTTTCGGGGATCGCGCCTCTGCCCCAAGGTCTTGTCGAGGGCTTTTGCGATCTCGTCCGCGGGATCACAAAGCTTGAGTGCATCCTTGGCGGATAAGTTCGCGCTTTACAGAAACAAAAAAGAGAAACCGTTTGGTTTCTCTTTTTTTACTATCAGAACTCGATCGACCAGGTAAGCTCGCCGGTTGCATCCGGGGTGAGCGTGATCGATTTCACGTTGCCAAGGCTGTCGGCCGCCGTCACGGTGTAGGCATCGCCCGCGATCGCAAGGCTGCGGCCGGTGAGCGTGTTGCCGGAGAAGCGGACATCCAAAAGATCGGGTGCGCCACAGGTGATATGGCGGCTTGTGCCGACCACGGTGGGAAGGCCCGCATCCTTTGTCAGGCGCAACACGGCAGGCGCGTGCGCAGGGAGCGTCACGGTTACCGTGTCATCAGCAATGCCGCGGTATTCGCCGCTCCAGAATTCAAAGGTGTGATACCGTCCCTTTTCGAGGTGAAGATCGTCCGTAAGCGAAAGCGTGACCGTCTTTTCCTCCTCCGAGAGGTTGAATATGCCAACCGTATTCCAGCCTCCAAAGGGCTTGGCTACGGCAAGGTTGGCGGTAAAGAGGTCGCCTTCTCTTATATAGTCGCGCACGTCCATCGGGTGCGCATCGATCGGGGGCAGGGCGCGGCGGTAAAGCGTAAGCCGTTCCTCGGGCAGCTCGGTGAGATCATCCCCGATGGTGGTGGGCAGGCCGAGCA
>JAZNDG010000019.1:0-10032 GCA_045587985.1 Eubacteriales bacterium | reverse complement strand
AAAGCTCAATATCGGCTCTGCGGTCGCCGAATCCGCCTTTAAGGAAGGCGACAGGATCGATGTGGTTTCGGGCGCGTTTGCGGGTTACAGCGGCGTGCTCCAGGAGATCAGCGAGGATCAGAAGCAGCTGACCGTGCTCGTTTCTACCGAGCGGCGTGACATCTCGGTTATGATCGAGGTGCAGGACGCCCGCCTTGCGAAATAAGGTCTTTCCTTTTCGCACCGTCCGTAAGGACAACCGTGGGAGGGAGAAAATTTGATTTTACATTCTCCCGTATTTTTCACCACACAACGGAGGTTATTTATCATGGCAAAGAAAATTACCGGTTATATTAAGCTTCAGCTTCCTGCCGGCAAAGCGACTCCCCAGCCGCCTGTCGGTCCTGCCCTTGGTCAGTACGGTGTTTCGATCCCGAACTTCACCAAGGAATTCAACGAGAGAACCAAGAATGACATGGGTCTTATCATCCCCGTTGTCATCACGGTCTATGCCGACCGTTCCTTCACCTTCATCACCAAGACTCCTCCTGCGGCCGTTCTGATCAAGAAGGCCTGCGGCATCGAGTCTGCCTCTGCCACCCCGAACAAGGACAAGGTTGCTTCCATCACCATGGAGCAGGTGAAAAAGATTGCCGAAACCAAGATGCCCGACCTGAACGCCGGCTCGCTTGAGGCGGCTATGAGCATGGTCGCCGGCACCGCCCGTAGCATGGGTGTCACTGTGGTTGACTGAGAAGGAGGAATTGAGTAATGGCTACTTTCGGAAAGAAATATACCGACAGCGCAAAGCTGTTTGAAAAGTCCAAGCTTTATGACACGGCCGAGGCGATCGACATCGTCCTCAAGACCGCAAAAGCAAAGTTTGATGAAACCATCGAGATCAACGTCCGTCTGGGTGTTGACTCCCGTCACGCCGACCAGCAGGTCCGCGGTGCAATCGTTCTTCCGAACGGCACCGGTAAGACCGTCCGTACCCTCGTGTTTGCCCGCGGCGAGGCTGCCAAGGCTGCCGAGGCCGCCGGTGCCGATTTTGTCGGTGCTGAGGAGTATGTGACCAAGATCACTGCCGAGAACTGGTTCGATTTTGACGTGGTCATCGCCACCCCTGACATGATGGGTCTGATCGGCCGTCTTGGTAAGGTGCTCGGTCCTAAGGGCCTGATGCCGAACCCCAAGGCCGGTACCGTTACCCCCGATGCCGCCAAGGCCGTTCTTGAGGCCAAGGCCGGTAAGATCGAGTACCGTCTTGACAAGACCAACATCATTCACTGCCCGATCGGCAAGGCCTCCTTCGGCGCTGAGAAGCTCATCGAGAACTTCAACACGCTGATGGAAGCGATCATCAAGGCGAAGCCTGCCAGCGCGAAGGGTCAGTACATCAAGAGCTGCGTTCTCGCCGCCACGATGGGCCCCGGTGTCAAGGTCAACTACGCCAAGCTTTCTTAAAACCAAAAGGGACGAAGAAATTCTTCGTCCCTTTCTCTTTTGAAGCTTACAGACCTTCCCTGCCAAACTGACGGATAGCAGAAAGAAAATCCTTTACAATAGCTGTTTCGCGCCGGTCTGTTCTCATTATATACCCCACGCTGTAGTAGGAGTCCGATTCGATCGGGCGCGAAACGATCTCCCCCCTATTGAGGGCGGAGGGCATAATGCCCGTACCCACGGTATAGGCATTGGTGGTCAAAAGCAGATTCATAAGGGTTGCCCTATCGCTAATCACGATCTGCCTTTCGGTCAGATGGCCGAGGATCATTTCCTCGGTGAACCAGGAATCGGTATGCGTGCCCTGGTCATACGAGAGATAGGGATAGCTTGAGAGCATTTCAAATTTGAGCTGTTTTTCCCCGGCAAGCGGGTGCCCCTTGCGCAAAAAGACGTGAGGTGCTACCCGAAGGATCGGCGTAAAGGAAAGGCTCTTATTCTGGAGATAGCGGTTCATAATATCAAAGCTTTCGGCCTTGATGGCGATGATTCCCACATCACTGTACGCGATCTCCACATCGCGGATCACCTCATAGGTCTCTTTTTCCTGCAAGGAAAGCGAATAGCGCTCCTCTACCCTTTCGGTGACGAGGCGGCAAAAGGCATCCGCAATAAAATCGTAATGCTGGGTGGATACATAGAGGCGCGCCCCGCTTTCCTGCTTTTTATACCGCTCCTCAATAAAATCGTTTTTGGATACAAGCTCTGCCGCATACCGGGCAAATTCAGCCCCCTCCGGCGTCAGAACCGTCCCCTTCTTGGAGCGCTCAAAGATCCTGATGCCGAGTTCATCCTCAAGCTGCTTGATGCTGGCAGAAAGGCTGGACTGGGCCACAAACAGCTCCCGCGCCGCCTTACCAAACGAGCCCATTCTGTGTATTTCGATGACATATTTGCATTGTTGGACTGTCATAGGAGGATCTCCTTTACAAGATTATATAGAAGGATAAAAAGCATTCCCGGCAGCATATTGACATTTTTGATCTTCTTCCCCTCCGTGCCGAGCATGTTAAAGCCGGAAAAGAAAAGAATCAGGTATCCAAGCGAGCAAAGCTGGCACACAAAGCTCTCGTTGAAGATGTCGCCGACCAAGAGAACAAGCCCCGCAAGAAGGACCTGGATCGCCACCACGACAAGGGCCGAGAGTGAGATCCGCTTTCCGTATGCCGCCCCAAGCATCAGGGCAAACGGAAAATCGATCACACCCTTTAGGACCAGCTGAAAGCTATCACCCTGGAGGGCAAAGAGGATAGGACCGCTGATCTGTAACCCACCGATCCCGAAAAAGAGGACCGAATCGATAAAGCCGTTCATTTTCCCACTCTTGGTATTGGAAAGCGAATAGAGGCGGTCCTCAAGCCGGAGAAGATCGCCCGTCACGCTTCCGAGAACAAGGGCCACCGTCACGATGATGGTATGCTCTCCCACGATCCGCTCACCCGAGATCGAGAGGATATTCTCAAGAAGCCCCACAAGGCTGATCAGCATAATGCCAATGGCAAGAGGATAGCAATTCTTTATATTGATCCTTTTGCTGAATATTCCGCCGATGATCCCACCCACAAGGATGGCGGCACCGTCCACAAGAAAGCCCATTCTCTTCGCCCCTACGTATAGTCTTTATATTTACTATTGTAGCATAGGCAAGAAAAAATGTAAAACAGATAAAAACGATGATGAGTAAAAGGAAAGAGGTATAAGTATTCTTATACCTCTTTAATTTCATTTCAATTCTACCACCGTCACACCCGCATCTCCCTCGCCGTATGCACCCATACGGTGGGAGGCAACCCGGCGGTCGGTACGCAGATACTGGGCAATCGCCTTACGCAATGCCCCTGTACCCTTCCCGTGAATGATGCGTACGCTTCGCACACCCGCCATCACGGCATCGTCAAGATACTTGTCAACGATGTACCAAGCGTCCTCACCGATCATCCCGCGCACATCCACCTCCGGGTGAAAATCGGCACGAATCGGGGTGCGGCGGGCAGGCTCGGGACGCGGCTCGCTTTTCTTGACCTTGACATGCTGCCCCTCCTCAAGAAGGCGGAGCTCGCTTTCCTTGACCTTGGCCTTCAGGATCCCTGCCTGCACCGATATCTTCTTATCCTTTTCGGAGATGGCGGTCACCACCCCCTCTTGGTGATAGGCAACGAGGAAGACACGGTCCCCGACCGCGAGCGGCCGCGGCAGCGTATAGTCATCATCAAGAGAGATCTCACGGATTCCGGCCTTGTCGTAAAGCGCATCCCCCTCGCGCAAGCGGTCACGCACGGCAGCCTTGGCGCGATTGAGCTCGGCGGCAAAATTGGCGGCATCCTGCTTCTTCCTGATCTCATCGAGCTCGCGGAAGATATAATCACTCCCGGCACGGGCACTGTCAAGCAGCTGGCGTGCGCGTGTAAGAGCGGACGCGATCTCCTTTTCGGAGGCGGCGGTTTTCTCACGCAGGCGGATCTCGGCCTCACGCTTGAATGCTTCATATTCACAGCGCAGCCGTGTAGCCTCCTCGCGCTGTTTTTCCATCTCCATTCTTGATTCCTCAAGCTGGGAAATGACCGTTTCAAACCGCTTGGTATCCCCCGAAAGATGCGCATCGGCGCGGCGGATCACGCGCGGCGAAAGGCCAAGCTTTTCGGAAATGGCAAAGGCATTTGATTTGCCCGGCACACCCACGATCAGGCGATAGGTCGGGCGGAGGGTTTCAAGATCAAACTCGCAGGAGGCGTTCTGCACCCCATCGGTTTCAAGGGCATAGACCTTGAGCTCTGCATAGTGAGTGGTGGAGGCCGAAAGCGCACCTCTCTCTCTCATTTCTTCAAGGATGGCCTCGGCAAGCGCCGCCCCCTCTATGGGATCGGTTCCTGCGCCAAGCTCGTCAAAGAGAACGAGGGATGCATCGGTTGCGCGCTCCATAATATTCACGATGTTCACCATGTGCGCCGAGAAGGTGGAAAGCGACTGCTCAATGCTCTGCTCATCCCCAATGTCAACAAGCACCTCGGAGAATACACCGATCTCGGTCCTCTCCCCTGCGGGCAGCTGAAGGCCAGCCTGTGCCATCAGAACAAAAAGGCCGAGGGTCTTGAGGGCAACCGTCTTACCGCCGGTATTCGGACCTGTGATAATCAGCGTATCAAAATCACCGCCGAGCGAAATATCGATCGGCACCACACGCTCCTTATCAATGAGAGGATGGCGGCCGCGGAGGATCGAAATCCTTCTTTCGGAAAGAATATGGGGCGGAGTGGCAGAAATCGCATCAGCATACGCCGCGCAGGTATAAGCAAAGGCGATCTCGGTCATGTTGTAGCAGTTCGAGAGCACGGTGCTCGCCCCGAGCGCCGCGGCCTCGGAAAGCTCAAGAAGAATACGGTCGATCTCGGCCTTTTCACGGCTTGCAAGCTCACGCAGCTCGTTATTCGCCTCCACCACGGCAAGCGGCTCAATAAAGACGGTGGCACCCGAGGAGGAGGTATCGTGCAAAAGCCCCTTGATCTCACCGCGGTACTCGGCCTTGACAGGGATGACGTACCGCCCGTTTCGCATGGTGACCAGGTTTTCCTGCAGGTATTTCTGCCTTGCGCCCCCGATATAGGTAGCAAGCGTATCCTTGATGCGGTTGTTGGCGGCGCGTATCTTGCGGCGGATCTCGGCAAGAAGCGGGCTCGCCTCATCCGCCACCATATCCTCGCCGATCAGAACGCGCAGAATGCGCTCCTCAAGCGGGCGGATCGGCACAAGGCGCGCAAAAAGCACGTCAAGAGAGGTTTCATACTCCTTATTGTCGGCATAATCGATAAACTGTCTTGCGGCACGGAGAACGCTTGCAATGCCGAGAAGCTCACGAGGAGAAAGGGTTGCCCCCTTTTCGGCTCGGCCGATGCTGTCCTCTACCCCCTCCCCTCCGACAAAGGGCGGATATCCCTTGGCGGCGGCAAGACGGCGGGCATCCTCGGTACGCCTTTGGCGAAGCATGACCTCATCCGCATCATCGCTAGGCATAAGCGAAAGGGCCCTCGCCGCAGCACCCGGAGTGGGCGCGTACGATGAAAGAGCTACGCGTATTTTATCAAATTCAAGAGCCTCAAGCGATTTCTCTGTGACGAGCATAGTTCTCCTTATGTGTTGTCCTTGGCAACTTCCTTATAGAATTGCAGCGTACGAAAGCCGCGTTCGATATGATTCAAAAGATATTCCTCGGCCGCACGTGACAGATGGCGCATCTCCTCCTCCGGCAGGCGGAAGGAAAGAAGGCGCTCCGCAGGACAGGTAAAGAGATACTGCATAGCGGCGCACACCGATGGGGTCAGAATGCAAAGAAGGGCGCGGGTGCGTGCCGAAAAATCGTCCTCACTCTCCGGGATCGCGCGCTGGAGAGCGGCGTGACATTCCGAGCAAACAAGGCATCCATTCATCACATCAAGCAGCATATCCCCCTCCTCGGCACCACAGGAGACGCAGGAGGAAAGCTCGGGCAGATAGCCGAGGATGGCCGCCGTGCGAAATTCAAAGGCCGCCTTGATCTTTTGGTGAGGGTGCTTGCCCGAGGAGATCGCATAGAGCGTATTCAAGGCAAGGCGCAAGAGCTCGGGCTCGGGCTGCTCGGGCACTGTCACGCTCCCCACCACCTCGCAAACGTAATTGGCAAGGGCGGCAGAGGCGATGTCAAGGCGCAGATCGTAAAAGCTTTCGATCAACTCAAGATCACGCACCCAAAAGCGGTCACGCCGTGCCTCAAGCACGAAGGAGGTGTAGCAAAAAAGCTGGGTGGCGGCAAGGTAGCGGCTTTTTAAGGAACGGCTGCCGTTTGCCACGGCCGTAATAAGGCCGCGCTCGGCAGTCAGAATCGAAAGAAGCTTATCGCTGCCCGAAAGATCCACCGTCCGTACGACAAGCCCGCGGATCTCGCTTGTCATGTATCCTCGTGATATCCGAAATTGCGCACGGCAAAATCGCTGTCACGCCAGTTTTCCTTCACCTTGACCCAAAGATCAAGGAAGATCTTAATGCCGAAAAAGCGTTCCATATCCTCGCGCGCATAGGTCCCCACCGTCTTAAGGGTGGCACCGTGCTTGCCGATAATGATCCCCTTGTGCGAGGCCTTCTCACAGAAGATCTCAGCACGGATCGATATCATTTTTTCCTCTTCCTTAAAGTCCTCGATCACCACCGCCGTGCCGTGCGGGATCTCCTCATCCAGAACGCGGAGAAGCTTTTCACGGATGATCTCGGCGGCGATCTGCCGCTCGGGCTGGTCGGTAAGCGCGTCCGAGGGGAAGAAAAAGTCGCTTTCTGACAAGTATTGCTTACATTCATCAAGAAGAATGTCAACACCCTTGCCGTTTTTGGCACACATAGGCACAACGGCATCAAAATCATACGCCGCGGCATAGGAAGCGATGGTCTTGGCCACGTGCTCCTTGCTGGTCGCATCGATCTTATTTACAACGAGAACGGCGGGAAGGCCGCCGGCACGCAGCTTATCGATGATCCCCGCCTCAATATCCCCAACCTCATCGCGCGGCTCGACCACAAGGATCGCAGCATCGGCTTCACCGAGGGTATCGCCCGCAGCCTTGACCATAAAATTGCCAAGCTTGGTGCGGGGGCGGTGAATACCGGGCGTATCGAGAAAAACGAACTGGTCATCCCCAAGCGTATGGATCCCCGTAATGCGGTTACGGGTGGTCTGCGGCTTTTTGGATACGATTGCCACCTTCTCACCGAGGATGGCGTTAAGGAGCGTGGATTTGCCGACATTCGGGCGCCCCACAATAGCAATAAAGGCTGTTCTTGTCATAAGGAAACCTCTCAAAGTGCAAGTTTTGCGATGATCTCGCGCTGGCGGCGGCACATATCCTCATCATCCTCTTTGCTTCTTTCGTGGTCATAGCCGAGGAGGTGAAGAGTGGAATGGATCGCAAGGAAGGCGATCTCGCGCTCGGTCGAATGCCCAAGCTCGGCCGCCTGCTCGGCAGCGCGCTCAATCGAGATCACGATGTCGCCGAGAAGCACCGTTTCGCCATCGATCTCCCCATCCTGCGGAAGCTCTGCCGCATCGTACATCGGGAAGGAAAGAACGTCTGTTGCCGCATCCTTATCCCTATACTGCTTGTTGAGAGCACGGATGTGCGCGTTGTCACAAAGCGTAACCGACACCTCACAGTCGAAAAAGACGCGCTCATAAAAGAGTGCCTCGGCGATGGCTCGTCTTATCAGCATTTTGCGGCGATAGGGGAAGCTTACACCCTCTCCCTCCTTGGCAAAGTCGAGATAAAGGCGGGGCCCCTTGGGTGAAATATGCATTTTCATACTCAATCGTCCTTATTTGATTTTCCGCGCAAAGGTAGGACGCGCGGGCTTGTCCTTTTCCTCGCGCCCGTATTTTTCATAAGCACGGATGATATTCTGCACAAGGCGGTGACGCACCACGTCCCGCTCCGAGAAACGGTGGATGGCGATGCCATCAATCCCCGTAAGAATCCGCTCGGCCACCGAAAGGCCGCTCTTTTTTCCGTCCGGCAGGTCGGTCTGCGAGGGGTCCCCCGTCACCACCATTTTCGAATTGTGGCCAAGGCGGGTTAGGAACATCTTCATCTGCTCAACAGTCGTATTCTGCGCTTCATCGAGAATGATATACGAGTCATCCAGCGTACGGCCGCGCATATAGGCAAGCGGTGCGATCTCAATGGCACCGCGCTCAAGCTGGCGGGCATAGTTCTCGGCACCCAGCATCTCAAAGAGCGCATCGTAGAGCGGGCGGAGATAGGGATCGATCTTGCTTTGCAGGTCGCCCGGGAGAAAGCCGAGGCGCTCGCCTGCCTCAACGGCAGGACGGGTCAGAATGATCCGATCCACCTGCTTATTTCGCAAGGCCTCCACCGCCATGGCAACCGCAAGAAAGGTTTTGCCCGTACCCGCAGGGCCAAGGCCGAAGGTAACGGTCGATTTCCTGATCGCCTCTACGTACCGCCTCTGCCCCGCCGTTTTCGGGCGGATGGGCTTTCCACGGCTGGTAATGGCGATCACCGCGCCGTCAAGCGCATCAAGCTCGTCAGCCGCATCGGCGCTGATCGTTTCGATCACATAATCAACCGTCTGATCCTCAAGGTAATCCCCTGCCGTTACCATGCGGGAAAGATATTCAAGCACGCGGGAAGCACGCTCAACAAGCGTACCGTCCTCCCCCGTCACAAGAACAGCATCTCCCGCCTCCGGTCCGCCGGAGCGATTTTCAAGACGCACCGAGAAGCGCTCCTCGATACGGCGGGCATTTTCATCCCCCGTGCCGAAGATGGCGGCCGTTACGGCACCGTCACGGATACAAACAAGCTTTTGCGGCATCTCTTTTCCTTTCTTTTTTCATTCCCTTCCGTACGCAAGAGGCACGGCAATATCGACTATGTATTCAAGCCGACAGGTGAGCAAATACCCGTCCTCCCGCCATTCTCCCTCCATGCTTTTACGCAGAACGGTCGCAGACGAAAGGAGCGAGGCAAGCTCCTCCTCCATCCTCCCATGGGCGGCGCGCACAGCCTCTTCCTCGGAAAGGGGACGCGTTTTGCGTGTGTAGGTACGGTGAAGGGTGGCGGTAAAGGAGATCGGCAACCGAAGCCCCCCGGGGAGAACAAAGGGTTTTTCTTTTTTTATTATATCATACTCTTGACCGCTTTTTCCAGCAAAATCAAAAAGTTTTATATCTTTTTGAAAGAAATTGCACCAAAGGGCGGCTATACTCTCATCTTCATACTCCTTTTCCTCCACCGAAAGCGGTTGCAATATACTGACCGTCCGAGTGATGCGAGCCAGCACCTCCCCCCTTGCCTCGCCAAGCTTAAGCCCATCTGCGGTTTTATAGATGCCGCTGATCAAAAGGGCGCCCGCCTTCACCGTTTCTCCCTCACGCACGGTGGCGCGGCCGCTCTCAACACGCACCCGCTCAATAACGCCGTCAACCTCCGCAACGAGATTCAACCTGGCCCTCGGCGGGAGCACCGCATCCCCGACAGCATCCGCCTCTCGCACTTCAATAATAGCCGTAGTACCCCTTTGGTAGATGCCCATCCAGGAGATGTCCGGATTATCCCGCAAAAAGCGGGCCTTGACAGCATCCCTATTGATCCCCGGCACAAAATCTCCTACCGAAAGCCCCGCCTTTGCAAGAGAGTCCTCTATGATCGCACTTTCAACGCGCTCATTTCCCTTGATCTCGACCCTCCACACGGTAAGAGAGGAAAAAAGGAGCAAAAGGCAACCGAAAAGGCAGCCGACAAGGATCCCGGGACGGGCGAGCAGGAGCGAAAGCTGATGCGGAAGCCCCCCTTCCCGTACAAAAGCACAGCCCAAAGAGGGAGAAAGGCGCTTGCCGTCTCGCCGAAGAAGCGAAAGCCGCCCCACACCGTCCCCGACCGAAAACTCGCGGCAACCGATGCCGGAAGCAAGGAGGTGGCCGAGGATCACCGCCCTCTTTTCTATGGGAAAGGTAAACTCCATGTAGCCCACCAGATATTCATACAGCCGCCTCATTCTGCCTCCTCCCCG
>JAZNDG010000018.1:0-10246 GCA_045587985.1 Eubacteriales bacterium | reverse complement strand
TCTGACGGCGTGATCACGGTTGAGGAATCGAAGAGCGCCGAGACCTACAGTGAGGTGGTTGAGGGCATGCAGTTTGACCGCGGCTATCTCTCGCCCTACATGGTCACCGATACCGATAAGATGGAGGCCGTTCTTGACGATGCCCTCGTGCTTATCACCGATAAGAAGATCTCGAGCATCCAGGATCTTCTCCCCCTGCTTGAGCAGATCGTGCAGTCGGGCAAGAAGCTCCTTATTGTGGCCGAGGACGTGGAGGGCGAGGCGCTCACCACACTCGTACTCAACAAGCTCCGCGGTACCTTCACCTGCGTTGCCGTCAAGGCTCCCGGGTTTGGCGACCGCCGCAAGGAGATGCTCCGCGATATCGCCATTCTGACCGGCGGTACGGTCATTACCGATGAGCTCGGGCTTGAGCTTAAGGAGACCACCGTTGCACAGCTCGGCCGTGCAAGACAGATCAAGGTCAACAAGGAAAACACCCTGATTGTGGACGGTGCCGGCGACAGCGAGGAGATCAAGAACCGTGTCGGCCAGATCCGCGCGGCCATTGAGACCACCACCTCCGACTTTGACCGTGAGAAGCTCCAGGAGCGTCTTGCCAAGCTCGCGGGCGGTGTCGCGGTCATTAAGGTTGGCGCTGCCACCGAGACCGAAATGAAGGAAAAGAAGCTCCGCATCGAGGATGCCCTGAACGCCACCCGTGCGGCGGTTGAGGAGGGCATTGTCGCCGGCGGCGGCACGGCCTACGTCAACGTGATCGGTGAGGTTGCCAAGCTGGTTGACACCACCGAGGGTGACGAGAAGACGGGTGTGCGCCTTGTGATGAAGGCCCTTGAGGCCCCGATGCGCCAGATCGCCGAAAATGCCGGCTTTGACGGCGGCGTGATCATCGACAAGATCCTCACCTCGGGCAAGGCCGCTTACGGCTTTGATGCCTACCGTGAGGAGTACACCGATATGCTGGAGGCCGGTATTGTTGATCCGACCAAGGTGGCCCGCTGCGCCCTGCAGAACGCGGCCTCTGTGGCGGCAACCGTTCTGACCACCGAGAGCGTTGTCTTTGATATCAAGGAGCCGACACCTCCTGCCCCTGCGGCGCCGATGGATGGCGGCATGGGCGGCATGTATTAAAAAGCAAAAAAGAACCTGCCTTCGGGCGGGTTCTTTTTATGCAAATGCTATTGCACCGTAAGAAAATGTATGGTATAATAAACGTGCCCTATGGGACTATGTGAAATAAAGAGGATCTAATATGAAAACTATTCTGTTTCAGGGTGACTCGATTACCGATTGCCGCCGCTTTACCGAGCCCGAGGAGGCGGACACCCAGCGCACCTATGCCTTTGGCACCGGCTATCCCTTCCAGGTAGCCTCCGAGCTTGCCTACCGCTATCCGGGTGAATATCGCTTTGTAAACCGCGGCATCAGCGGCAATCGCGTGGTGGATCTTTATGCCCGCATGAAGAAGGATATTCTCAACCACCGCCCCGACTATCTCTCGATTCTGCTCGGCATCAACGATGTCTGGCACGAGATCATGCACGAGAACGGTGTGAATCCCGAGAAGTTTGAGAAGGTCTATCGCATGCTGCTTGACGAGGTGCTTGAGGAGCTGCCGAATATCAAGATCCTGCTCTTTACCCCCTTCTTCCTCCCCGGCTCTGCCACCGTGCAGGAGGAGCACCCCGAGGTCTTTGCATTCTTCAGCACCGAGGTGCCGAAGTACGAGGCCGCCGTTTTGCGCATTGCAGAGGACTATAAGCTCCCGGTCGTGAGAACCCAGCCCCTCTTTGACGAGGCTGCCAAGATCCTCCCTGCCGAGCATCTCCTCCATGACGGTGTGCATCCCGGCCTTGGCGGAAACTACATCCTCTCTCGGGAATTTATCAAGTGGTTCGAGAGCGTAAAGTAAGGTATTCTTTACATTTTAATTGCTTTTTGCCGAAGTGTGTCGTTTTTTCTATAAAAAAGGCCGACAGAATTTGTTCTGTCGGCTTTTTCTTTTAGCGATAACCCTCAAAGATCAGCTTGGTTTCGGTGTACATGGTGGCATAGGCCTCCTCACAAAGGGCCTCAAAATCCACCTTGCGGAGCTCGGCCATCACACACTCAAGCTTGGGCCTTGTGCGGGGATGGCGGGGGGTAAAGACGGTGCAGCAATCCTCGTACGGGAGAATGGCCGTTTCAAAGGTGCCGATTCTTCTTGCGATGGTGACGATCTCCTCCTTATCAAGCCCGATGCAGGGGCGGAAGACCGGCATCGACACAACAGAATCGGTCACGCGGATGGCAGGGAGCGTCTGGCTTGCGACCTGGGCAAGGCTCTCGCCCGTTATGAGCGCGCCGCACTTATACTGATCGGCACAGCGCTCGGCCAAGGTCATCATAAAGATGCGGAGAAGCAGGGTGAAATAGTCTTCATCGCACTTATCCCGCAATTCCTCCTGAATATGGGTGAGCGAGATCACATGCACATGGATGCGCGAGGTATAGGCGCAAAGCTCCTCGGCAAGCGTCATGACCTTTTCTCTTGCCCGCTCGGAGGTGTAGGGGAAGCTCTCAAAATGCAGCGCCTCGATCTCAAGGCCGCGCTTGGCCATCATATATCCCGCCACCGGCGAATCGATCCCGCCCGAGAGAAGGAGAAGGCCGCGCCCCGCAGAGCCGAGCGGCATACCGCCCGCACCCTTTGCCTGATCGGCATGGATATAGGCGTATTCCTCGCGCACCTCTACCCACACAGTCACCTCGGGTGTATGCAGGTCCACCCGCAGGTGCGGGTTGGCACCCAAGAGGGCGGCGCCGAGGCGCGCGGCAAGCTCGGGAGATTTGAGCGGAAACTGCTTGTCCCCACGCTTGGCATCGGCACGGAAGCGGCGCACACCCTTAAGTGCGGGCGAGAGATATTCGATCGCCGTTTCTATGATCGCATCCAGATTCTTCTCGGCCACGGCACAACGGGTAACACCCGTGATACCGAATACACGCAGGACGGTTTCATACATCCCGTCCATATCCACCGTGTCCTCCCCGGGCTCGATGATCACCGTGCTTTGGGTGGCACGGACCGAAAAGCGGCCGTAGGGCGTTGCGCGGCGGCGAAGCTCACGCACAAGACCTGCCTCAAAGGAGGAGCGGTTGGCACCCTTCAAGGCGATCTCGCCGAATTTACAAAGAATGATTTCCTTCATGGCTTTTGCCTTTCACATTGTTTATCTCCCCTATTGTAGCATATCCTGCCGCCTTTTTCAACCTTCAAGGTCAAATTCCTTCCTTCTTTATAAGAATTTGCTTGACAAACCCCCTGCCCTATGCTACAATAGAGGGGCTATGACGGGGAGTTCCGTTGGGAGGAGCCTTAAGAGAGCAGGCGGTTGGTGTGAGCCTGCGGCAAGCCCCCTCGGTTGTCGCCCCCGAGCTGCGGGAAGAGCCGTTTTCGGTGTAGAACCCGCCGTCCCCCACGATACGGGAAAAGGAGTGGGAGGCAAGCTTGCCTTCAATACAGGTGGTACCGCGCTATTTTGGCGTCCTGTCTTTGACGGGCGCTTTTTTTCGTCCCGTCACGAAGTAAAAGGAAGGAAACCGATACCATGAGAAAAGAATTACCGAAGACCTATTCCCCGAAGGAGTTTGAGGAGCGCATCTACCAAACCTGGTGTGAGCGCGGCTACTTCAAGCCCGACCCCGATGAAAGGAAGCCCAAGTTCTCGATCGTCATTCCGCCCCCGAACGTGACGGGGCAGCTGCACATGGGCCACGCGCTTGACCAAACGCTGCAGGATATCCTTGTGCGTGCCAAGCGTATGCAGGGCTTTAGCACCCTTTGGGTGCCGGGCACCGACCATGCAGGCATTGCCACCCAGATCAAGGTGGAGGAGAACCTGCGCGTGAATGAGGGGCTCACCCGCTACGATCTTGGCAGAGAGAAGTTCCTTGAACGCGTCTGGGCCTGGAAGCAGCAGTACGGCGACCGTATTATCAGCCAGCTGAAGAAGCTTGGCTCGTCCTGTGACTGGGATCATGAGCGCTTCACGATGGACGAGGGCTGCTCACGCGCCGTGCGTGAGGTATTTGTGAGCCTTTACGAGAAGGGGCTCATCTATAAGGGCAACCGCATCATCAACTGGTGTCCGCACTGCATCACCGCGCTCTCGGATGCCGAGGTCGAATACACCGAGCAGCCGGGCAATTTCTGGCACATCCGCTATCCCGTGGAGGGGAGCGATGAATATGTGACGATTGCCACCACCCGCCCCGAGACGCTTCTCGGCGATACGGCGGTGGCCGTCCACCCCGAGGACGAGCGCTATACCCACCTTGTCGGCAGGATGCTGATCCTGCCGCTGGTCGGCCGCCGCATCCCGGTGGTGGCGGACGAATACGTGGAGCGTGATTTCGGTACCGGATGCGTGAAGATCACCCCCGCGCACGACCCGAATGACTTTGAGGTCGGCCGCCGCCATGATCTGCCCATCATCCGCGTGATGAATGACGATGCCACCATCAACAAAGAGGGTGGCAAATATGAGGGGCTTGACAGAAATGCCGCAAGAGATGCCATCGTGCGTGACCTTGAGGAGGGCGGCTACCTCATTAAGGTGGAGCCGCACGTGCACAATGTCGGTACCTGCTACCGTTGCCATAAGACAGTAGAGCCCCTGACGAGCGACCAGTGGTTTGTCAAAATGGCACCGCTTGCCGAGCCCGCCCTTCGCGTGGTGAAGGACGGTACGGTCTCCTTCCACCCCGAGCGCTTTACCAAAACCTACACCAACTGGATGGAAAACGTGCATGACTGGTGCATCTCCCGTCAGCTCTGGTGGGGCCACCGCATCCCCGCCTTTACGTGCGAATCCTGCCAAGAGATGACCGTCTCGCGCGAGGATATTACGGTTTGCCCGAAGTGCGGCGGCAGGGTAACGCAGGAGAGTGACGTGCTTGACACCTGGTTCTCCTCTGCCCTCTGGCCCTTCTCTACGATGGGCTGGCCGGACAAGACCGCCGATCTTGCGCGCTACTACCCGACAGACGTGCTTGTCACCGGCTACGATATCATCTTCTTCTGGGTGGCCCGTATGATCTTCTCTGCGCTTGAGCATACGGGACGGGAGCCCTTCCATACCGTGTTTATCCACGGCCTTGTGCGCGACAAGCTCGGCCGCAAGATGTCCAAATCGCTCGGCAACGGCATTGATCCCCTTGAGGTCATTGACAAGTACGGCGCAGATGCGCTCCGCTATGCCCTTGCCTTCGGCAACTCCCCCGGAAACGATATGCGCTTCTCGGAGGAGAAGATCGAGGCGGCGCGCAACTTTGCAAACAAGCTCTGGAACGCCTCGCGCTTTGTGCTTATGAACCTCGGGGAGGGAGAGGTGCCCACCGCACTGCCGGATGAGAGCCTCCTGCGCGCCGAGGACAAGTGGATCCTCACCCGTCTTTCGGAGCTTACAAGGACCGTGCGCGGCGCGCTTGACAGCTATGAGCTCGGCGTGGCGCTCTCGGCCATTTACGACTTCTCCTGGGATTTCTTCTGCGACTGGTATATTGAGCTTTCGAAGAGCCGCCTTGCCGACCGTGAAAGCGAGGCCGCAGGAGTGGCAAAGGCGGTGCTCGTCTTTGTTCTTGTCCGCATTCTGCGCCTCCTCCATCCCTTCATGCCCTTTATCACCGAGGAGATCTACTCGAGCCTTGCGGGCGAGGGTGAGAGCATTATGGTCAGCCCCTTCCCCACCGTTGAGGAGATCCCCTCCTTCCCGACCGATGCCGATGCGACCGAGCGCATGATCGCGGCGATCCGTGCGATCCGCACCCGCCGCGCCGAAATGAACGTGCCGCCCTCTCGCCGCACCGCCGTCTATATCGTGACGCCCTATGCCGAGGAATTTGCGGCCGCCGCCCCCTATTTTGAGCGGCTTGCCTCTGCAGAAAGCGTTGAGATCCTTGCGAGCTATGACCGTGAGGACGCCGTCACGCTGGTGACCGATGCCGCCACCGTTTATATCCCGCTTGCCGACATGATCGACCTCGAGAAGGAAAAGGCCCGCCTTGCAGGCGAGCTCGGAAAGGCCGAGGCGGATATCGAACGGACCGAAAAGAAGCTTGCAAACGAAAGCTTTGTGGCAAAGGCTCCCGCCGCCGTGGTGGATGCCGAAAGAGCAAAGCTTGAAAAATTCCGCGCTACCCGCGCATCCCTTATGGCCGAGCTTGAAAAGCTCCGGTGACATAAAAAAGAGATATGGGCCTGCCCATATCTCTTTTTTTTCTCCTCACCAATGAAAAAGCCGCCCGTGGGCGGCTTTTTCTTATTCAGTTTGCTCTGCCGGGATAGACATCGGAATACCATGCGTGGTAATCGAAGTCGTAGGTGAAGCCGGTTTCCTTCCAAACCTCGGATGTGAAGAGCAGCTCACTCATCGCTCCCTCCTCGGGCGCATAGTCGGCATTGGCAAGCCTTGCAGCTGCAATATCGGCCCATCCGGCATCCGTGATGGTGTAATCGTTCACATCGTTCGAGCTGAGGTTCTCGGTGGCACCCGGGATAATGTGGCTGTAAACGAAGGAAACGAAGTTGTTTTCCTGCAGCGTGGTCGCCACATAGCCCTTGTTGTCTTTGCCCTGATCCCAGAAGGCGGCATCTCTGTCGGTCTCATCGGTCATCACGGCCTCACCGTCCCCCTCTTCGTAGATAGGCGTACCGCCAAGAACGATGTTGTTCTTGATGATCGAGTAAGCAGGGGCGCGGAAGATACGCTCAATGGCCGCAAGCTCCTCATACTTCAAGGTGAATTCACCCTCTACCGTAAAGGTGCGCGAGGGCACGGTGATCACGTTGACCTTTTCGCTGTTGCCCGGAATCGCCTCGAGATACTGATACGAGGGAATGTTGATTTCGGTCCCCACCTCGACATTCGAGAAGGTATAGGTCTTGCCGGTCTCATACCAAGGCATATAGAAGTACTTGACGTGGTAGTCGGTGGTATTGGCCGCAATCGCATCATAAACCTCAACCAGCATTTTGTTCACGCGAACCAGGTTGATGTAGGCCGGATCACGCGCCTCCCATGCTTCGGTGTCGGCACTGGAAAGATAGCGGGCCACCTCACCGCTTTCATAGCCATACCACCAGTGGCCGGCAAGCGACTGGCTGAGGGTAGGCTGCGTGCCGAGCGTGCCGTCAGCAAGCACGTTCAGCTGCGGGTTGCCTGCATAGTCAACCGGCAAATAGGCACGCTTGTCAGCGGCGGAATTGGCGTCACTGAAATAGTAATAGAAGAGGTGCGATTCACCGAGGTAGTCACCCTTATCTCCGGTGGCAAGCTCGGCTATGTCACCCTCTGCCCCCGCGCCCGAGCCGGCCGTCTTCACCTGCAGCGGATCGCGGAAGATCTGGATGTTGCCGTAGCAGACGTTGCCCCAACCGGAGGACGAATACCAGGACTTGCAGTGGTCGGAGACGGCACCCAGTGTCGAGATGACGTTGTTGTACATGTAGTTGCCGCCCGCCATCGTGTCGTTATAGACCGCCTGGTGCGTGGCGTTAAACATGTGGAAGAGATTATAGCGGTAGTGGTTATTGCGCGAGCCGGAGCCCGAGGCATAGATCATACCGCCGTCCGTGACGTCCTTACTGCCGCCCTCAAAGCGGTTGTATTCGATGATACATTCGGTCGAGCTGTCACCCTCGGTCGTCATATTGTTAAAGTAGTTGTGCGAGATAATGATCCGGCAGGCCTCCCACTCGATCGCTACCTGGCGCAGGGGCATCGGATTGTGGAAGAAGCAGTTCTGTATCACCGTATTGGTGGGCTGGAGCTTGAGGTTCGACTGCCCGTTTGTGACCTTGATCAAGAAATCGTAGCCCGCCGAGAAATCGCAGTAAATGACCGCCATATCGCGGCACACGTTCAGAACAAGGTTCGAGCTCTTGGTGTTGCGGAAGGTGCAATCCTGGAAGATCACGTTGTTGCAGGACTCGGCAAACACAGCTCTTCTCGAGGAGCCGTCAAAGGTAATGCCGTCCACGATCACGTTCTCGGCCAGCGAGAGATCCAGAAGGTCAAAGGGCTTGGCCGCCGCAATCTCGGCACCCGCGCTCGCAAGGTCTTCATGCTCTGTGGCAGGGTAGATGTAGATGTAACCGGTTTCCTTATCGTAGAACCATTCACCGGGAGCATCCAGCGCCTCGATCGCGTTGAAAAGGTAGAAGGTGTTACGCCCGGCCTGACCGTTGCCCGAGACCTTGGTGCCCCAGGAGTTCGACTGCACAGACTTCAAGGAGTAGCCGGCGGGCGCACTTCCGCCGGAGCCCCAAGGAGAGCTCGCGGTATAGCCTTTCGGCGTGCCGAGCAGAGGATCACCGCCTTCACTGGGTGACCAGCGTCTGCCGTCCTCGGTGTGGGCCCAATACTGCCCCTCGGTATAAAGTGCGAGATTGTAGTAGCCGAATTCCCAGCCCTCAAAGGTCGAGCCGTAGTACCAGATGTCGCCCGTGTTCACCCACGAGGTGATCTCATCACCGTATTCCGTGTGCTCATAGCCAACCTGATCACGGTCGTACTGCTTTTCGTCAATGACACGGATCTCCCAGCCAACCTCTCTCATGGGATCCCAACCGGCCGAGGTACAACGGTCGATCCACTTCCAGTAAAGGTCAGAGCCGTCACGCACGGTGCAGCGGCCGCTGTCATAGACGTACCTAAAATAAAGAAGATCGCGCGGCTCGGTCGTATCATTCGGGAAACGGGCGAGGTCGTATTCAACACCGCCCACATACATGCTGGGCGGGCCGTTTTCCTTGGTGATGGTGGGCATATCATCGGCCGTCCAGCCCTGCTCGGCAAGCGTGGTGTACATCACGTAGTCACGCGCCTCCTCGGGCAGGCGGTCAAAAACTTCATAAAGAACCGGATCCGCATCGGGATCAAGCCATTTCCACTTACCATCGGCGGTATCAAGCGTCTTGTTGGAGGTGATGATGACCTCCTCATCGTTATACGCCTTAATAAAGAGCGGCGCATTGGCAGCACCCGAATGTCTGCTGTCGATCTCAACCGATTCCTCGATCGAGTACTTGCCGCCCATCATAAAGATAACACCGCCGTTACGGGTATCCATTCTGGCAACAGCTGCGGCAAGAGTGGCAAGAGGTGCTTCCTTCGTGCCCGGGTTCGCATCGTTCCCCTCGGGGGAAACATACACCTCGTTTACTCTGCTGAAGGGGTACGCATCCAGCTCAAAGCGCTCAAGCACGGTCACCTCGTTGGGCAGCTCGGCACGGGCGGCAAGGAAGCGATCCAGAACCGTCTGGGCGCTGTAGGCAAGATTTGTCACCTTGTCGGTCAGCGAGGGGAACACCTCGGGCAGGTTCAGCGTGTAAAGGCCGCCAAGGCTGTGGGCAACCTCCTTCCGCGAGAGCGAAAGCGTGAGCGACTGGTCGGTCTTGGTGGTGTCATACGCAAGCGTGCTTTCAATGAAATCCTTGGCCGCATAGTAGCCGGCATATCTTGCCGTACCGCCAAGAACGATCTTGGTGCCCAGCTGCTGCTGAAGGAACTTGCCCGCCGCAGGGAAGGTATAGCCGGTGCGCAGAATGTTACCGATCAGGATCTCATAGGTCACCTCGGGCTGCTTATCGGTACGGATCGGGAGGATGAACCCGGTCATATCCGCGATCTTCTCCTGCAGATGCGTGGCAACCAACACGTTCTCGGTATCACGCACAATGGAGAATTTCGAAATATCCACGCCGCCGAGCATAAGGTTCTCGACCGGATAGCGCACCTGATACCAGTATGCCTTGTCGGGCGCAAGAGCACCGTTTTCGCTCAGCATAAGCGCGGTGTACGCCGCAATGGCCTTTTCGAGCGTTTCCTCGGTCTTGGCCGCGATCACGAGCGATGCGCCGACCGTTTCGATCCGATAGTCATCCTTGCGGAGATATGTATAGCCGGTGTCACGGTTCGTGATACCGATACGGATCTCCTTGGGATCGGTGGGAACAGGCTCATTCACACCCAAAAAGTCACTCACCACCGGAAGGGTCACGCCGGTCTTGGCCGCAATGGCCGAAGAGAGCGCCGAGGCCATTTCTCTGACCTCGCTCGTTGCCGTTTCGGAATAGACGATGCGATATCCCGCCGCAAGGTCAAGCGCGGTCAGGGTAAAGCTACCGATGTCCGGCACGTACGCCTGCGTGGGAGGCGTGACGGGGTCACCGCCCGGAGTGGGTGTACCCGTGGTGGGTGTG
>JAZNDG010000017.1:0-26491 GCA_045587985.1 Eubacteriales bacterium | reverse complement strand
GAAGATCCTGGACGACTACCGCAAGGCAGGCAGAACCAACCTCTCCGAGCTCTCGGAGGAGCTTTCGGTCCACCACGCCGAGGACGTGCTCGGCAACAAGGAAACGCTTACCCGGCTCCTGCGGGACGAGCCCACGATGGGCGACAAGATCCTCTCCTTCTTCGGACTTGCAAGGGATGCATACACCGGCAAGCTCTCGCGCGAGGCAGGCCGCCTCTACCGCCACTTTGAAACGGCGCTTAAAGAGCTTTCGGCCACCAACCGCGGCAACCTCGCATCCGACACGCTAACGCGCACGAATGGCGAAAAACCGCAGGTTAACGGCGAGGGAAGACGGGATGCGGTTGACACCGAAGCATACTCCTACGACGCTTTGACCCAAAAGAACGACCTTTCAGTCGTAGCGCTCCCTGCGAAAATTCCTCAGACAGCTGACGGAAAGGCTGACAAGAAAGCCATCCTCGCACGAGGAAAGCTTAACGCCAGAAAACAGAAAAACCCGAATAACACCGACACGGACACCTATGTGCGCGTCGATGATATCGGGCTTGATGTATTGCTTGGAACTAAAGGCTTACAGCATGGTCTTGTGAGAAGCGAAGAAACTGCTCTCGCGGTCATGAAAATAGGCGACATCATCAGAGGAAGCATCGCAGTAAATGAGTTGAACGGTAATGCGTCCCGCAAAACCGATATGTCGTATGTGCTTCTGGGAGCTTGTCACGATAGTGACAGTCTCTATGTAGTGCGTTCCGTCGTATCGAAGCTCCAAAATAATATAACAGAAATTGATGTCTACCAGCTTAGTGCGGTAAAGGGCAAAAAAACAGAGACCCCTAATTCCGCTCTCAAGCGCGGCGCGGCTGTTACAGAGCAAAGCTCTCTCATCTCCTCGGAGTCTCCTGTAATAAGTGTAGCAGATTTTCTGCAAGCTGTCAAGGAGATTCCGCTGATTAACGAGATTTTCTCGGAAGATGTGGCGGCAAAGCTTGGTGTAACACGCTCTGAAGGCACGCTTTCTGGTGACATCCGCTACGCCCTCCCGGAGGAAGAGTACAGCTCTCCCACAAGCGAGGCGGTTATGCACGACCGCAAGGAGTACAAGCCGTCCGTAAAGGAGAGACTGATCACCGCCAAGGACCGCGTGATCATGGAGACTGTCAACGAGCAGCACGGGATCGAGAAGTATCTCAAGAAGGTCGGCGGCTACACAAGGGCCGAGGCGGCGGCCGCCGTGCAGAGGGTGCGAGCCTCGCGCAGTCAAGCACAGACTATGATCGGGTCATTGCAGTACAACGTGATGAAGGAGAACCCTACCTATATGGGCGAGGGGCTCCTTGAGATCTTCAAGCCTACCCTCCATTGGTCGAATGCGAAGAACACGGCGCTTGACGATTACCTCGCGAACTACGTCAACGTTGACCGTATGACGCTTGAGGAGAGAAAGACCGAGGAAAACATCGAGAACAAGGCGGTCTTTGGCAAGCGGGACGGTGTGCGCGACCACGATATCACGGCAGAAGAGTCTATGGAGATCATCAAGGAGATTGAGAGGAAATTCCCGGACATTCCTGCTTTCGCCGAGAAGGTCTGGACTTACTCCAAGAACCTGCTGCAGATGCGCGTGGATGCAGGGCTTATCTCGCAAGAGGATGCCGACTATCTGAACGCGCTCTATCCGCATTACGTCCCTACCTACCGTGACGTACGTAGCAAGAGGGCGGCCCCCGTAAAGGGCAAGAATGCCCTTGAGGTTTCTACCACCATCAAAAAGGCAAAGGGCGGCTCCTCTGACGTGATCTCGGTGAGGCAATCGCTTGCCGAGCAGACGGACGAGGTTCTCCGTGCCGGGCAGATCGTTATCCTTGCCGGTAAGATCTACGATGCCGCCAAGGCCTCCGGGGACACGACCTACGTGGAGATCCTTTCGGAGGAAGCGGTGCAGGAGCAGAAACCGTTCAAAAATTACATAGACGCCGTAGACTCGGATCTTTTGGATTTCGTCAACAGTGTCGGCAAAATGGACGACAGAACTGCTATTTCCAAACGGAAGCATCCGTTGGGGCAGATAAGTAAACATCATTCGAAGATCATAGAGCGAATTTTTGCTTCAGAACTGGGCGTTGACATCAACGCTGACGATTATACGGTCAACATCGACGGCAGCGCGATTTCTCACATCGAAGAAAAGCACGGGAAAAACGGCACCTCCGATCATTCCATGGAAAATGTGGAAGATGTTGCGAGAATCGGCTGGGTAGTTAATCACGCAGACAATGGCTATATTGCACGTACAAAAACTGGTGATGTTGATTATAGCACGCACTACAAAAACGCGGATGGAACTCCATCACCCAAGATAATACTCGAAAAAAATGTAGGTGATGGAAAATTTGTTGTTGTAGAATGTGTTCCGGATGCGGCGGCTAAAAAAGTACACATTATCAGCGCGAGAAAAACAAAAAGCGGTAATGGCCAAGTGCTGAATGTGGAATCCGGAGATTCCCCACAGCCTACGTCCAAGACGCCTCTTGGCGGCAATACCGCTACTCAAAGTATACCCAATTCTAACAAAAAAGTCAACCCCCTTGAAGAAAATTCTGAAGGGCGTGATGTGGCCACGCAGGAGCTTTTACGGCCAAAGTCCGGGCAGCTGACCTTCTACCGTGATGGCAAGCGCATCACGATGAAGCTTGCGGAGGAGCTTGTTATCGGGATTGACGGCTTAAGAAGCCCTACGGTAGAACTGTCAAACCCGCTCGAAAAGGTGATGAATGCGGTGACGGGCACATTCAAGAAGCTTGTCACGTCCTGGAGCCCGGTATTCGGCCCACGCAACTTTATCCGAGATCTGCAGGATGCGGGGCTTAACTCAAGGCACCCGGCGCTGTTTACCAAGAACCTCCCGAAGGCCTTTGCGCAGATGGCAAAAGACTCCGAAAAGTGGCAGCTTTTCCGTGCCATGGGCGGATACGCAAGCACCGTGCACGACGGTTCCATGATGACGAGAACCGGATATGCCGGGTTTGAGTCCATTATGGGAATGTTCGAGGAAGCCTCAAGACAGACGGGCGTAAAGCGAACGGCGGCATACATCAAAGCCATCGCCAAAGCCCTGCCTATGGGTGTTGAAAACCTTAACGTTGCAATAGAGCAGGCCACAAGGTTTGCGGAATTTCTCGCTTCCATCGAGGCCGGCGATTCTCTGTATGTGGCGCTTGACAACAGTGCGGAGGTGACAACGAATTTCGGACGGAGGGGCAAGCTTGTCAAAAAGCTGAACGCCACCATTATGCCATTCCTCAACCCTGCTGTGCAGGGCTTTGACAAGATCTTCCGAAACGTTGGGGACGCCGCGGCGAGCAAGCACCTCGCAAAGGCGCTTGCCACGCTTATCTCAAAGGCCCTTATCATTGGGATGGCGCCGACACTGATCAATGCGCTCTTAATGGGGGACGACGAGGATTATGAGAACCTTCGAGAGACAGACAGGGAGAACAATATCCTTATCAAGTGCGGAGACGGCACCTTTATCAAGATCCCGCGTGGCCGTCTTGCATCCGTGATTGGGGGCTTCTCCAACCGCGTGATGAAGGCTGCAAAGGGCGAGGACGCCGATTGGAAGGACTATGGGGAGAACATTATCTCCCAAGTGACGCCGGTCGAGAATTTCAGCCGAAATATCTTCTCCCCCCTATTCGATGTTGCCAACAACAAGACGTGGTACGGCACGGAGATCGAGGGGAGGGAATTTGATTCGGTGGCGCCCCGTGACAGGTGGGACGAGAGCACAAGCTCGATCGCCATCAAGCTTGGCAAGGTGACGGGCTACTCGCCGAAGAAGATCCACTACCTTCTTGACCAGTATTCGGGCGTTGTCGGCGATTTTGTTTTGCCTGCTACCTCAAAAAAAGAGAACAAAGGGTATTTTGCAAGCGCCGTCACGCTGGATTCTATCACGAGCAATAAGCTGTCCGAGAAATTCTACGCGCTTTACGACAAGACGCAGTATGCGGAGACCGCCGGTGATGAGGCTGCTGCCTACCGCCTGAAGTATCTGAACCGAGTAAAGAAATCTGTGCGCGAGCTGAACCGTGAGATCGACGAGATCCGAAACGGGGACGGCACGAATGCCGAAAAGCTCCAAAAGGTTCGTGTCGTGCGTGCCCTGATCAATGCCGCCTACGACAGCGCGCTCAAATCGGTCAGCACTGTTGATGAAGCCATCGCAAGGACGAAGGGTGTTGAGGATGAAACGCTGCGTGATGCCGAGATCACCCGCATGGTGTTCGGCTCCGAGGGCGCTCTTAAGAATTACAGCACGACCGTTCACGATAAGCTCTCGCGCCTCTATGCGGTGGGGGTTGAGTGGGACGAGCTGTACGTCTATTACTTCGCTACGCGCGGCCTTACGAGCGATAAGGACAAGAAGGGGAATACCGTCCAGGGCTCGCTGAAAAAGAAGATCCTTTCTGTTGTCAACGCGCTCAAGATCACGCCCGAGCAGAAGGTTCTGCTCCTCGCCGAGAAGGGATACGTGGCACGCGCCGGGGACATCCCCGGAATGAGCGAGAAAAAGGCAAAAGCAATCCTCAAAAACCACGGGTACATCAAAAAATAAATAAGGCATTCGTAATTCCTGCTTCTGCGACCGTTGCCACCCAAACGTGGTCTTACATAATCTCAACAGGCGTATAGGTTCGGGCGTGCCTCGCCCTACCGTGAGGGCTTACGCAGTAATGCGTAGGCCCTCTTTCATAATGTTCATAGCCGCATTGATGTCCCTGTCAATTAGTGTCGTTGTAAGAAAAAAATAAATAAAGAAAAATTCGCGCGCTGGGTGTGGTATAATGAGAATGTAAAAGTATATCATGCTTGTCAAAGGAGGTGTTCTTGTGGCACTTAAAATCCTTCCGTGCGAAAAAACAGAGGTCACACGCCTCGTTTGCCCGCAGTGCGGGGAAAAGGTGCGGGGCGTGGGCCTTTTGAAGAACAGCGTGGTCAGCGGACTATCCTTCAGCTGCAAGCGCTGCCACGAGCGGTGGAAGATCGAAACCACCGCAAAGAATATGTAAAGAGCCGATATCCGTAGAGATGAGAGCCATTACCGCCAAAAGGCGGTGTGGCTCTCTTTTTTTCTAAAAAAACTGAAAAGGAGGAAAGGGGAATGAAAAAGGAAAAGAGCACCGGGTATGCCACCAATAAGGGTGGTTTTATCAAGGCGAAAAATTCCCAGACGAAGGGCGAGCCGAAGTCCGTAGTCACCAAGGGCACCGACCTTCGCATCGGCAAGAAATAAGTAGTCGCACATAGCGGCAGAAGGAGAAAACCATGGAAGAAGAAGTCAAGCAGGAAACGGTTGAGGAAGAGGACTATACCGCCGATCTTGAGGACGAGATCGAGGAGGAAGAGTTCGAGGATACGGACGTCCTTTCCTATGACGATGACGGAAACCTCATCTTTAATGACGAAGAGGAGGAAGGGGACACCACCCCGCAAGAAGAGCCGACCGAGCCCGAAGCCGAGCCCCAGAGCAAGTCCGAAGCGGACGGAGAGAAGAGCGATACAGAGCTTGAAGACCTGCGTAAGCTTGCAAAGGAAGCCCTCTCCAAGCTTGGCTATGAAAGCGACAACATCAAGGAAGGACTGGAGCTTTTATCGGCGGAGGCGGAAGGGCGGAGCCTTGAGGAACACCGCGCCGAGAAGAATGAGCGCGAGGCGCGCAGGCTGGCAGCCGAGCAGGGTCTTGCGGCGAAGAAAGCAGAGGATATTGCGGCGGTAAAGGCCGCGATTCCGCTTGCTGCGAGATTTAACAGCATTGACGATTTCCCAAACGTCAAGCTGTTTATGGATCTGCGCGATCTCGGCCATTCCCCTGCCGAAGCATTCAGGGCGGCTCACCCCGAGCTTATCGCCTCCGTCACTGCACAGGCGACAAAGGGAAGCAAGGAGCACCTTAAATCCAATGTGCCGCGCGGGCATAAGGACACGAACCCCGGGCTCACGCGCAACCAGCTTTCCGAGTTCAGGGAAATGTTCCCCGGGAAGAGCGATAAGGAGATCGCAAAGCTTTACAGACGAGTCGCCCCGCGCGACTAACACCAAGAAAAAGAAAGGAAAAATGAAAAGAAATGTTTACTCTCAAGAGAATCATCAACGGGCGCCTGAATGTGTCCGAGCCGCTTTCGATGGCCTCGGGCGTTTCTGCCCCCACCACTTTTAAGGCAGGCACGGTCGTCACCTATGACGATGGCATGCTCAAGGCTGTCACCGGTGACGTGACTGCCGAGTACGTGGTTGCCGCCGATACCGTTGCCAAGTCCCCCTCGGATGAGGTCCTTCTGATCCTCATCACGAAGGAGATGCTGTTTGACTGTCCCGTTTCCGCTACGCCCACCGGCGTGGCAGCCGGCAAGCGGTTCGCCTTCTCGGACACCTCTGACGGCATCACCGCAACCCCCGCAACCGAGGGTGGGGCCTATATTGTCTGCAATAACGGCGCGACCGCAGCCGGTGACATCGTCACCGTCCGTCTTGCCTAACGAAAAAGAAAGGAAGAACAGAAAGAATGTCTATCATCTATTCTCAGAACGGCGGCCTGCACAATGCCGCCATCGGTAAGCTCGAAACCCCCATCAAGATGGTGATCGAGCATGAGTCTGACGCGCAGACCAAGCGCGGCGGCATCCGTGACTGGCTCTTTAACGTGGAGAAGTCGCGCAGGTTCGGCGAAACCATTGTCGGTCAGAACGAGTTCGGCGTGTTTACGGCGGCCGAGGAGGGCGCCGGCGCCGAAAACGACACGATCGAAGAGACCTACAAGAAGTATATCGAGCACATCCAGTTCATGAAGGAGTTTACCATCACCGCCAAGATGATGGAGGATGCCAACTACGGCGTGGCGGCGGATGCCAAGCGCCGCGCCGAGAATTTCACCCGCGCCTACTACAAGACGATGCACAAGATCTGTGAGTTTGCCCTTGCAAACGCCACCGAAGCAAGCGCCACCTTTGCCAAGGCCAAGGTCGATCTGACCGCGCCTGACGGCATGCCTCTTTTCTCGCAGAATCATACCTGGGGCGGCACCTCCGCGCACGGCGTGCAGTCCAACTACTTCTGCGGCGAGATCTTCGGCTCTACCACCAACTTTGAGGATGCCCTCGGCGTGCTTGCCTCGAAGATCCGCAACATGAAGGATGAAAACGGCGATGTGCTCGGCTACACGGCCGATACGATCATCCTGCCCGGCAACCGCCCCGCGGCCGAGGCGATCGCAAAGAAGGTCTGCGGCTCTGACGGCGCGCTCGGCAACGGCTATAACGATATCAACATCCAGTACGGCAACTGGAACATCGTTGTCATGCCCGACTGGCAGACCGATGACGACCGTGTGATGATCATGTCGAGCGAGGCGAACAAGAATCTTGCCGGCAACATGTTCTTCAACCGCGTGCCGCTCACCATCTCCAACTGGGTGGACAACCACACCGGCAACTATATGTGGGCAGGCCGTTGCCGCTTCGGCGTTGGCTTTGGCACCTACAAGCACATCCTGCTTGCCGTCAACGGCACCGTGGACGGGGCGGTGGCACTTTAATCGAAAAAAGGAGCGCGTATGACTGTACTTGAAGTGAAAGAGGCCGTCCTTGGGTACGGCTTCGCACCCGACCTTGAGGAAAACGACGTCTTGTTTTGCACGGCGCTTAACCTTGCGGTCAAGGAGATCAACAGGATCCGGCCAAGAACCGATACGATCGTGCTGGTTCATGAGCCTGTTGCCCCGGTTTACGAGATGCCGGATGTGACCATTTGTCACCCCGGGAAGGAAATCTCCTTGTCTTGCTCTGCGCGCTCCGCAGCTTTTGAGGTATCGGGCACCGGTGGCGTCATTGTCACCGGTGCCACGATCAACGGCAACGACCGCGCCTCCTGGAGTGCAAACGGCGGATGGGTACGCCTCGCCGCCGTTTCTCCCACGGAAGGCGAAATCAAGCTTTCGTTTGCGGGCGAAGATGCCTTCTACATTCGAAACGTTGCGTTTTTTGACATCCCTTTGCCGCCCTCAAGCATCACGGGCGGCGATACGGTGGACTACGACCTGAAAGCCGTGGCCCCGAGCTTGGCACGGGTTGTGCTGCCGATCCTTAAGGATGGTGTGCCTATGCTCGCGAACGATCCGAAAGTGATCTTGCTGCACGACTATATCTTGCGTTTGCCAAAGGATGCACGCGGTACGTACGAAATTCAGTACGAGCCGTATCCGCGCAGATTTGGCGTATATGACGACAGGGAAGAGATTCCCCTTGACGATGACCTTTCAGAGCTTGTTCCTCTGCTTGTGGCCTCCTTTGTGTGGCTGGAGGACGATGCTTCAAAGGCGGCGCGGTATGACAGCCTATACAGAGCCGCGGCCGCTAACATAGAAAAAAGAACCACTATCCCTAAGTGGGTTGACAGGACCGGGTGGGCGTGATGGCAGAGAAGACATATACGAAGGCATATACCGATTTCCGCGGGGTGGACTTTTCCTCCGAGCGCTCGCAGTGCGACCCCCACCGTTTTTCCGATCTCGTCAACATGTGGCGTGACTATCGCTCCGAGCATGGCGTGGCGGTCGAAACATCACCGGGGTTCAGGCAGCTAAACGAAAAAGTGCATATGGATATAAGAAGAGTTTGCGGTATGCATTTTCTTCCTACAAACGATGGCGAAAGCATGGGGATTCTTGTGCTCGATCGAGCAAGCCGGTATGCCGGTTTCGAGGGTAACCTGGATTTGTACAAGGTGAAAAAGGACGAGGAAGGGAAAATAGTGCTGCAAGCTCATTTTGAAGGTGGGTTTAAGGCTTACAAGGCCCCATCGCGCATATCCAATTCTGTGTTCCATCAAAGCAGTCTTTTTATTGTAGATGGGCATGAAATTTACAGAATGGCGGAATTTGACGGTGAGCCGAAATTGGCGCGTTCTTCGGAAGGCGCGTATATTCCAAAGACCTATGTAAACGGAGAGCCGTATGAGCAGAGAAATATGCTGACGGATGATTTTGAAGAGGAGCACACCACTATTGAAGAGACCGGCCGGCTCACCTACCGCATCCACGAGCCCGTGATCCTGGGCAAGGGCAGGTTGTATGCACGATATGACGGCAAGTGGATCTACTTTTACGAAACTGCTATAGGGGGTTATTTTGACGGCATCTACGGCGAAACAATCATCCTTGAGGATGGAAAGACAGTACCGAGAACAAGCTTGAAATTCGCTACAGAAGCAGAAGGAACAAAAGAACCGGTGCACACCGGAAAAATCAAGTATGAGAGCGCACCGGGCGTCTTTGATTACAAGGATATTTACTACATCATAGAGAACGGCGATATCGTTCCCGTGCACGTAAAATACAAAACGTTTGTTGGAAACCCTGCTATGGACGAGGAAGACGAAAAATGTGTAAGGTTTATCGTTGAAAACGGATACGTATCCGCCATTGAAATCGATGATCCCAAAGACTCCTCTCTTTTGATATTCGGCACTGCCGACCCGCAGAAGTTTACATCTGTCGCCGATGTTCGCGATGTGATGACAGGGAACCCGGAATTTCCATCAAACTATACGGCAAAACAGGCCGTAACCGAATGCACCCTCATTGCAGAATTTGACGGAAGGCTGTTTTTTTCCGGAAACCCCAAGCTTCCCAATAGTGTCTTCTACACGCAAAGAGATTCAACCGGGTATAACAACCCATTCTATGTGGGCTGCTATAACTATTTAAATGATGGCACGGGCAAAACACCGATTACGGCGATGATGGTAACCGCCACGCAGCTAATCGTTATGAAGGATGAAGGAGAAGACGGCTCAACGATTTATTATCATACTGCCGCGTACAACACATCGGAATCCAAGGTTTCTCGTGATCTCCAACCCCGCATTTACCCACGCGAGGAAGGCGCACGGGGGCTTGGCTGTGTGGGGGTTGCCGTTAATTTTCGCGATGATCCCGTGTTCCTTTCGTCAATGGGCCTTGAGGCTGTCGGAAAATCACAGGTCAATCTCGAAAGAGCGATTACGCACCGCTCTTCTTTTGTAGATGCGCGCCTGCGCAACGAGGATTTGCGCAATGCTCGCGCAGTCGAATGGGAGGGATATCTTGCTATACTTGTTCCGGGGGGGAGGCTCTATCTTGCCGATAGCAGACAGATCTCCAACGTGCAAGGATCCGCTCAATATGAGTGGTACTTTTGGGACGATGTGGGCGTTTATGAGTCGACAAGCGAAAATCCCATTAAGGAACGCTATCGGTACTACACAAGCGGTTCGTTCCCCGAGAGCGTGGTCATAGATGGGAGTGCGTATGCCGTTGGACTTTGGGAGGGCACGGAAGAGCATGTGCCAAGTGAACTCGAAATAAGGAAGAGCGGTGATGCCTACTTTGTTCTCCAGGAAACGGACAGCGGAACGTATGCATTTCCCGTATATCCTACCGGCGAAATGACGGGCGGCGAATTTCGTGAAGCGACATCCTTGCTTGCCGTAGGAGAGTATTTGTTTTTTGGCTGCTCTGACGGTAGCGTGTGTGTGTTTAATACCGATCGGCGCAATGAAAGGCATACAATGCCCCCGGATGCCTATCGGCATGAGGACAGGGGATACTTTTCCGGGTGCGCAACAAACTCGGATAACCTTGGCAGAACCAATTTAAACAAAACAACGGTGAGAAGGAGCATGGTCGTAAAGACAAAGGCGTTTCCCTATTCACTTGTGACGGTGAAGGCGGAAACAAACCTCTCGCCGATGCACGAGGTGGACAAGATCTACGCCGGGTATAACGACTTTCTTCACGCGAACTATTCCGCCTTCACGTTCAACACGTCAGATGCTTGCCACGCAATCGTGCGTGAAGGAGAAAGACGGTGGGTCGAAAAACGGCTCTCCTTCTCGGCAGAATGCTACCAAAGCCCGTTTGGGCTCATCAGCGTCACCTATGATTATAGGGTGACGGGAAAGGCGAAAATGCGATGACTAATTACAAAATTACCGAAGAAGACATTAAGAAAAACGGCGTTCAGAGCCTCAGAGACCACCCGAACCGCGGAGGGACGTTTGGCACAAACGGCCTCTCCGCGGAGGATCTCAAGAAAAGATACGATGCGCTGCCTTCTCTTATCGCGGAGAGGTTCAATGCTTTCCTCGATGCGCTTGCAGAGGGGAATGTCGAAATGGCACATCCCGACTTCCCCAAAGCAGAAACGCTTGCAGGCGTGCTTGCGGAAATCGGGGGGCTTGCCATTCTGTTTGAACAGTACATGCAGGAGTTCCGGGGCAAGTACAGCGAAACAAAGGGGTATTATTGGAGCCATATAGATCTTGCGGGTAAGAAGATCTATCTCTCCAATACCCAGGTAAGACCCGTTCTTGGCACCGGAACGCTCGACGCTTCGTTTGAGTCACCGAAGTACGTTGCCGGCGATCGAATCTGTATCGTCAACGGCTCGAAGTTCGATCACGGAGCAGGTGACGTGACAGCCACAGTTGCCTCGGTTGATCATAACGTCATTACATACAGCGGCAAGATTGGTTTTTCTTCCATCTCCGCCGTTGCTGAGCCGTTTGATGTTGACGATTTTACTCTGTTCGTCATTGAGCACCCTGATGTTGGTCCTGCCGTTGTGCGAATCGGAGGCTTTTCTGCCGGTCGCGGATCCGCGGCCTTGGGTCTTTTTTCGACAGCATTGGGTATGAATACTCTTGCACTCGGGAACTGGTCCGTAGCCGAAGGTAGAGAAACCGTCGCGCACTACATCGCCCGTGCATCCGGCCTGAAGACAAAGGCAATCGGAGCGCAGTCTGTTGCCGACGGCTTTAAAACAAAAGCCGTCGGAACACGTTCAAGCGCACACGGCGACGAAACCGTTGCAGAGGGTGAAGTCTCTACCTCTGAAGGATCCGGTAGCCGAGCAAAGGGCAAAGGCTCCCACGCCAGCGGGTATTGGACCACAGCAGAAGGCGAATACTCACGATCCGATGGCTTTGAAACGTATGCAGGAGGCGATTACAGCGCGGTTCTCGGATATCTCGCAAAAGCTCTCGGTTTTGCCGCGTTCGCAGGCGGAGGCACCTACAAATACGGAGATCTGATCGTTCCCACCATCGCATCGGGAAAGGCGGCGTTTGCTTGGGGGCGTGGCGCGAAGGCTGAGGAGCAGGCCTCCGTTGCTATGGGCTCGGGCGTAGAAGCCGCGCTTCACGATCAGGCTGTGTTTGGCCGCTTCAATGTTAGGGATGAGGAAGGAAAGTATGCATTTATTGTAGGTTGGGGCTTCGGCGTTGATGAGAGAGAAAATGTCTTCACCGTCACGATCGAGGGAGAAGCCGCAGCAGGCGGGAAGGTTCTTGCCTCCAAAGAGTATGTAGATGCAAAGATCTTGGAGGAACTCAAGGCACGGATTTTGGGTCTTAACACAACGGCCACCGGAAAATGCGCATTCGCCGGCGGCAACGGATCCGAGGCGTCAGGGCTTGAGAGCTTCACCTTCGGCCGGCTTGCAAGAGCACTGGCTTCGCAGGCCACAGCCTTTGGCCTTGGCACCATCGCCACAAAAGACCGCCAGTCCGTATTCGGCCAGTATAACATCGAGGACGTAGCAAAGAGATATATGCACATCATCGGTTGCGGCTGGAGCGACACCAACAGAATCAACATTCACACAGTGGATGAGCTTGGCGTTGCTTGGTATAAGGGCGGTGTGCGCGTTGGCGGCACCTCTCAGGATGACGGCGAAGAGCTAATGACCAGGAAGGAGGTTCAGAAAATGATCCAGGAGGCGCTGGGCGGAAAATGATAAACATTTACATTCTTGAGCAGGGGGTAGGCGTATCTGATGGCAAGGCCGTGGCCGCATCTGAAACCGTGGATATCGTGTTTCATGGCGCCCCTGTTGATAGCGTTTTCGTGAACGAAAGATCTTACCCGGTTGTGAAGGGGCGCGCCACGATTCGCACAGATGGTTTGGCCGGCCTTGTTAATGTCACAGCGCGAAACAGCGTGACGCGCCGTGCATATCTCTGCGACAAGCTGCTGTTTCTTGATGGACACATTATTCCGATGCAGCGCTTTACCCCCGCAGAGTATGTCGTCATGACCGAGGCCGCGATGGCGGCGGTCAAGGCTGTGCAAACAAAGATAGAAAAGCTTGAGGCGGCGGTGTACGGCATCCCCCTCTTCGGAAAGGAAACGGAAAAATGAAAAGATTTCTCATTCTCACCCTCATCTTGATGGCAATTCTTTTTGCCATTCCTGTATCGGCAGCAGAAGAAACTGTCGTCACCACGGAGTCCGTGACCTCTGCTGCGCCGGAAACATCCGAGCCCGCAGAAGAGCCTGCAGAGGAAACTCTTGTGTCGGAAATTTCTGCGATTCTTAAAGAATGGGTTCCCGAGCTTCTCGGCGGTGCCTCTCTTATCGCAAGCATAGTGATTGCTTACCTATTCAAGAAAGGCCTTCTGCCCGGCGTAGCAAAGCTGCTCGGGCATATCAAGGCGACCGTAACGAAATACAACGAGACTGTGGAAAAGGTGCTTGCCGAGGTTGCAGCGGAACGACAAGATCTGAAGGAAACGACCGAGACTCTTCTTGAGAAGATCAGGATCAGGGAGGAAGATATCCAAACCACACTGAATGCGGCCTCCAAGATCCTCCTCGCGCAGTCCGATTCGCTCTTCGATCTTCTTGAGCACACAAATCTTCCCGCGGCCGAAAAGGCGGCGATCACCGCAAAGCATAAGGAGCAGCTCGCGGAGATCGCGCAGATGGTCGGAAGCTATGAAGAGTAAGGCGTTATACATATCGGTCTATATCCTCGGGCTCAGCCTTTGCACTGTCCCCGCGTGCATCGCGGTTCTTGACCGGTTCACCTTTTGGAAAACCGAGCAGAGGGTGTCCGCGATTGTAATCCTCCTCCTTGCGCTGTGCTGCATCCCGTTGTGGCGTCAGATCCGAAATGCGATCAAGATGTTTGCGGAGAACCCAAGTGCATGGGGCGTGTGGCTGCTTCTCACGCTCGTTCTGTGGGTGTTCAATGCCATTGCCGAAGATATGCTTGCCGTTTGCTATATTGCCCTTCCTTCGTCAATCGTGGGGGGCTTGATGATGGGATTTGCGCACAAAAAGCTGAAGCAGGAGGATTGATATGGACGAAGCATATGATGCCATCCTCGGCGCCAAGGATGCCTTAGGACGCCGCATCAAGACCTCTCTTGAGGGGAAGCTGATGACGGCATTGCTCGTTGCGTGCATCCTATCTTCTGCACTCCTCTCGATCGTGAAGCTTGGGATAGTCAATCCCTTCGACCCCGCTATCTGGATTCGTCTCGGGAATCAGCTCCTTACCTCGTATCTCGTTTTTTTGATGTTCATTGACCCCGGAGAGCGCGCAGAATTTGCTCGCATCGAGGAGCATGCGACCGTGCGCCGCCAGCTCGCCGAGCTGTCAGCTGCTATCAGCCGAGACGGGTTGATGTCACGCTTCCTTGCGTTCTGTAAGTACAAGGCCACGGAGGGGCTTGAAAGCCGTCGGTGGCAGATCTATAACCGCTATATGGACGTGAGCATGTTTGCCGAGCTTTGCGCTCTATCCCGCATCGAGCTCAAACGAAAGCACAAAGAAGGTGATATCTCCATCGAGATCTACCGCGCCGTCCGAAGGGCCACCCGTCTTAAGCTGCATACGGTGCGCCCGGCAACCGTTCTGTCTGCGGATCCCTCAACTCCGACAGAGGAGATTGGGGAGCGTATCACTTACCGTCAGCGCAAGACGCTTCAGCGGCCGGTGATGTTGATCCTCTGGAATGTGCTTGTCCACTCGCTGACCTTCATGGGGACCGAGGCGTTCTCGATCGGGATGCTGATCTCCATCATCACCACGACCGGCTCGATCATCATCTCGGCCTTTGTGGGGTACGATGTCGGTAAAAATTCGGCGATTTGGCAGACGGCGCAACGGCAAAACCGCATCCGCTTCCTCCTCGAGTTCGAGGAATGGGATCGAAAAAAATAATAAAAAAAGAGGCAAGAGCCTCTTTTTTTATGCGCAAGATCCGTAAAATAATCCGTTGACAGCGCGAAAAGCGTGTGCTATACTGAATGCGAAAGAAGATTTGGCGCGAAATTTGTCGTTTTGTGCAGTGGCAAAAAAAGAGGCGAAAAGTTACCAAAAAGTTTCCTCTCTCCTTTTAACACAATATGTAGTGTTTGTGGAGAGTGAACAGGCACTATATATTGTTGTGTAGCCACTCCTATTGTCTCCACCAAAAAAGAACGAAGCAACCGCTTCGTTCTTTTTTTATCCAAGCCGCAGGCTTGGCATAGCATCACGCGATAGCGTGCATATCATCAAAGGCGGCGTTGCCGCCTTTGTATCTCATCACGCGATAGCGTGTATCTCCCTGCGCGTTGATGATATACGCTCGCAAGCGAGCGATGATATACCGAGGGAGAACTTGAAGATGCGTTGAGATAAAGGTTCGACTTTCGTTAAGCTTGCTCCACCAGGAATAACGGCTTCATCATGAAGCCGTTATTTTTTTGTGAAAACGCCATCGGGGGATAGGCTTGCTTTTTCGCGCTTGCGGTGTTATAATAAACAGGTAGAGAAAAAAGCGGGATATCCCCGCTATGTCAATAAAGGAGAGGACGATGGAGAACCGCGTCTATTTTGCGCCCTGCGCCGATTATAGTGAAGATACTGTACGCGCGGCGTTTGACCGCCTTTTGCCCGAGGGTGCGCTTGACTTTGTTACGCCCGGAATGCGGGTAGCCGTTAAGGTCAATCTTGTCAGCGCGATGAAGCCCGAAACGGCAGGCATCACTCACCCCGCGCTGGTTTGCGAGCTCTGCCGCCGCCTTGTTTCGCGCGGGGCGGAGGTCGTGGTGGGGGACAGTCCCGGCGGCCCCTTTAACGCCGCGATGATGGCGGCGGTGTATCGCGTCACCGGGATGACGGCGGTGGAGGCGGTGGGGGCCACCCTCAACCGTGACTACGGTGATGAGAGCGTGGAGTTCGCGGATGCCAAGGAAGCCAAGCGCTTTACCGCCACATCCTGGCTAAGACATGCCGATGCGATCATCAACTTTGCCAAGCTCAAGACACACGGGATGATGGGATACTCGGGCGCGGTCAAGAACCTTTTTGGCACCATCCCGGGCACCCTCAAGCTTGAATACCATTTCAGCCATCCGGATGCCGAGCGGTTTGCCAACCTCCTCGTTGACCTCAACGAATTTTGGCGTTGCCGCCTCTCGCTCATTGACGGCGTTGTCGGTATGGAGGGCAATGGCCCGACAGCCGGGGATCCGCGCGCGGTCGGGGTGCTTCTCGCCTCCCCCTCGCCCTACGCGCTTGACGTGGTGGCGGCAAGCCTGATGGGGCTTTCCCCCGGGGATATTCCTACCGTTGCCGCCGCCGCTGCGCGTGGCCTTGGCCCCGACAGTATGGAGGGGTGCTGTGTGGATGGCGCCGTGCTTGACTATTGCGTTCCCGATTTCAAAAAGATCGAGACCGGCAGCGTTTCGGAATTTTCCGCGATGCTCCCCGGCTTTCTCGGCAAGCTGGCAGGCAGGATTGCCCCGCGGCTTCTCGCCTCCCGCCCCGCGGCCAAGAAGGACGAGTGCATCGGCTGTGCCAAGTGCGCGGGCCTTTGCCCTGCCAAAGCGATTACGATGAAGAAAAAGCTCCCCGTGATCGACCGCAGTGCCTGTATCCGCTGCTTCTGCTGTCAGGAGTTCTGCCCCGTGGGTGCTATGAAGGTGAAGCGTCCCTTTGTGGCGCGCATCCTGTACGGGGGGAAGAAATAAGAAAAACCCGATGTGCTTTTGCACATCTCCTTTTTCTATACGTGAAGCGCCGCAAGCGGCACTTTTGACAACAAAACCTTACAATATACCGATCAAAAGCCCGGCGAGATAGGCGGCGGCGCTGGCACCGACAGCCACCACAAGGAGCGAGCGGTGGAAGAAGGCGAGGATCACCGCCACGATAAGCCCTGCTGTTGCCGAGATGGGATCACCGGTTGAAGAAAAGACGGCGGGGATGACCATAGCGGCCAGGACACAGTAGGGGAGATAGTAAAGAAGCCTCTGCACGTAGCGGGAGGAGATGGGCTTTCTGAAAAGGACAAAGGGCAGCACGCGGATAAGATAGGTGATGCCCGCCATGACGAGAATGTAGAGGAAAAGATTGAGCGTCATGCTTCATCCCCTCCCTTCTCGCGCTCCCCGGGGATGGGGAAGAAAAGGGCTGCCACCGCCGCCGCGATCAGCGCCGATATCACGATGGAGAAGCCGGAGGTCATAAATGAAAAGAGCGGGAGATACGCAAAAAGACAGCTGAAGGCAGAAGCGATCAAGACCCCGATGAGAACACCCTTCTCCTGCCTTGCGGGAGGCACTACGATCGCCACGAACATGCCGTAAATGGCAATGCCGAGCGCGTGCTTGCCCGCCTCCGGCAGGATATTGCCTGCCACGCCGCCAAGGAGCGTGCCAAGCGACCAGCCGATGACGGGAAAGAGGATCAGCCCGTAGAGGTAATGCGGCGTGGGCGCTTCCTTACGGGAGGAGGCCACCCCGAAGATTTCATCCGTGATCCCAAACGCGCAAAGAAGCCGGTGCCTGAGCGGAAAGGGGGCGGCAAGGCGCTGAGAAAGCGACATAGACATGAGAAAATAGCGGATGTTGATGACAAGCTGGCAAAGGGCCATTTCAAGCAGGGTGCCTGCCTCAATAATGACGGCAAGCCCCGCCATTTGTCCTGCCGAGGTGAGGTTGGTGAGCGAGATCAAGACGGCCGAAAGCGGAGAAAGACCGCCCGATACCGCGGCAATACCGAACCCGAATGAAACCGAGAGATACCCGAGCGCGATGGGGATGCTGTCAAGCGCACCTCCCAAAAACGCGCCTTTTTTCTTTTCCTTCATAACCCCTCCTTACAAAACGAGAGAAGCGAGTATAAGGATCAGGGGCATCGTCCCGATCGATAAGAGGGTAGAGATGATCACGGTGCGGCTGGTATAGACGGCATCGCAGTCATATTTTTCGGCAAACATGGTGGCCGAGGTGGCCGCAGGCGTGGCCGCAAGCAGGAGAATCACAGTGGTCACCACCTCGCCGAGCGCAAGACCGCAAAGAAAGAGCAGCCAAAGGAAGAGAAGCACCGCAAGCGGGAGCAGAAGGTGGCGGAGCGTAAGAAAGAGATAAAGGTACTTATCCCGGAAGGCACCGCGGAAGGAAACGTCAGCAAGCCGCAGGCCGATCACCACCATGGAAAGCGGTGCTACAAGTCCCTTGAGCATCAGAAGGCTGTCGGTGACGAGCTCGGGCAAGAAGCGGCCACCACCCACGGCAAGCAGGATAATGCCAAGGATGGATGCAAGCGTGACGGGGTGAAGGAGGATCTTAAGGGGAGAGATCTTATAGCGCGGCTTATCCTCGCCGTCCGGCACACCGTCCCCATCCTCGTCCCGCTTGGCCGTGCAGAAATAGACACCGAGCGACCAAAGAAAGAGGTTAAAGGTGATGTTGTAGATCGAGGCATAGATGGTTGCCTCCGCCCCGAGGATCACATCGATCAGCGGGATCCCCATAAACGCGGCGTTTGAAAAAACGGTGGCAAAGCGGAGCATACGGCGGCGGCCGTCCTCTGCTCCCTTGAAGAGAAAAAGAGCCACAGCCGCAAAGAGAAGGTGGGCAAGAAAGGAAAGGAGAAACACCCAAAGGGCGTTCAGCCAAAGCGATGCGCTTGCCACGCAGTCAAGGTAGGAGCAAAGGATGAGGGCGGGCTGGGCGATGTACAGCACAAGGTTTGAAAGCCCTTTGCCAAATCCGTCCCCCGCCAGGTGACACTTTTTCATCAAAAGCCCCGGCACCATCATGATAAAGAGAATTGCCACGTTTGTGACAAGCGGAAGAATGATGTTCATAGCTGACCTCTTTCTATTAAAGCAACGCCAAATATTCTATCATAAACGCGCCCCAAAGTCAAGTGGGCAAAAAGAAAAGAGGTACTATGTGTAAAACATAGTACCTCATGCGGGCTGCATATACGGTGTGCAGCCCTTCAGATGCTATTGATGAAATCGACAAGCGCCTTATTGAGCGTCTGGGGATCGCAGTTGCCGCGCAGCTCCTTCATGCAACGGCCAAAGAAGGCCATCAGCACCTTCTCCTTGCCGCCCTTGTAGTCGGCTACCGACTTCGGGTCGGCCAGCACCACGCGCTTGACAACGTCAAGGAGCAGCCCCGCATCGTTCGACACGATAAGGCCGTTCTCTTCGGCATAGGCGGCAGGATCAAGATCCTCATCGTCAAACATCGCGGCCAGGATCTTTTTGCTGTTCGGGCGGCTGACCTTGCCCTCCTTCACAAGCGCGATCAGCGAGGCAAGCGCACGCCCCGAGAGGGTGAGCTGATCCCCGGTCAGACGGCGCGCGTTCAGGTTGGCCATCACCTCCGAGAGGATCTGGTTGGCCGCCTCCTTGGGAGAGGCGCCCGCAAGCACCGCCTCCTCAAAGCAGTCCGAAAGCGCGCGGCTTTCGGTGAGGTTCTTTGCATCGTATTCCGAAAGGCCAAGCTCCTCCATATACCGCCGGCACTTGATCTCGGGGAGCTCGGGCAGGGAAGCCCTGATGCGTTCCATCCAAGCGTCATCGATCACCACGGGCATCACGTTCGGGTCGGGGAAATAGCGGTAGTCCCCCGCCGTTTCCTTCGTGCGCATCGCATAGCTCTTGCCCTTGATATCATCCCAGCGGCGGGTTTCCTGGCGGAGCACCTCGGTGCCGTTTTCAAGCGCATCGATATGCCGCGCCGTTTCATACTCAATGGCGCGCTCAATGGCGGCAAGAGAGTTCATGTTCTTCATTTCGGTGCGCACACCCAGCTTGGTGCTTCCTTCGGGACGTACAGAAAGGTTTACATCGCACCGCATTGAGCCCTGCTCCCAGCGGCAATCCGATACCTTGGCAAAGCGGAGGAGCGAATGAAGACGCTCAAGATACGCAATCACCTCGGCAGCAGACGAAAGGTCGGGCTGGCTCACGATCTCGATCAGCGGCACGCTCGTACGGTTGAAATCGACATGGGTGGTGTCGGGCAGGATATCGTGCACCAGCTTGCCGGCATCCTCCTCCATGTGGATCTGCTTGATGCGTACCGTCTTTTTCCCATTCGGTGTTTCGATCTCCACACCGCCGCGCACCGCCACGGGGGCAAACCACTGGGTGGTCTGGTAGGCGGCGGGCAGGTCGGGATAATAGTAGCTCTTTTTATCAAAGGTGGTCGTGCGGTTGATCTCGCAGTTCAGCATCAGCCCTGCGGTGATCCCAAGGTCAACCACGCGGCGGTTGACCACCGGCAGCATGCCGGGCATACCGCAGCAGGCGGGGCAAACGTGCTCGTTGGGGCCGGCGCCAAAGCTGGCCGAGCAGGAGCAGAAGATCTTGGAGCTTGTGGCAAGCTCCACGTGCACCTCAAGACCGATGACGGTTTCGTACTTCATCACACACCCTCCTTTTCGTATCTTGCGGCAAGTGCAAGCAGTGCCCCGTCCGAAAACCGGGGCCCGATGAGCGAGGCTCCGCCAAAGGTGACGGACGGCAGCCCCGAGATCGAGGCGGGCGCTGTGAAGCGGTTTTCGCGGAAGGCGAGGGTGGGCTCGGCCTCGATATCCACCTCGGCATAGGAATCGCGCGATACGGTCGGCAAAAGCACCGCATCAAAGTCCTTGAAGAGGAGCGAGAAGGCCTCGACCACCTTACGGCGGATGCGCAGCGCCTTATCGTACACCTTCATATAATTCTCGGTCGAGAGGGTTTCGGAGCCAAAGAGGATGGCGGTCTTGAGAAGGCTGCCAAAGGCCTCGGTGCGGCTCTTGGTATAAAGCTCGTCAAGCCCCGAGAAATCCTCGGCGCGGTAGCCGTACTTGACACCGTCATAGCGCGAAACGTTGTTGCAAAGCTCGGCCGACATAAGAATGTTCCAAGCCTCGTGCGCGATAAGGAAGAGCGGCTCCTCTACCGTCTTGACCTCAATGCCGAGGGAAGTAAGCCTTGCGGAGAGCGGGTTCTCAACACCCGGGAAAACGATCTCGGCCACGCGCTTGATCGGCCGTTCGGTAAGGGCAGAGGCGCAAAGCTCCTCGGAAAGAGAGGTGCCATCCTTGTCGTCATGCCCCGAGATCACCGATAAAACGGTGCGGCATTCATCCGCCGTCCCCGCAAGCACGCCGACACATTCGCCCGAGCAGGCAACCGGCACCGTCCCAAAGCGGGAGACCGTGCCGTAGGTGGGCTTTAGAAAGACAAGCCCCATCTGCGCCGCGGCACGGCGGGGTGCGCCGTTCACGTCAAGAGAAAGGGCGGGGTAGCCGTCTGCCTTCACGGCGGCGGCAACGGGCAGAACGAGCGCGCCCTCCTCGGTATAGGCACCGCCATAGGTGCTCTCGCCGAGCGTATCAAAGGCAAATTCGCCAACAGCCGCCTTACCCGCGATCGCATATCCCGCATCCGAAAGGCGCTTAACCACCTCGGCATCAAAGAGGCTGCGGTAGCCAAGCAGCATGCGCGAGCCGGCCGCGGTCGGCATGTCCTTTGTTAAGATCATATCGTCAAGAATGACGGCGCGCGTCCCACAAACGGCGTTCTTTACAGTATAAGCCTTCATTGCGCGCCTCCTTATTCAAGCACCCGCGGTACGCGCCAATAGCCCTCGCCCGCGTCCGGCGCGGCGGCCTGCAGCTCTTCACGTGTGAAGGGCTGGTGTGCCACATCCTCGCGCACCACGGTGGGGATGGGCATCACGTGTACCATGCGTTCTGTGTTCTCTGTGTCGATCTTTTCAAGCTCGGCCCATGCCCCCTCACGCTCTGCATAAAAGGTAAGAAAGGCGGCCTTTTCATCATCGGTGAGCGCCAGCTGATTCAAAAGCTCAAGATGGCGCAGGATATCCTTATCCATTCTTATTCCTCCTCGGTGCGATCAGTCACGCACCTTGATATGGACCTCACGCAGCTGCTGCTCGGTCACCTCGGCAGGTGCCCCCATCAGAAGGTCCTGCGCATTGCCGTTGAGCGGGAAGGCAATGACATCACGGATGGTCTCCTCCTCGCAAAGCAGCATCAGCATACGGTCAACGCCCGGGGCCATGCCCGCGTGCGGGGGCGCACCGTAAGAGAAGGCGGTATAGAGCGCACCGAACTTCGCGCGCACGTCCTCCTCGCCGTACCCCGCAATGCTGAAGGCACGCTTCATGATCTCGGGGTTATGGTTACGCACCGCGCCCGAGGAAAGCTCAATGCCGTTGCAGACGATGTCGTACTGATAGGCAAAGATCTCAAGCGGATCCTTGGTAAGGAGTGCTTCCATCCCGCCCTGCGGCATCGAGAAGGGGTTGTGCGTAAAGTCGATCTTGCCGGTCTCCTCGTTTCTCTCGTACATCGGGAAATCCACGATAAAGCAGAACTCAAACGCATCCTCGCGGATAAGGCCGAGCTCCTGTCCGAGCCAGGTGCGGATCTCGCCCGCAAGGCGGTCAATGACCTTCGGAGTATCGCAGATGAAGAAGAGCGTTTCACCCTCGCGGATGCCGCAAAGCTCGGTCAGCGCCTGTTGCTCATCGGGCGAGAGGAACTTGGCGATCGGGCCCTTGTATTCTCCGCCCTCAAGCGTGATATAGCCGATGCCAAAGGCCATGCCAATGCTTCTCGCATACGCGTCAATGGCGCGCTCGAAGGCCTTTTTGCCGTCCCCGTCCCCATCGCGCTTGACAAGGTAGTTAGCCACGATACCGCGCACGAGCTTGCCCTTGAAGGGGATCGAGCGCCCGTTCACCGAGAGGAATTCGTTGTCACGGAAAAAGGCGGTGAGATCGCGGATCTTGAGCGGGTTGCGCAGGTCGGGCTTATCCGAGCCGTAGGTCATCATCGCATCCGCATAGGTGATACGGCGGAAGGGAGGCTTTGAAACCTCCTTATCCGAGAATTTCTTGAAGGTGTTGTAGATCACCTGCTCGGCTACCGCAAAGACGTCCTCCTGCGTGGCAAAGGCCATCTCAAAGTCGAGCTGGTAGAATTCACCCGGAGAGCGGTCGCCGCGCGCATCCTCATCGCGGAAGCAGGGGGCAATCTGGAAATAGCGGTCAAAGCCCGAGGCCATCAGGAGCTGCTTGAACTGCTGGGGCGCCTGGGGCAGGGCATAGAACTTGCCCTTGTGCTTGCGGCTGGGCACAAGATAATCGCGCGCGCCCTCGGGAGAGGAGGCGGTGAGGATGGGCGTCTGGATCTCAAGGAAGCCGAGCGCCTCCATCTCGCTGCGCAGGAAGCTCAAAACCCGGGCCCGCTTTACAATATTGTCGTGGATCTTGCGGTTACGCAGGTCAAGATAGCGGTGGCGGAGTCTGACCTCCTCACGCGTGGCGGTCGAGGCGTCCACCTCAAAGGGGAGCCCCAGCACGCAGGGACCAAGCACCTCGATGCGCTCGGCCTTCACCTCAATAAGACCGGTCGCAAGCTTCGGGTTCACCGTATCGGCATCCCGCTCGGTCACCTTGCCCTCAACGAGGACGACAGTTTCCTTTGTAATGCCGGAAAGCATGCGGTCGTCCGAAAAGACGATCTGTGTGATGCCGTAATGATCGCGCAGATCAACGAACAGAACACCGCCGTGGTCGCGGATCGTTTCCACCCACCCGCAGAGGGTGACGGCCTCTCCGATGTGCGCGGTGGAAAGCTCGTTACAGGTATGGGTTCTCAGCATAGGTATATACCTCCCGAAAATTAGATTCAAATGTAGGGCGCGGGCCTTTTGCCGCTCTGTATTTCTCCGTAGGGCGCGGGCCTTTTGCCGACAAAAAAAGAAAAATCCCTCCGCCCCCATGGGACGAAAGGACATACCCTCCGCGGTACCACCCAAATTGACCGCCAAAGAAGCGGCCCACTCTTTGCCGTGACGTGGCAAACGTGCGGTTCTACGGCCGTATATACGGCTTTCCTCCGCAAGCTCGGGAGTGTTTTTCACACAGGGCCGCCTACCGTGCTCTCACCTGCCACGGCTCTCTTGGAAGCGGTGTTCTGCGATACTCTCTCCGTCATCGCCTATTATGATATATTACTATATCACATCTTTACCTATCTGTCAAGAAAAAATGCAAAAAAAGAAAAGGGCATAAAAAAATGACCCTCGACAGCTACCCTTTCCTGCTGCCGAGGGTCACTCGTGCTCACTCTTGATATCTAACATCCTTTTTACTCCTCGCTTTCCATAGGTTCCTTCCGCATATCACAAACTCGCTGTACGTCTTTCTTCATTTCATAAGGTGAACGGCCTTTTGTACACGGCTTTCCTTGCAGAAGGGCAGTGGCTCTTTTCGGTTATGGGGGACTTAGGAACACGGTATGCATCTATCACATATAGGGGAGCATCTTTGCGAGCTACAACCTGCATACCCTTGCCCGGATAACCGAGCTTTCATTAGCACATTGGACTATCTCCGTTTCGATTTTTTAGGGGTACGGGGCTTTTGCGATTTCTAATGGCCCATTGGACTATCTCCATATCTTTTTATCGTAGGCTACAGTGCTTTTGCACCGCTTTGCCGGGGTGCTGCGGCTTACGCGGGATTCTTAATGGCCCATTGGACTATCTCCTTTCTTGTCTATAGTATAGCACGTGCATCCTGCAAAATCAATCGGCAAACTGTAAGAAATAAACAAGAGAAAATTATTCAAAACGAAGAAATTGTGTACTTTGACCGAAAAACTCTTTACAAATCCCCGAAACTGTGTTATACTAACTCTTGTGGGGAAGAGAATAAACAAAAAAGGAGATGCCGTTTGCATCTCCTTTTTTATGTAGCCTCCGGCCGATCGGTCTCGTACCACGTTGTCGGGCTTATGGAATATATCTTGTTTTTTAAGTTATAGACCTGGGCCTTTCCGTAATGGCTGTGGTGGGCACTCCATACGCCCATACTATCCCGTTGCATGATTGTGAGATAGACCTCCACGAACTGTCTGTCATTGTTGCGTACAAGATCGCCGGTGCGCACGGTGTAGGCATAATAGGTGTCCTCTGCCACCATTTCGATCACAAAATCGATCTTGTCCGCTCCCTGTGTCCCTGCAAGCAGCATCTTCTTAAAGTTACCGCCCGAAATCGAGTTGTCATTGGAACTGACCGTATCTCCGATTTCGTCAAGATTGCTGTGAATGAGTGATCCCGGGCCTGCGTTCAAGCCGCTTCCGTGATTTAGGATCTGCTGGATCATTAAAAGGTGATTTTCGTTGATCTCGGTCTGCTCCTCGCCCGGCAGAATTTCCTCGGGTGTATAATAAAATTCACGGATAGATGGTGTGAACTCAAGCGAAACTGCCTTGGCGGGATCTACGGCATACCGCCATGTGGCAAGAACCCCGGTGACCGAAAGCGGGATTAAGAGCAAAAGGAGGAGGCGCAGGGCGGTTAAGCGCTTCATGCTTCATCCTCCCCTTCTTTTTTGGGGATAGGGGTGCCGTAGAGCGCGACCCGCTCCTTTTCAAGGATCATAAGCCGTGCCGCCACCTCCTCATCCATCCTTCTTTGTACAATGGGGGTGGCCACTGTATAAAGGATCACGGCGAGGATGCACATCCAACCCGCAGGCTCTTGGAAAAAGGAAATGATGCTGCCGATATTGGCATAGCGCTCTCCCGTGTAGATCGCCCTGATCTGGGAATAGCGGACCGGCTCGCGGTCACGGGTTGGCACAGCATCCCCCTGCAGGTAAAAGAGTCGCTCGCCCGGGTGCTTGTCATTCGGCTCCTCGATGCCCACAATACGGTGGACGATCAGCGAGTCCTCAAGCTCATACACCACAATGTCATAAAGCTCCAGCTCGAATTCGGCAGGGGGCTTTTGTGTTAAGATCAGGTCCATTGCCGCGAACTGGTCATCAAGGCTGTTCTTTGTGAGGTAGGTGTTTCTCTCGTGCTTTTCGGCCATTGAGCTTGATTTCACCACCCGAAAGGCGGGCAGGCTGCCAAAGGAGGCAACGCCGTAGCTTGAGCAGATCGAAAGCACAAGAAGGACAAGCAGAGCAACGCACAAAAGGAGTGACAGCACTCTCTCCGTCACCCGGCCAAACGCATATAAGGTCTTGTTTTCCTTTTTTGCGATATCGTCCGTCAAAAGCCGGACGTCCTCTCCCCCAAGACGGATCAGTCTTGTCTGCATCCGTACGATCAGCGTAATGGCAAAGACCGAAAGGCCGCCGAGAAAGAGAAACACAAGCAGGCATACAAGAGTCGTATAAACCGAAAACTGCATGTCCTTTTCTCCGTAAGGCAAACGGCAAGGCCGCGGCTGCGTCCTTGCCGTTTTTGGTTTTTAATGGGACGCGGGCCCACGGGGGCTGTATCAGCCCCCGGGGCCAACGTGAACAGTCCCGTCCGGAACGTGGATCTTGATGGGA
>JAZNDG010000016.1:0-7915 GCA_045587985.1 Eubacteriales bacterium | reverse complement strand
GGCCTATACCTCCTATATCGCCCCCGGCAAATTCCCGGTGGCCGCCCTCTTTCTGACTGTATCCCCGGGGAGCGTGGATGTGAATGTCCACCCTGCCAAGCTTGAGGTGCGCTTCTCGGATGAGCGCCCGATCTTTGAGATCGTGTATCACGCCGTCCGCGGCGCGCTTGAGGCGGCCGCCTATCGCCCCGAGCTCGCTGTTCCCGCTCGGACATCTGCCGCGCCCTCCTTTGCATCCCGCCCTGCCGCCGCGCCCGTGCCCACGCCTGCGCCAAAGGTGCAGCCAAGCGCCGCGCCTGCACGGCAATGCACCATCACCGCAGTAAGAGAGGAGCTTTCGCCGCGCGATTCGCTCCGCATCCTTTCGGACTTTAAGGAGGGGGTAAAGGATCGGCCGCAGGTTGCCGCCGCACCCAAGCTGATTTATGAAGCAAAGGAGCCTCCCAAGGCTCCCGCGCCCATCCTAAAAGAAGTGCAAAAGGAGGAAAATACTCCCCCCGCCGCGCCTACCGAGGCGGCCGCCCCCCAAGAGGTGGCGGAGCCTTACCGCATTGTCGGAGAGGCGTTTGCCACCTATATCCTTGTTGAGCAGGGGGATCGGCTTCTTCTTATCGATAAGCACGCGGCCCACGAGCGCATCCTTTTTGAAGAGCTGCTCGGGGAGCAGAAGAAAAGCGGTGCCGCCGCCATGCAAGGGCTTCTTCTGCCCCTTACCCCCTCGCTCACGCCAAGTGAGCGCGCGGCGGCCGAGGAATACCGCCGTGACCTTCTTGCGGCCGGCTTTTCCTACACCGTAACGGCACGCGGCGCAGAGATTGACGCCGTCCCCGCGCGCGTTTCCCCGGATGCGGCCGCCGCCCTCTTTACCGAGATGGCTGCCTCGCTTGCCGAGGGCGCGGGAGATCCGCTTATCACAGAGGAAAAGCGGAGGGAAAAGACACTCTGGCAGGTGGCCTGCAAGGCCGCTATCAAGGGTGGCCGCCATTATGATGAGGCGCACATTGCCTGGCTTGTGGAAAGGGTGCTTGAAAATCCCGATATCACCGTCTGTCCGCACGGCCGCCCGATTGCCGTTACCATGACCAAGACCTATCTTGATCGAGAATTTAACCGCATTCAGCACTGAAAGGAACGCTATGTTTGAGCTTTTGAAAACAGAGGGGAAGGCCCGCCGCGGCCGTATGACCACCGTCCACGGTGTCATCGAGACCCCCGTCTTTATGAACGTTGGCACCAGCGCCGCCGTCAAGGGTGGCATTTCCACCCGTGATCTTTATGAGATCGGCTGTCAGGTGGAGCTTTCCAACACCTACCACCTTCATATCCGTCCGGGGGACGAGCTGATCAAGGCGATGGGCGGGCTTCACAAGTTCTTCAATTGGGATAAGCCCATCCTGACCGACTCGGGCGGCTTCCAGGTATTCTCGCTTGCCAAGATCCGCAAGATTTACGAGGAGGGCGTGTGGTTCAACTCGCACATGGACGGCAAAAAGATCTTTATGGGGCCGGAGGAGAGCATGCGCATCCAGTCGAACATCGGCTCGACCATTGCCATGGCCTTTGACGAGTGCGTGGAGAACCCCACCACCTATGCCTACGCCAAGGAATCGCACGAGCGTACTCTCCGCTGGCTCGTCCGCAGTAAGAACGAGCTTGAAAGGCTGAATGCTCTGCCGGACACCGTGAATCCAAAGCAGATGCTCTTCGGTATCAACCAAGGCAGTACCTTTGCCGATCTGCGTGTGGAGAACATGTGCCGAATGGCCGAGATCCCGCTTGACGGCTATGCCATCGGCGGTCTTGCCGTTGGGGAGGAGGCCGAGGAGATGTACCGCATTATCGAGGCGGTCGAGCCCTTTGCCCCCAAGGATAAGCCCCGCTATCTTATGGGCGTGGGCACCCCCCAGAATATCCTTGAGGCGGTCTATCGTGGGGTTGATTTCTTTGACTGCGTGATGCCCTCGCGCAATGCCCGCCACGGCAACCTCTTTACCTGGCACGGCAAGATGAACATCAATAACGAGCAGTATTATGCCGATCCGAAGCCGATTGATGAGGCCTGCGGCTGTCCTGCCTGCCGCCGCTATTCACGCGCATATATCCGCCACCTCTTCAAGGCGCGCGAGCTGCTCGGTATGCGTCTTGCCGTTATCCACAATCTCTATTTCTACAATGAACTGATGGCAAAAATCAGACAAGCGCTGGACGAAGGGCGCTTTACCGAGTTTTATAACACCTGGCATGACCGCCTTGCCGAGCGGAGTGAGGATTTCTCCCCCGTCCCCGCCCAGTTCAAAAACCGCATCCTCTACCGTGATCCCTCCACGGTCGTTCCCATCTGCGTTGCCGAGGGCATCGATCTCGGCGCGCCTGCCGGGAAGGTAGGGAAGAAGAAAAAGAAAAAGAAGGGCACAGAAGCCCCGAAAGAGCCGCAGGATGAGTAAACCGCGCAGAAGCGCAGGACATTTCCCTTTATAAAGTATTGTTTGCAAAAAACTCTTTTGCCCGCTGAGGCAAAGAAAAAAGAGCTGTACCGCTTTGGCGGTACATCTCTTTTTATTCGGGGGATCGCCCTTTTTATCTCTTCGAGAGAACCTCGGCCTCGTATTTCTTGACCTCGGCAAGCCAGGCTCTGTCGGAGGGAACGCCCATACGGGTGCAGAATTCCTCCCAGACCGCGCCCTCGGGCATCGACTTAAATTCCTCGGTGAGAACGAGCAGAGAGGTATGGTCGCCCGCATCCTGCAGGGCCTTCCACTCGGCGTGGGGCATCAAGAAGGCCGAGAGCATCGCGCGCTGCATGTTTCTCATACCCACCACCCAAGCGGCGATGCGGTTGATGCTGGCATCAAAGAAGTCAAGCGCGATGGCCACGTCATCAAGACGGCCGCTTGCCACCAGCTCCTTGGCGATCTCACGGGTCTCGTCATCAAGGCGCACCACGTGGTCGGAGTCCCAGCGGACGCCGCGCGTCACATGCAGGGCGACCTTCTTGTGGAAGAGGAGCATGGCCGAAAGCTTGTCGGATACGACCTCGGTGGGGTGATAGTGGCCGTTGTCCATCAGGGGCACAAGGCCGCGGGAGCTGACGTAATTGAGGGTGAACTCGGCAGAGCCGGTGGTGTAGGACTCCACCCCGATGCCAAAGACCTTGGACTCAAGGCAGATCAGAACCTTTTCCTTGTCGTAAGGCTCTTCAAGGATCTCGTCCATCGACTGCATAAAGCGCGCACGGGGGCCCATGCGGTCGGCAGGGATGTCCTTATAGCCATCGGGGATCCAGACGTTCATCACGCAAGGAATGCCGGTTTCATTTGCAAAATACTCGGCAATGCGTACGCAGGCACGGCCGTGGGCCACCCAAAACTTGCGGACAGCCTCATCGGGAGAGGAAAGGGTAAGGCCCGAGGCGGCAAGCGGATGCGAGAAGAAGGTGGGGTTGAAATCAATGCCCATCCCGCGCTCCTTGGCGTACTTGACCCAGGGGGCAAAATGCTTTGGCAAAAGGGCATCGCGGTCGGCAAACTCGCCGTCCTCAAAGATGGCGTAGCAGGCGTGCACGTTGATCTTGTGCTTACCGCCGACAAGCGAGAGCGCCTTGTCCATATCGGCCATCAGCTCGGCGGGGGTGGTGGCACGGCCGGGGTAGTTGCCGGTGGTCTGGATACCGCCAGAGAGCCCCTCCTTGCTGTCAAAGCCAAGAACGTCATCGCCCTGCCAGCAGTGCATGGCAATCGAGAGGCTGGTAAGCCTTGAGATCGCCGCCTCGGTATCAATACCGATCTCGGCGTATTTTGCTTTTGCAAGCTCGTATGCAGTCATATTCTTCACCTCATAGTATAGATTTCTAATCTCATTGTAACATAAAAGATGGGATATAAAAAGAACCTTTTTTATTTAAAAAAGAAACGGTTTTTAACCATTTCTCTTGCTTCCTTCGACAATTCGTGGTATAATGGAAGAAAAAAGCCTTGTGAGGATAAGACGTGAGAGAGGAGATCATAAAGCGGCTTGCAGCCGTCACAGAGGAGGAGGAGCGCCTTCTTCTCGGCGAGAGAAAGATTGAAAGAAGGCTCTATACGGCCCTTCCCGGGGAGTTCACCGTTAACAGCTACCGCCTTTCCGGAAAGGCGGAGCGGGTGGCTCTCCGCCGCCATACCCGCTTTGCCGAATTTCCGATGCACGGCCACAATTACGTGGAGATGATGTACGTCCTCTCGGGCTCTGTTTTTCATACCGTGGGGGAGGATGAGATACGGATGCAGGCGGGCGACCTGCTTGTGCTTTCCCGCCATGCCCGCCATGCGATCAAAAGAACGGCAGAGGGGGATCTTGCCGTCAATCTCGTGCTATCGGTGGAGCGTTTTTCGGCCATGGCATCCACCCTTCTTCCCACAGCTCCCCTTGCCGTCCTTGCGGCAGGGAATCTTCGCGAGGGGGGGAAGGGCGAATACCTCCTTTTTCATACAAAGGGCGATCTGCCGCTTGAAAATCTCTTTGAAAACCTCCTCTACCTTGCAACAAGGGAAAATGCGCCGAGCGCCCCTCTGCTTGAAGAAACGGTTTCGCTCTTGATCCACCATCTTGCCGCCATTTCCCCCGCGGTGAGCGCCGCAGGCAGAAACCGCCCCCAAAGGGCGCTTCTCCGTGCAAGGATCGAGGAATATATTGAGGCGGAATTCAGAACCGCCACCCTTTCGGAGCTTGCGGGCAGGCTTGGGCTCAGCACGCCCTATCTTTCGGCGCGTGTCCGCACCCTCTTCGGCATGACATTCAGTGAGCTTTTGCACATCCGCCGCTTCCTTGAGGCCGCACGCCTCCTTTCGGAAACCGATCTCCCTGTCGGTGAGATCATCGTATCGGTTGGGTATGAAAACTCAAGCTTCTTTCACAACGAATTCAAAAAGCGCTATGGCACCTCCCCTCTCCACTATAGAAAAAGAGGAAATGAATAATGAATGGTGAATCATGCAAAAACCGCCCCGGCGGTGCGTTTTGCTCTTGTAGGGACCGGCCTCCGGACGGTCCGCAGCCCCTGCGCCGTAAGGACGGGACTCTCTTTGAGCCCTCCTCCCGGAGGAGGGGTAGGGGAGGCGCCGGCGTATGTAAAAACTGCCCGCCCTGTGAAGTGAACCCCATTTGGTTCACTTCGCAGGGCGGTTTTTTGCTATCCTTCTTATTTTACGAATACATACCGTTGGCGGTCATATACGCATAGATCTTTTCGCCGTGCTGCTGCTCCTCTGCCTGGATATGAGAGAGCATCTTGCGGGCGGCGGGGTCGGAGAACTCAAAGACCGAGGTGTTGTAGGTCGCGGAAACGTGCTTCTCGGATGCCAGCATGTCCTGGCAAAGGAAGGCATCGCTCTTCTTGTCGTCCTCGTTCTTGTAGGAGACCGAGCAGCAGTTGCAGTTGTTGGCCGAGAGGGTAGAGGGGGTGCTGGGCACGGTGCCGCTCATCATATCGGTGACCGTTTTGAGATGAGATTCCTCGGTGGCCTTGAGTTCGCCGAAGAGGCATTTAAGCTCCTCCGACTTGGCCTCCTGCGCGTAGCGGCCGTATTTGCCGATGCAAAGCTCCTCCTGGCCCTTCAGATCCTTTAAGAGTGAGGTTTCCTTTTCTGTGAGTTTCATATCGCTTCTCCTTACGTTTGGATTTGCTTGCAGTATGCACAAAAGAAGGGAAGATTATACAAAAAAGAGGAACTGTACGGACACAATTCCTCTTTTCTTATTTACGGCTTATGCGCCGATCCAAAGAAGGATCAGGTCCCAAAGGCAGGTGCATCTTGTGAGCACCGGCACAAGCACGAGCGAGATAACCGACATCAGCTTGATCAGAATGTCCATCGCAGGGCCTGCCGTATCCTTGAAGGGATCACCCACCGTGTCACCCGTAATGGCGGCCTTGTGGGTATCGCTGCCCTTGCCGCCGAAATTACCGGCCTCCACGTATTTCTTCGCATTGTCCCAAGCACCGCCTGCATTCGCCATAAAGACGGCGAGCATAATGGCCGAAACAAGACCGCCGATCAGCACGCCGCCAAGCCCCTCTGCGCCGATGATAAAGCCGGCCGCAATAGGCGAGATCAGAACGATCAGGCCGGGCACGATCATCTCGCGGAGCGATGCCTTGGTGGAGATATCAATGCAACGGTTGTAGTCGGGCGCCATCTTGCCATCAAGGATCTCGGGATGCTCGCTGTACTGTCTTCTGACCTCGTCCACCATCTTGTTGGCGGCACGGCCGACAGAGCCGATGGTGAGAGCGCTGAAGAGATAGGGGAGCATCGCGCCCACCAGCATACCGATCAGAACCTTCGGGTCGGCAAGCGAGATCTCAACCCTGGCAGCCTCAATAAACGAGATGATAAAGGCAAGAGAGGTGAGGGTAGCAGAGCCGATGCAGAAGCCCTTACCGATGGCAGCCGTGGTATTACCCACCGAGTCAAGCTTGTCGGTAATCTCACGCACCTCGTGCGGGAGCTCGGACATTTCGGCAATACCGCCTGCGTTGTCGGCAATCGGACCGTAGCCGTCCACCGATACCGTGATACCGACTGTCGAAAGCATACCGACAGCGGCAAGCGCAATACCGTAGCCCTGGCCGAAGAAGTAGGCAATGGCGATCGCCGCGCCAAGGCAGGCGATGGTCAGCCAGGTGGACTTCATGCCAACACCCATACCCGCAATGATATTGGTGCCGTGGCCGGTCGTGGATTCCTTCGCGATCCGCTTGACGGACGAAAATTCATCCGAGGTATAGAGCTCTGCAATAAAGCCAACGCCGATACCGGCAAGAAGCCCCGCGATCACGCAGACCATCAGCTTCCAGTCACCGATATAGAAGATGGCCAAGAAGACCGAGGCCGCCACCACGATGGCGGTTGCAATATAGGTCGCGACATTCAGTGCTTTGTGGGGATTGTTCCACTTGCGGGCACGAATGATAAACACCGAAATGACAGAGGCCAGCGCACCGAAGCCGCAAAGCAGAATAGGGAACAGGAGATGCTTTGCCGAAAGGCCGGTAAAGAGCGCCATCGTGAGCGCTGAGATGATCGAGCCAACGTACGACTCGGTCAGGTCAGAGCCCATACCCGCGATATCACCCACGTTGTCACCGACATTATCGGCGATCGTGGCGGGGTTTCTGGGGTCATCCTCGGGAATGCCCGCTTCGAGCTTGCCGACAAGGTCGGCACCCACGTCAGCGGCCTTGGTGTAGATGCCGCCGCCAACACGGGCAAAGAGCGCGATCAGTGAGCAGCCAAGGCTGTACCCGGTCAGGATCTGTACGGGGGCGTGCAGGTCCTTTGTGATGGCGTACACCACAAAGGAGATCGCGGTGAGGCCGAAAAGGCCGAATCCCACGACCGAAAGGCCAAGCACAGCACCGCCGCTGAAGGCAGTCCTGAGTGCGCCGGGCATTCCCTCATCAAGCGCCTTGACGGCGGTACGGGCGTTTGCCTTGGTGGCAATAAACATCCCGATCCAGCCGGCCGTGGCAGAGAAGCAGGCGCCGATCACAAAGCAGATGGCCGCCTGCCAGCCAATGCCCTCGGCACCCTGCAGGGTGGGGATGAAGCCGAGCACGGTGAGGAGCACGGCAACCCCTCCGACAAAGGGAATGATCAGCTTGTATTCACGCACAAGGAAGGTCATGGCCCCATCGTGAATATGCTTATGGATATCCGCAACTTTTTGGTTGGTGATCGCAAGGCGCGAAACTCTGCGGAACAAGACGAACACATAGCAAAGTGTTACGAGCGCCGCGCACGCAACCAGAACCAGGGGAAGATAGAGTTCTGTTTTCATATGTGCAATTCTCCGATTTCAGAATAGGGTAGATGCTTGCTTACACGCCCGAGTAGGCGGAGAAGCCGCCATCGATCAAGTCGGAGGCCAAGCGGTC
>JAZNDG010000015.1:0-15022 GCA_045587985.1 Eubacteriales bacterium | reverse complement strand
CGGGGTCCTGCGCGATCTTCAGGATCTCACGGACCTTATCGCCCGGCATTTCAAGGCGTTCTGCGATTTCATCGGTTGTAGGCTCGCGGCCGAGCTCCTGCAAAAGGGTTCTGGCAACGCGCGAAACCTTATGGATGGTTTCAACCATGTGAACGGGGATGCGGATGGTCCTTGCCTGATCGGCGATGGCGCGCGTGATGGACTGACGGATCCACCAGGTGGCATAGGTCGAGAACTTATAGCCCATACGGTAGTCAAATTTCTCAACCGCCTTCATAAGCCCGAGGTTCCCTTCCTGGATCAGATCGAGAAAGAACATCCCCTTGCCGATATGGCGCTTGGCGATGTTGACAACAAGGCGTAAATTCGCCTCGATCAAGCGCTTTTTTGCGCTCTTGCTGCCGAGTGCGATCTGCTCGGCAAGCACGGTCTCCTCTTCCTGCGAAAGAAGCGAAACCTTACCGATCTCCTTCAGGTACATCCGTACGGGATCATTGACGGAAAAGCCTTCTCCCTCGAGGAAATGATTGACCTCGTCCGGTGTTTCAAAAAGGTCGGTATCCTTGTTGCGCTCCCGCTCGATTTCGCGGAGCTGTGTTTCATCCGGGTATTCATCTCCGATATCGTTCGCGGCCAGAATGTCATCGGGATCTCCGATATCAAAATCCGAATCAAGACCCATCATGATATCGCCTGCGGCGGTCTCGTCATTGCGGTCCACAAAATCGTTGATGTCAATGTTCTTTTCGTCCATGCTGTTTCCTTTCTGATGGGCAGTTTTAGTCATCCTCTTTACGCAAAGAGCGGATCAGACTGTCAAGGTCGGCAAGGGATGTCCCCTCTGCTGTCATGCTACGGTGGCGGGAAAGCGCCTCCCGCAGAGCGGTAACGCTTTCCGTGAAGGCTTCCCTCCCGTTATCGGTAAGATCAAGGCGCATCACCTTCAATTCGGTGATACGGCCGATCTCTTCCTCTGTAAAGCGCAGATTCATCTCGGTCGCATCTAACTGTTGAGCGTTGCAGCATTCCTTTATGTATAGAAAGATGCGCCGTGCAAGATCGGTAAAAAAGTCATTTTCGGTGAGTGCGATCTCGGGCGACATCGCCGCGGCCCGATGCTCGGGATAAAGAAGGAGGAGAGAAAGGACCGCGTCCTCACAGCCCGAAACGGCCGGGGCCTTTGCTCTGTCCGGATTGACCCGGTCACCGTATCCGACAGCTTCTTTTTTGAGCGTTTCGATCTGCTCACGCCGTTCGGCCTTCTTCCGGCGGCTGATGGCGCGCCCCACATCGTTACGGATGCTTGCGGGGTCAATCCCCAAGCGCTTTGCAACCTCCAAAATGTAAACCTCGCGTTCTGCCGAGGAATAAACCTCGGAAATGACCGTACAAAGCTCGGAAATGGCGTTGATTTTTTCTTGCGGTTGGGAAATATCGTGCTTGGAAAGTACCTTGTTCAGATTGAATTCGAACTTGGTGTGGCTTCCGTCAATCAGACGGCGGAAGGATTGCGCGCCAAACTTCTTGATGTATTCATCCGGGTCCTTCGCGCCCTCCATGCGCAGGACCTGAACACCAAGTCCGACCTGCTCAAAGAGGGTTAGCGCACGGGCGGTGGCCTTTTGCCCTGCCTCGTCACTATCATAGGAAAGGATCACCTTCTTGGTATAACGGCTGATCAGTCTTGCCTGCTCGGGCGTTATCGCAGTGCCGAGAGTAGCGACCGCATTTGATACTCCCGCGGCATGCATTGCGATTACGTCCATATACCCTTCGCAGAGGATAAGGCGCTCAGCACAGCTTGTCCGTGCAAAGTTGAGGGCATACAGGTTCTTGCTCTTCTTGAATACGGGTGTGTCCGAGGAGTTCTTATACTTGGGAACCGCGTTATCAAGCACACGCCCGCCAAAGGCGATCACATTCCCCGTTACATCAATGACAGGGAACATCACACGGTCACGGAAGGATTGGAAAAGCGAGCCGTTTGATTCACTTTTCCCGAGTAGAAACGCCGCGATCATTTCATCGGGTCTGTACCCGAGATCGAAGAAGTGGCGCTGGAAGCCGCGGGGATCGTAGGGGGCGTAACCAAGGCCAAAGTGCTTGATAACACTCATGGAAAGGCCGCGCCTTTCCATGAGATATTCGCGCGCGGCGGCGGCGCCCGGCGTATTGTCGAAAAGCCGTGCATGAAAATAGCGGGCGGCTTCCCTATTGAGCTCAAGCATACGGGTTCGGTCATAGCGCGGGCCGGATTGCCCCTCGCGCTCGGTTCTGAGGACCGTGATGCCAACCCGCTTGGCAAGCGTTTGGACGGCGTCCTCAAAATCCATATTCTCTACCCTCTTTATAAAGGTAATGGCGTCACCGCCTGCGCCGCACCCGAAACAGTAAAAGCTGTTATCCTTCGGATAGACACAAAAAGAGGGGGTTTTTTCGCTATGAAAGGGGCAAAGACCCTTTAAAAGTCCGCCCGCTCGCTTGAGAGAAACATACGGAGAGATGACCCCTTCTATATTAGAGCGGGCCAGAACCTCCTCCACTACGCTTTTCTCGATCATACGGTTGGCTTCCTCCAAACTTTCGGAATGAAAATCTCTTTATAGGTCTCAATGGCATAACGGTCGGACATCCCCGCGATGAAATCGCACACACAGCGCGCTACGCCATCACGCTCAATGCCCGAAACATAGAGCTTTGGCATTTCGCCGGGATGCGAAAGGTAATATTCATAAAGGCTGCACAGAAGACCGATCGCTTTTTCCTCCTCGGCCTTTGCGACCGAGTTGGTATAGACTTGGCGGTACATAAAGGTGCGCAGCTCGGTAAAGGCTTCGTTTACATCGGCGGTCATTGCGATCTCGGGTCTTCCCTCACTCGCCGAAATGACAGAGGAAACGAGCGTGTTGATCCTCTCGGAATGCGTAGCGCCAAGCAGTGCCGTGACGGTATGCGGAATATCGGAGGGGGAAAGGATCCCCGCACGGCAGGCATCGTCTATATCGTGATTAAGATAGGCAATCCTGTCGGCAAATTTGACCACAACACCCTCAAGTGTGCTTGCCATGTTCTCTCCCGTGTGATTGAGGATACCGTCACGCACCTCATAGGTAAGGTTCAGGCCGTTTCCGTTGTTTTCAAGAGAATCCACCACGCGCAGGCTTTGCGCGTAGTGAGTGAAATCGGGTGAGAAGCAGGCGGCCATGGCTTTTTCGCCCGCATGGCCAAAGGGGGTATGGCCAAGGTCATGCCCCAGTGCGATCGCTTCGGTCAGGTCCTCGTTGAGAGAGAGTGCGCGCGCAATGATCCGTGCAATTTGCGTGACCTCAAGCGTATGGGTCATACGAGTGCGGTAATGCTCCTCCTCGGGGGCGAAAAAAACCTGCGTTTTGTGCATAAGGCGGCGGAAGGATTTTGAATGAAGGATCCTGTCGCGGTCACGCTGGAACTCGGTACGACATTCGCTCTTCTCGCAGGGGTGCAGGCGACCGCGCGTATGAACGGTGTGGAAGGCATAGGGCGAAAGATATTCCTCTTCGCGCTTTAAAAACAGATCGGCTACGGTTTCCAAGGTCGCTTCTCCCCTCTTTTTTTAGTAATATACGCAGAATGTTGGATAAATACTTTTTTTGTCGCAAATTTTTTGTATCAGAAAAGCGGGACGGATTGCCACCCTTCTCCCACCTTGGTCGGCGTGATCCTCCCGTTCGTTTCGTCAAAAAGCCGCTCGGAGATGGCGGCGGCCTCGGCCGCGGGAACCGTGTAACGAACCGTAACGTCCTCGCCGAAGAGGGGCTCCTCGATCTTGACCTCCGAAAGCTTCAAAAACCGCTCGCAACGCGGGTATTCGGCATACGAGCAGGAAAAGGCATAGGTGAGCGCGGGGCGGCGGATGATCTGTCCTGCCGCCGCAAGGGCCGCTGTGGCCGCTTCGGTATAGGCGCGGACCAGCCCTCCGGTTCCGAGGAGGATGCCGCCGAAATAGCGCGTGACCACCACCACGGTGTCAAAGCACTCGTTCTTGCGGAGCACCTCGAGGATCGGGAGTCCTGCTGTCCCCTGGGGCTCACGGTCATCGCTGTAGCGTGTCTTGGCCCCCTCGCGAAGGAGATAGGCATAGACATTGTGGCGCGCATCCGGAAATTCCTCGCGGATCCGCTTTACAAAGGCTATGGCGTCCTCCTCGGACGTGACAAAATCGGCACTTCCGATAAAGACAGACCGCTTTTCCTCGATTTCGGCGCGGCCGTAACCGCTTACGGTGCGATATTCTGTCATTTTTGCTCCTGCCCTAAAATAAATCTTGAAAATTTGCTATAATATTTGCTATCAAGTAACGCTTTTACACGAATCCCTTCGTCAAGATAGACGGGATCCTCAAGAAAAGCGCACTCGGCGCGCAGCACATTCAGGGCGCTTCCCTCTGTGTACGGCAGGAGGAGGGTTGCCTCCTTTTTGTCGCGCTTAAGGAGATCGGCGATCGCGGTGAGCAGGTCGGAAATCCCTTCTCCGCTCTTTGCCGAAAGAAAGACCTTGTCGGTGGACTTGCGGTTTTGGATGTCATGCGTTTTTTCTAAAAGATCACATTTGTTATAAACGGTCAACTGCGGGATATCCCCTGCGCCAAGCTCGGCAAGCAGGCCTCTTGTGACCTCAAGCTGCTCGGCACATTCGGGGTCCGAGGCATCGCACACAAGTAAGAGGATGTCTGCCTTCGTTGCTTCCTCAAGCGTAGAATGAAAGGCACGGACGAGCTGATGCGGCAATTTACGGATAAACCCGACCGTGTCGGTTAAGAGGATTTCCTGGCCGTTCGGGAGCGACATTCTTCTGGTAGTCGGATCAAGGGTAGCAAAAAGCTTGTCCTCCGAAAGGACGCCCGCATCGGTCAGTGCATTTAAAAGGGTTGACTTCCCTGCATTCGTATAGCCGACAATAGCAGCTTTGGGAATGCCGCTGCGCTCGCGCGCCGCACGCATGGTTTCTCGGTTCGAGGAAAGCTCGCGCAGCTGCTCCTCGAGCGCCGCCGTCCGTGAGCGCAAATAGCGGCGGTCCAGCTCAAGCTTTGATTCACCGGGGCCGCGTGTGCCGATGCGCCCCTCCTGCCTTGAAAGGGCAGCACCCTTGCCTATAAGGCGGGGCGCCGTATATTTGATTTGCGCCAGCTCTACCTGCAGCTTTCCCTCGCCGGATACGGCGTGAAGAGCAAAAATATCGAGGATCAGCATAGTGCGGTCGAGCACTCTTGGGCCGGAAAGCGCTTCCTCGATATTTCTGATCTGTGAGGGGGAAAGCTCGCTGTTAAATACAACGAGATCGATCTCCTCGCGCTCGCAAAGAAGGCGCAGCTCCTCGATCTTGCCGCTACCGAGATAGGTGGCAGGGTTTGGCGATTCCTTCATTTGGATCAAGCGCGCAATACTGACGCCGCCCGCCGTATCAAGCAGGCGCTCAAGCTCGGCAAGCTCAATTTCGGTCACACCAAGCTCGGCAGTCGAGGCGGCCACCGCCACAAGGACGGCGCGCTCTCCGTTTTCTCTTTCGTTTATCATAGTATAAGCTCCAAAAGAGAGAAAAAAGGCGTGTGAGCAAAACTCGCCACGCCAAATCTCTTATTTTGATTATTTGCCGCTTGCTGCCAAGCGCTTCTTGAAGCGATCCACACGACCGCCGGCATCAACGAACTTCTGCTTGCCGGTGAAGAAGGGATGGCATTTCGAGCAGATATCCACGGTCATATCACCCTTGACGGAGTGAGAAGCGACCGTATTACCGCAAGCGCACCGAATGGTAGCGGGCTTGTAATCGGGATGAATTCCGGACTTCATTACTTTCACCTCTTTGAGTTTCATTATTACTGAACTATTATAACACAGTCTTTTTGTCTTTGCAAGTCTTTTTTTAATTTTTTTTATATTTTTTCGGCCATGTGTACCCGCAAGCGTTCCATAATCTTTTTTTCAAGCCTTGAAATATAGGATTGTGAGATGCCGAGCATATCCGCCACCTCTTTCTGTGTGCGCTCTCTCCCCCCCGCAAGACCGAAGCGAAGCTCTATGATCTCGCGCTCTCTTGCTTCAAGCCCCGCGACCGATTCACGCACCATCCGTCTTTCCTCCACCTCCTCAATGCGGCGGCATACAACGTCTGCATCGCTCCCAAGGATATCCGAAAGGAGCAGCTCGTTTCCGTCCCAATCCACGTTTAACGGCTCGTCAATTGAGATTTCGCGCTTTTGACCGCTTGTTTTTCTGATATACATAAGAATTTCATTCTCGATACAGCGCGAGGCATAGGTGGCAAGCTTGATGTTTTTGTCGGGGTTAAAGGTGTTGGCGGCTTTCATAAGACCGACAGTTCCGATTGAGATAAGATCCTCAATATTGATGCCGGTGCTTTCGAATTTTTTCGCAATGTAAACGACAAGCCGCAGATTTCGCTCAACCAACACCTTTTTTAAGGATTCGTCCTCGCGCAGCTTTAGGAGAAGCGCTTCCTCCTCCTCATGCGTAAGGGGCGCCGGTAATACGGTTGAGCCGTTGATGTAATAGATTTTCCCCCAATCGCGTGGGAGAAAGAGGCGCCCAAGCCACATTCTGAATTTTTTGAACAATTTTAAGACCCATGTAAATAGCTTCATCCTTCACCTCCGTGTCAAGGAATTAAAATAGACGGAATGAGCGCGTCATATCCGGAAAGCTTTCCCCCGTTCCCGGTTCCGAGAACCAAAATGGCATCCACCGCACGCGGTGTATTGCTCTCGTCATAGACGGTGACCCGCTCAGGGACATATCCAACGAGAAGGCGGTGGCCCCCGATAGAATCGGACGGGATAAGGCGAATTCTTTTTCGGCTTTTTTCCGAAAGTGTATCCACAGGGATCGCAGATGCCCCTGAAAAAACAGCGATATCCCGTGGGATCACAGCCGCGGCTTTTTCCCCGTCAAGCACGATGCACGGCTTGCCCGAGAGCGGATCGCAAAGCGTGTTGCCGCTGTCTGCGAGCGCCGAAAGCTCAAGCGCGCTATCCCCCTCATAAAGCGAGATCTTGACAGTTTTCTGCTGGCGGCGGAAAAGAAAACGGCGGTTTGCGATCTTTAAAAGAAAGGCCGAGCCTGCCACCACCAAGAAGAAAATAAGGAGCTTTTCGTTTCCGCCCGAGAGCGCCGCAAAGAAATCCCCTTTTTTATCGAAGAAATAACCGAGGCATTCGTAAAAGGCGGTGATCATCCCCCCAAGCAGGAAGGAGGATACGAGAAAAAGAGAAAAAACGCCGAAAAAGGCCCGCATGTTTGATTCTTTCCCGAATGCGATATAGGATAAAAGCAGAGCCACTGCGATTCCCAGTGCAGCGCCGAAGATCCCGGAGCCCTTCAAAAACGCGGTTGCGATTGCATAGATCCCGCCGAGCAGGGATGAAAAAAGGAGCGGACCGCGCCGCGCGGGGAGATGCATAAGCGCGCCTGCCAGACGCAGAGCGAGAAAATCCATACAGAAATTGATAAGAAACAGAATGTCTATGTAAACGACCTGCATGCTTCACTTCCTTCCTTTTGTTCTATTATATTCGGTATGCACCCCAAAATATGTCAAAATCGGTAGGAAGAAAAAAATAGGCCATACCCTTGCGGTATGGCCGTCATTTTATTTGGAAAGGATGGCGTTGCAGACGGTATCGACTGCGGAGGTATCGAGCTTCTCTGCTTCTCCCTTGTCACAAAGGCTTGCAACCCCTTTGTCAAAGGGCAGCCGTCCGAGAACCTGCGTGTTGTTTTTCCTTGCGACCTCCTCAATATGACTTTCACCGAAGATGGCGTGCCTTTCGTTGCAGGTCGGGCAAACGAAATAGCTGAAGTTCTCTACCAAGCCAAGGACGGGAATATTCATCATCTCTGCCATATTGATCGCCTTTTGTACGATCAGGGAAACAAGCTCCTGGGGGCTCGTCACGATAACGATGCCGTCCAGCGGAAGGCTTTGGAAAACGGTAAGCGGGACATCGCCTGTTCCGGGAGGCATATCGATGAAGAGAAAATCAAGATCCCCCCACGCAACGTCGGTATAGAACTGGGTGATCACCCCTGCAATGACAGGGCCGCGCCACACCACCGGCTTTTCTTCCTCCTCAACCAGAAGATTGACCGACATCACGCGGATGCCGCCTTCGGTCTCGGCGGGGATCATGCCGTTTTCGTTTCCGAGAATGGTGCCTGTGTGAAGGCCAAAGGCCTTGGGGATCGAGGGGCCGGTCACATCGGCATCCATAATGCCCACACGGTAGCCGCGGCGGGCCATAGCGACCGAAAGGAGCGTAGTAACCGAGGATTTTCCAACGCCACCCTTACCGCTTACAATACCGATGATCTTTTTGATGTTGCTTCCGGCATTCGGCTTTGCAAGAAGCGATTCCTTGTCCCTTGAACTGCAGTTTTGAGAACAGGTACTGCAGTTGTGTGTGCATTCTGCCATTTTGTTTCTCCTATTTTTTACATACAAATGATTTTGAGTTCACCGTTTTCGGCCGTGATCGTTGCTTCGGTCACACCGGCTTCATAGTGCGCAATGATTTCCTCTGCCAAGGCATCCTCAACATGCGTTTCGAGATAGCGGCGCATATTTCTTGCGCCGAATTTCTCGGAGTAGGAGCGCTCTGCAATAACGCGATAAGCCTCCTCCTTACAGTCGAGGTGGATACCGCGTGAGGCAAGCACATCCGCAAGCTCGGCAATCTGGAGCCGTGCAATCTGCTCGAAATCCTTTTCGGAAAGAGAGCGGAAGGTGATGATCTCGTCTATTCGGTTCAGAAATTCCGGGCGGAGGAAGGCGGAAAGGGCGCGTTCGGTCCGTTCCTTTCCCTGCGCCTCCTGCGATTCGGAAAAGCCGGAAATGGCGGCCCCGCGCTCGCTGCCGGCATTTGTTGTCATGACAATGAGCGTGTTTTCAAAATTCACAACACGGCCCGTGGCATCGGTCAGCTTTCCGTCATCCAGAACCTGAAGCAGGATATTGAGGACGTCCGGGTGTGCCTTTTCGATCTCGTCAAAGAGAATGACCGAATAAGGGCGGCGGCGGATCTTTTCGGTGAGCTGCCCTGCCTCGTCAAAGCCGATGTAGCCGGGAGGGGCTCCGATCAGCTTGGAAACCGAGTGCATTTCCATATATTCGGACATATCAAGGCGGATCAGCGTGTCGGGCTGGCGGAAGAGATCCTCGGCCAAAACCTTTACAAGCTGGGTTTTCCCAACGCCTGTTGGGCCGGCAAAGATAAAGGAGGTGGGTGCATGGCGCACCGAAACGCCCGCCCGCTTACGCTTGATGGCACGGACAACGGCGTTCACGGCAGTCTCTTGGCCGATAATACGGCGGGAAATGCGCGCTTCAAGATCGTCAAGACGGCGGAACTCGCTCGTGCTGATGGACGTAGCGGGAATCCCGGTCCAGATCTCGATGACCCCCGCCAGGTCGTCCAGCGTCAGATAAAGACGGTCGCAGATTTCATTGACGCGGGAAAGCTCCTCGCGCAGCTGCAGCTCCTTGACGGTAATATCGGCAATTTCTTTATATTTCTGTTCGTTTTTGCTTGCATCATCCTCATCAGTTTTGGCTTCGAGCGCGGCTTTTGCTTCGGCAAGAGAGGCAAGTCTTGCTTCGATTTCACGCTTTTCGGAAAGAGCGGGCGTATCAAGCGCCTTTCGGGCAGCGGCCTCATCAAGAAGGTCAATCGCCTTGTCGGGCAGAAAGCGGTCCTGGATATAGCGCTCGGAAAGCTCGGCGGCGGTACGAAGCGTTTCATCCGGGATTTTCACCGAATGGAAGCTCTCGTAATAGTGCTTGATGCCGCACAGCATAAGGAAGGTTTCCTCAATAGAGGGCTCGAGCACCGTGACCGGCTGAAAGCGCCGCTCAAGCGCGCTGTCCTTTTCTATATATTTGCGGTATTCTTTAAGGGTTGTGGCGCCGATCACCTGGATTTCTCCGCGGGAAAGGGCGGGCTTCAGGATGTTGGCGGCGTTCATGCTTCCCTCACTCTCGCCTGCCCCCACAATGTTGTGAACCTCGTCAATGACCAGGATGACATTCCCTGCTGCCTTGACCTCTGATATCAGGCCGAGAATGCGTGATTCAAACTGCCCGCGGAACTGGGTCCCCGCAACAAGCGCCGTCAGATCAACAAGATACAGCTCGGCATTCTTTAAGCGATAAGGGACCTCACCTGCGGCGATCTTCAGGGCAAGCGCCTCGGCAATGGCGGTTTTGCCAACGCCCGGCTCACCGATGAGGCAGGGATTGTTCTTTTGACGGCGGCAAAGGATCTGGATGACGCGGTCAAGCTCGCGCTCGCGTCCCACAATGCGGTCAAGCTTCCCTTCGGCGGCGGCCGCCGTCAGATTTTTGCAGTAGGTATCAAGAAATTTTCGCTGGCGGCGATCGCCCTCTTTTTCTTTTTTCGGTGCCCTTCGCCGTTCCTTTTTCTCTCCGTTTTCAAAGGGCGCGGGAAAGCCGAGATTTTGGAAGAGCTTGGGCAGATCAATGGCAGGGGCGCCGCCATCCTCGCCGTCATCCTCGATACCACCGGCTTCGGTGAGCGCGTTTGAAAGATCCTCGGACATCCGTTCAAGATCCTCTTCGCTTACGCCCATTTTTTCAAGCATATCATTGACCGGCTTGATACCAAGCTCGCGGGCGCAGTTCAAGCAAAGCCCTTCATTGACCGTCCCGTCCTTGTCCATACGGGTAATAAACACGACCGCCACGCGGCGGCGGCATTTTGCACACATTTGCATATTCATAAAACCTTACTGTGATATTTTTGCTCCTTCGGTTTAAGAGAGGAGACTGTAACGGTAAAACGCGCCGGATGCCCACGCATCCTCAACCTCAATAAAGGAAAGCGCAAAGGTGGTATCGAGGAAGCCGAGGAATTTAATCACAATCCACGCGATGATCATAGAGGTAAAGGCGCCGAATACAAGACCGAGAAGGTGGTTGACACGGCCAAGAATCGGCAAACGCATCACGATTGCGTTTATGGGAGTCGAAAGGAAGCGCAAAACGAAAAACGAAACGAGGAACAAAAGGACGAAGGCGGCTGCCGAGGAAATGAACTGCGCGATCGAAAAGCTGGCGCTTTCGGCGAACCTGGCAACGGCGTCCTCGCCGCTTTGCATCGCACTTTCTGCCATGGAGGCAAGGTCGATGCCAACGAGATCTGCGGCCTTTTGAAAGGTTTCGGGCACGGCCTCCACGATATCATCGGCAGCAGAAGCGATGCCGAGATCCTCAACCTTGTTCATGATCTTGTTGTGAACAAAGGTGTAAACAAAGGTGTCGCGCAAAAAGGCGCCCACCTTATCAAAGGCGCTCATGGCGATAACTGCCGCAAAGAGCGAGGCAAAGGTCTTTAAAACAATACGCAAGAAGCCGCGCTTCCAGCCGTAGTAGAAGCCAAAGGCCAAAAATGCGATAAGCAGAATATCAAGGATCCAGTTACAAAAAGGCATGGTGTTCCCTCCTAATTTGGTTTATAAACAGGCTTGCGGAATCTTGAGTGGGGAAATTGTCTTACAGTAGTATTACCTGTAAATAACATTTTCTTGCCCCAAAATGCGGACAAGGGACGAAAGAAGCTCCTCTGTGACGGAAGCACGGTAGCCGGTAGCCGTAACGTATTTCTCGGTGCTTCTGTCATATAAGACGACCTCGCCATCGCCCGGCACTCTTGAAAGGGTCCTGAGCGCCATGCGGCACGAATCATCCTCAAGAGATCTTACGCGAAGGAAGAGGCGTTTTTCTTTCGGTTCGGTATTTGGCTTGGGCGCGGACTCCGGAGAAAGCGGTGTGACCGAGAGGATCAGGATCTCGGGCCTTTGCCCTTCCCTTACCGAAATTTTGCCCGATATGGCAACGGCGGTGTCAACGGTAAGATAGGCACCGTATCGCTCCATTGTTTTTCCGAATGCAATGGCATCGATCTCTCCGTAGCGGTCCTCCAAGGTCACAATCGCCATGGCGGTTCCGTTCTTGAGATTTTTGTTCTGCCGTCGAGTGATTATAGCGCCAACGAGGACACGGGCGCCGTCATGGAAGCGTTCATTCCCGTCCTCGTTATCCCGAAACGCCTCGGTAATATCCGCGATCGGGACGGCCGAAAGCGAATCAAGCGCCGTTTTGTATTCGTCAATGATATGCCCCGAAAAATACATGCCGAGGCTTTCCTTTTCAAGAGAAAGCAGCTCGCGCAGGTTGAGCTCGGGAATCTCGGGATAGGAAAACTCGCTCGGCGCGGCAATGTCGGAATCACCGCCCAAAGAGAAGATGTCAAGCTGGCCCGAAAGATTGGAGCGGGTACGGTCGGCAAGCTCGTCCATCATTTTTTCATAGGAGGCGAGCAGGCGCGAGCGGTACGTGCCCAGCGAATCAAAGGCGCCCGCCTTAATCAGGGACTCAACCTGGCGCTTGTTGATCTCACGGCTTCCCATCCGTTCAAGGAAATCCTGAAAGCTGCGGAAGGGAGCGTTTTTACGCTCGGCTATGATAGCATCCGTAAAGGGGCTGCCGATGTTGCGGAGCGCAAGAAGGCCGAAGCGGATACCGCCGCCCTCCACCGAAAAGACACGGCTGCTCTTGTTGATATCGGGCGGCAGGACCGGAATGCCCACGCGGGCGGCCTCTGCGATATAATGCGCCGTTTTGGTCTGGTCACCGAGCACAGAGGTTAAAAGGGCTGCCAGGTATTCGCGCGGATAGTGCGCGCGGAGATAGGCTGTGCGGAAGGAAAGCGTAGCGTAGGCTGCGGCATGGCTCTTGTTGAAGGCGTATTCGGCAAAGCGGTGCATACGGTCATAAACGCTGCGCGCCGCAGCTTCGCTGATACCGCGCTCGGAAGCCCCCTTAATAAAGCCGGTAAGCTCGGCGGCAAGCACCGATTCCTTCTTTTTTGACATGGCACGGCGCACGATATCGGCCCTGGCGTAGGAATAGCCGGCAAGGGTACGGAAGATCTGCATCACCTGCTCCTGATAGACGATGCACCCTTCGGTATCCCCCAAAATATCGGCAAGGGCGGGCACCTCGTAGTGCGGGACCTCACGCCCCTCGCGGCAGGCGAGGTATTGCGGTATCGAGTCCATTGGGCCGGGGCGGTAGAGGGCAATGGCCGCGGTAATATCGAAAATGCTCCTCGGCTGCATGCTGATGAGCAGCTTGCGCATCCCTCCGGACTCCAGCTGAAAAACGCCGTCTGTCTGTCCTGCCGAGAGGAGCGCGTAGGTTTTTTTATCGTCAAGGGGGGCATCCTCGATGCGGAAGCCCGGCGTGTGCGCGCGCACGGCGCGCTCGGCATCCGCAATGATCGTGAGATAGCGAAGTCCGAGAAGATCAAACTTCACAAGCCCAAGCTCGGCCACCGTGTCCATATCGTACTGCGTGACCACGGCATCGCCGTTTGTGGCGAGCGGCAGCGTATTGGCAAGTGGCTCCTCGGTCACAACGATGCCTGCGGCGTGGGTGGATGCGTGGCGCGGCATTCCCTCAAGCGCCATCGCGGTATCAAGGAGCTTTCTTGTCATCTCGGAACTTTCATACTTTTCTTTCAGCTCCCTACCCGCAAGCGCATCCTTGATCGTGACCTTCGGTCCTCGGGGGATCAGCTTTGCCACGGCATCCACCTCGGCATACGCAAGGCCCAAAGCACGCCCTACGTCCCGCACGGCGGCGCGGGCGGCAAGTGTTCCGAAGGTTACGATCTGTGCCACTCGGTCCTCGCCGTAGCGGCTCCGTACGTAGGCAATGACCTCGTCCCGCCGCTCGTAGCAGATATCGGTATCAAAATCGGGTAGGGTAACACGCTCGGGATTTAAGAAGCGCTCAAAAAGAAGGCCGTAGCGGAAGGGGTCGATGTCGGTGATCCCGACACAGTATGCTACCATGCTTCCGGCTCCCGAGCCGCGCCCGGGGCCGACCGGAATTCCTTTTTCCTTGGCGTATGCAATAAAATCGCGTACGATCAGGAAATAGCCGTCAAAGCCCATTTCTCCGATAACAGAAAGCTCGTAATGGAAGCGCTTTCTGTAATCCTCCTCGGTGCCCACCGAAAAGTCGATCTCGCTGCGCAGGACACGTGCACGAAAGCCCTCCTCGGTAAAGCGCAGGAGCAGCTCCTTGTGTGTTGTGCCGTCCGGAATCGGAAAGGATGGCATATGAAGATCGCCGAATGTAAAGGCGAAATTGCATTTTTCGGCAATGCGCACCGAGTTTTCAAGTGCACCCTTGATGTGGCCGAAAAGCGCCTGCATCTCGGAGGTGGATTTGTAATAAAATTCGTCTGTGGTGAAGCCGAGCGGCCGTCCGTCTGTGATCACACTGTTCGTTTGTATGCACATCATGGTGGCTTGGATATCGGCATCCTCGCGCCGAATGTAGTGTACGTCATTCGTTGCCACAAGGGGAATTGAGGTTTTTTCGGAAAGTGCGATGAGCGCCTCCGCTACGGTTGCTTCATCCGCAATGCCGTGGTCCTGGAGCTCGAGGTAAAAGTCCTCGCCAAAGAGAGCCTTCATCTTCAAGGCGTGTGCCTCGGCTCGCTTCATATCTCCGAGGAGGATCATGCGAGGAATATAACCCGCAAGGCAGGCGGAAAGGGCAATCAAGCCCTCGCTGTGCGCTTCAAGCAGCTCCATATCGATACGGGGCTTCGAATAAAAGCCTTCGGTAAAGGAGGCAGACACCATAGAGATCAGATTGCGGTAGCCGATCTCGTTTTTGCAAAGAAGTACCAGGTGGTAACCCGAGGAATCGCCCTTCCCTTCCTTTGCGTGGCGGGAACGCGGGGCAACATATACCTCGCACCCGATAATCGGCTTGATCCCCTCCTCACGGCAGGCACGGAAAAAGGCGACAGCGCCGTACATCACACCGTGATCGGTGATGGCAACGGCACGGTGGCCCGCGGCGGCGGCAGCCTTCGGGATATCGCGCACGCGGCACGCGCCGTCAAGCAGGCTGTATTCGCTATGAAGGTGCA
>JAZNDG010000014.1:0-20647 GCA_045587985.1 Eubacteriales bacterium | reverse complement strand
TTGTCTGGGTTGGTTGTCTTCCTAAGACCGCTTGGCCTCCGACTTAAGGCCATCATCTGTACGTTGACGGCGGTGCCCCACGAGTAGGGGATATCGTTGTCGCGGCGATAGACGTTGGCGCGGGGGTTGTCCCAAGAACGGAACACGGCCTGCACAGCACCCATCAGCTGCTCCTTGGGATCGGTGGGGAAGTCGGCGCCGATCTTCGACTTGTATTCGGCCTTGAACTGGTCGGCAAGGACATGCAGATCGTCAGCCGTCAGTTCAACGTCAAACTTAACGCCCTTTTCTTCCTTCATCTTGTCGATGAGCTGCTCAAAGTACTTCTTGCCCACCTCCATAACAACGTCAGAATACATCTGGATAAAGCGGCGGTAGCAGTCCCAAGCCCAGCGAGCATTGCCCGACTTCTTGGCCAGAACCTCCACAACCTCCTCGTTAAGACCGAGGTTCAGAATGGTATCCATCATACCGGGCATCGAGGCGCGGGCGCCCGAACGCACCGAAACGAGAAGCGGGTTCTCGCTGTCACCAAACTTCTTGCCGGTGATCTCCTCCATCTTCACGATGTTCTCCATGATCTCGGCCACGATCTCATCGTTGATACGGCGGCCATCCTCATAGTACTGCGTGCAGGCCTCGGTGGAGATGGTGAAGCCCTGCGGAACGGGAAGACCGGTCTTGGTCATCTCCGCAAGGTTAGCACCCTTACCGCCGAGAAGCTCGCGCATGTTGGCATCGCCTTCGGTGAAGAGATAGACGTACTTCTTGCTCATCTTTTGAAATCCTCCTAAAAATTTATCAATCTTGTATTGAACACACGAAAAGACGGCATACCGAAAAAGCCCGAAAAGCAGGCGATCTGCGGCAACCGCAACGATGATTATAACATAAATAGGAAAAAAAGTCTATTTGTATTTGCACATTCTAACAAAGTTTACATTTTGTTCACATTTGAAGGGCCGCCGAACCGGTAAACGCAAAAAGGCCTGCCCGTGGCAGACCTTGCGCCCGTACCCGCGGCGCAAAAAGCTTCTTTCAACCGTTAAACGGTATATCGAAATACTTTAGCAGCGCCTTGTAAGTGTCCTGACCGTCAAGGCAGGTTTCAACAAGAAAGCCCGGCTCGCGGCGAAATTCCTTTAGCCCACGGTAATAAAACATCTTTTTTCTATCCTCAATGATAAAGGGAACGATGTGAAAGCGCAGGCATTCTTTAAAAGCGATCAGCCTCCCCACCCTGCCATTGCCGTCCTGAAACGGATGGATTTTCTCAAAATCATGATGGAATTTGATAATATCCCGGATGCTTATATCGGCTGCCTCGGTATAGGCGGTAAGCAGCTTTTTCATTTCGCTTGCCACTTTGGCCGGCGGCGTTGTCGCCTCTCCCCCGACAACGTTTGGCTTTGCTTTGTATTCACCCACACGAAACCAAGAGAGGTAGGAATCCTTTGTGCCGGTCTTTAGGATTTTGTGCAACGCCTTGAAGGTGTCCTCTGTGAGCGGTTCCTCGGCGCAGTCAATGACATAGTCTATGGCGCGGAAGTGGTTGGCGGCTTCAATAATATCATCCACGGGAATCCCGTCCTCGGCGCCGATGGTGTTTGTTTCAAATATAAGGCGGGTCTGATCCTCCGAAAGCTTGCTTCCCTCAATGCGGTTAGAGTTGTAGGTAAGGCGCACTTGGGTTTCGTGATACAGTCCGCCACTGATTTTGGCGTATTTTTCTTCCCTTAAGGTTTGCAGTATTGCATTGTCGCACACCTCGGTGAGGAGATCCTTCTTTTCACAGCCGAAGAAGTCACAAAGGCGGAGAAGCACGTGATCGGCAATCTTTTCACCCTTGCCGACCTTGGCAAGGGTGCGAGAGGATATACCAAGCGCCCGTGCTAGCTCGGACTTCTTCATATTTTTTGCTTTGAGCAGACGAGTTAATCCGTCATAAGAATACATGCCGCACCTCCATAATTCTTTACTTATTATACCACATCGTTGACAAAAAGTAAAGATATTATTCAAAAATAACGGTAAAAAGTAAAGAAAAAGCAGAAAATTCGCCGTTGGCGAGCGCAAAAAGGCCTGCCTATGGCAGACCTTGCATGACAAAAAATGCGCAAGCGGGAATTTCGCCTTAATGGCGGAGAGCAAGCTACCGCCGCATTGCGCCGAAGATGCGAACCTGTAACTACCCTTAGGAGTTCAAAGTCACTGTAAAAGTTTTATAAAAACGTTCATTAAAACTGTGAATAACTCAATCGCTTTTATAGGACACAAACTCCTATGAAAATACAATTTTAGGGAACAGGATAAGGAGCGGGGTAAAATTGCCGTCACTAACAGCAAATTAACCCCACTTCGAGAGTTTCACAAAGTGGGATACCCACCTTGCGAGAAGCCCCTGCCGTGTCATTCTGAGCGGAGTCGAACTTTTTCCACCGAGATCCCGAATGGCACTTCATACCATTCGATCCTCGCTTCGCTCGGATTTCGACTACGCTCAGGATGACACGGTGGAAAAAGCGCAAGGCGACAGCCGTAGCGGAATCTCGGCAGGGCAAAGAGAAAAGGCAGCCGATTTGACTGCCTTTGGCACCCGCAGCGAGAATCGAACTCACAACTACCCCTTAGGAGGGGGTTATTATATCCATTTAACTATGCAGGCGTATGGCGGGGGAACGCTTCCCTTCGATTAGTGTACCATATTCTGCGCCGTTTTGCAAGAGGAAAATGCAAAGCTTCCTTTCTTGCGCGGCAGAATCTCCGCTTCGGACAAAACAGATTGCGTTCTCCTCTTTTTTGTGGTATGATGAAGAAAAGAATGTTTTTTGCGAGGCGTGTATGATCCGCATTGAGAATTTGACCAAGGTATATGAAGCGAAAAAGGGAAAGCCCTGTCTTGCACTGGATGGGGTGTCCTTTTCCCTGCCCGATCGCGGCATGGTCTTTGTCGTGGGAAAATCGGGGAGCGGGAAATCCACTCTTTTAAACCTTCTCGGCGGGCTTGACGGCGCAACAGGCGGGGACATTGAGGTGGGCGGCAAGCGCTTTTCCGAATTTTCGGAGGCCGACTATGACGATTACCGCAACAGCTTCCTCGGCTTTGTCTTTCAGGATTTTTGCCTGCTGGAGGGCATGACGGTCTATGAAAACGTCCGGCTCTCGCTTGATCTGCTTGGCGAGGAGAGTGAGGAAAGGGTACGGGCGGTTCTGCAGACCGTGGAGCTTGAGGAATGCGGCGGCCGCTATCCGAAGGAGCTGAGCGGCGGACAGAAGCAGCGCGTGGCGCTGGCCCGTGCGCTCATTAAGGATCCGCGCATGATCCTTGCAGACGAGCCGACAGGCAACCTTGACCGCAAAACGGCAAGGCAGGTGCTGCATACCCTGAAGGAGCTTGCGCGCGACCGGCTTGTGGTGATCGTTTCGCACAGTACGGAGGATGCGGACGAATATGCCGACCGTGTGATCGAGCTTTCGGACGGGCGGGTGGTACGGGATGTATCGAGAAATCCCGAGGCCGATGCCCCGCTGCTTCATGAGGGTATCGTCACGCTTCCCACAAAGCGCCGCCTGCGTGAAGAGGAGCTTCTGCTTGTCAATGAGGCGGTAAGGGGCGGCGCCGAGATCCGCCAGAGCCCCGAGGAGTTTATCCCGACAGAAAAGGCGCGCATTGAGGCGGGGGAGGCCTATTGCTCCTTGAGAAGGAACATGCCGTTAAGGCGCCAGCTGCGCCTTGGCCTGCGCCTTTCCAAGGGCAACCGCTTTGCAAGCCTTCTCGTCGTTTTGATGGTGTCCTTCCTTATTATCCTGCTTTCGGTTTGCCGCCTTTTCGGCCTTTTTGACGGAGAGCGGCTCCTTGGCGAGAGCATCAAGGAGAACCCCACCTATTCCTTCTCGCTCTATAAGGGCTACCGTGAGGCAGAGGGGACAACCCTTTCGACCGATAAGCAGGTCGAGGTGACGGATGCGGATATCGAAGCATTCAGAGAGGCGGGCTATACGGGGAATGCTTATAAGCTCTATAACGTCAGCCTTGCCCTGCGCGAGAGGAGTGCCAGGTCCTTTGAGCTTGGCGGCCAGATCGATTACTCGGACACCAACACGCCCTACCTTGACATTGGCGGCGGTGTTTTGGAGTGTGACGAAGCCTTCCTTGCGGGGCTTTACGGGGACGAAAACGGCGCCCTCACCGTGCTTGCGGGGGATATAAACGAAGAAACGCCGCGTGCCATCATCATTACCGACTATTTTGCCGACTGTATCATGGCCTATGACCGTAGGATGAAGAGCTATGCGGACATCGTGGATGCGGTGCTTGTCGGTTACGCCCACTTTGATGTGAAGGCGGTGGTCAGCACGGGATATGCCGACCGCCATGCCGAGATGCTTGCCGAATATACAAGGATCCTCTCGCTTAAGCAGGAGGAGCGCCGCGCCGCCCTTGAGGCCCTTAAGAAGGATGAGCGCTTTCTTGCCTTTTACAAGGAGGCAAAGGAGTATCTTGCGATCGGCTATTACCTCGGGGACGATTACGAAAAAACCGAGATCGCCTACGTGCAGTCCCGGTACAGAACCTGCTTTGACAATCCGGTTCTTCTTGCAGGAAATTTGCGCTATGAGGAGGCGCAGTGGCCCTATACGCCGGATGCCGCACTGCGCAAAGGGGAAATACGGATGCCTATCATGACCTATAACAGGATGATGGGGACAGACTATACTGTCGAGGAGGCGGCGCAGATCGAGCCCTTTGAGATCACGCTTCTTGATTATCCCTATCATTCGGATGAGGGGGCGCCGGTTTACCAAAGGACCTTTACGGTCGTGGGCGTGGGGGCGAATGCGCAGTACTCCTTCAGCTATACCGATTACCTTGAGCTTTATGCCGTGCATTTCTATCCCATTGCCCTGTATTTTGACAATGCCGAGAGCGCGGCGGGGCTGTATATGGAGATGAAGGACGGGGCGGACACGGTCTTTTTCTCGGAGGATTCCTATTTCAAGGCCGTCTATACCGTGATGGACATCGTATCGGTATTTGACGAGTTCTTCTTCCTTCTTTATGTCGGTCTTGTGGCGATATCCGCCCTGCTCTTTATCGGCTTTGCGCGCCGCAGCGTCCGGCGGCGGATGTACGAGATCGGGGTTTTGCGCGCGCTCGGGGGCAGGAACACGGCCATCGCGCGGCTCTTTACCCACAACCTGCTTGTGATGGCCGCCTTTGTGACCCTCCTTTCGCTCATCGGCGATATTCTCCTGATCCCCTATCTTAACGAGGTGTTTGTCGATAATTTGGCAGAGATCCTTGATACCCTGCCCATCCGAGAGCTGAAGGTTTTGCAGTTCAACCTGCTCTCGGCCGCCATCGACCTTGTGACCATCCTTCTTTTGAGCCTTCTTTCTTCCTTTGGCTCGCTCTACTTCTGCCGGCGGATCAAGCCGATAGCCATTATCAGAAACAAGGAATAAGCTCTCCCCTTTATGTAGGAGGAGAAAAGCCACACGATAAAAGAAAAAACACCGCACAGCGGTGTTTTTTCTTGCTCTTTCGGCTTGGCGTGCCTTATTTTTCGATAATAAACTGCTCGTCCTCCGAGAAGCTGACCACCTTGCAGTCGTTCATATAGGTGCACTCGGGCAGAACGATCAGGGCCGCAAGCTCCGGGACGTTTGCGGGCAGGGGGGCAAGGTGCCAGACACAGGCGTTCATCTTGATGACCGTGTTCTTCGGCACGAGGAAGGCGTGGGTATATTCGGGCAGGGGCTTGCCGGCCGAGGGGGGCGCCACGTGCAGGATCATATCGTCATTGAGGGGCATGATGATCTCGCAGGTGGTGGTGTGGTATTCGGCCTCGGTGATCTTCATCACCTCGGGCTTCTTGACAAGAATGGGAGAAAAGCCGATATTGCCGCACGCGTTTGCCACCACGCGGTCGGGAAAAAAGCGGTGCAGCACGCCCGAGAGGGCATAGCCGTCCGGCGATGTGATCGTGCAATACTGTCCAAAGGGGGCAAAGGCTTCCTTGGTAAGGGCTTCAACCTTGATCGTTCTCATAGGAAATACTCCTTTTCGTTTGATGCTTCTATTATACCGCGCCCATCTTCAAATTGCAAGACACGGGCGCAAAAGTCTTGCATTTTTTACAGATATCGGCTATAATGGCTACGTAAAGAAGGGAGGGGATCCTTTGGTACAGCTTACCGTCATCACCGTTGGCAGCCTGAAGGAGGGGTATCTCCGCGAGGCGCTTGCCGAATACAAAAAGCGGCTTTCGGGCATGGTGCGCACCTATGAGGTGGAGCTGCGTGAGGAGCGTATTCTGAATGAAGAAAACCAAGCCGAGATCGAGGCGGCCCTTTCCAAGGAGGGCGAGCGGATGCTTGCCGCGATCCCGGACGGTGCCTATACCGTGGCGCTGTGTGTGGAGGGGAAGGAAATGGATTCCGAGGGGCTTGCAAGGGCGCTCGGTGCCGCCGCCGACAGAACGGGCAAGCTTTGCTTCCTCATCGGCTCCTCGCACGGGCTTGCCCCTGCCGTCAAGCGCCGCGCCGATCTATGCCTTTCGGTCGGCCGTCTGACCTTTCCGCACCAGCTGATGCGCGTGATCCTCTACGAGGTCCTGTACCGCTCGTTTTCGATCCTCGCAGGCAAGAGGTATCATAAATGAAAAAAAGCACCCCGCAGGGTGCTTTTTTTCATAAAAACATACCGCCGAACCACATAAGATTGATGTAGTCGAGCAGGATGCAGAGAAGCGCGCCGACAGCGATCGGGGGCAAGAAGGAATAGCGCTTTCGCAGGGCAAGGATCTCTTCACGGTAGGCGGCGTATGAAGCAGGCTCCACCCCGGGTGGGGGCAGCTCGGGCGGGGCGGTGAGATTGCCCCGCACGAGGATCACATAGAGGATCGCGCCGGCGGCGAAAAGGCCGACATACACCCAAAAGATCCAGATGGCAAGAAGCGATACGCAAATGCTGTAGATCACCCAAAGAAGGGCGGCAACCCCGAGGAAGGTGAGGACCTTCTTAAGTCCCGGCAGCTTCTTCATTTGATCCTCCGCGCTTCAAGATAGTAGCGCTTGTCGCGCGCGTGCCCCATCGAGAAGGTCTTGCGCGGCAGAGGGCCCTCGGCAAGGATGGCGGGGAAGAGGTCCTCCTTCACCATTCCGCGGAAGAGGAAGCCCACCGTGCCACGGGCGGCAGCCAGAGCGCGGAGCGAGGATTCGTCATGGATATAGTCCACCTCCATGGAGGGGTGGTCTTTGAGATAACGGTCAAGGAAAAGCTGGAGCGTGCCGACAGGCTGCACGTGCGTGGCAGAAAGCGTCAGGGTGCGCTCGCGCCCTTCCACGATCACCGTGAAATCCTCCTTCGGAAGAGAAGGATCGGCCTCCCTTTCGGTATAGTCGATCAGAGCGGCGATCAGCTCCTCGGGATCGGTGCCCATCACCACGCGATAGATCGGCTCAAAGTCAAGCGCCGTATCGTGGAGGTTGCCCACCTCGACAAGCGCGTAGCGGGCGGGGTGCCGGGCCGCGGCCTCCTCACCGATCTCCTTCTTCAGATTCTCATAGCAGGTCTTGGCGGTGGCCAGCGAGTGGTTGCCGTCCCCCACCGCAAAGAGGAGGGGTGCGCCGTCCTTCACGGTCACGAGTGCCGAGAGGGCCTCGTCCACCGCCGCCTTTTCCTTCTCGGAAAGCAGGGTGCCGCGCACGCTCCCCCCCTCTGCCATCAGGGGAAAATCGTAAAGAAGGGTGCCCTCGCTCCCCTTAAGCAGAGAAAAGACCGTATCGGCGGGATCGTCAATGAGCAGCATCACGTGCGGCAGCTCAAGCGGTGCATCGCGGCGGATCTCCACGCGCGGCGGAATGCGCTCCAGCACCGTGCCCTCGGTCGCGCGGATCGGGAGGGTATCGGTGGGCAAAAAGCCGTAGGCATCAAGGTCGATCTTGCCGATCAGCCCGCGCCGCACCCGTCCGTCCGGCAGGGTACGCTCAAGATAGAGGATGCTGTCCTTATAAACGCGGAAGAAATCCCCCTCAAGAAGCGAGGCCATTTCGGCATTGATGGCGGGCACGCGCGCGGCGCGCTCGTTCAGATAGCATTCGGGCAGGATAAGGCGGAGGGCCGAGGGGGCATCCCCCACAAACGCCTCTGCCGCCTCCCAGTAGGCGGGCTCGCTTGTAAACTGGTCGCAGGCGATCACGGCATAGCGCGTGCCGTCCGTTTCCTTAAAGTCGGGCAGGAGAATGTCGGCTTCCGAGAAAATCTGATTTTTCATAGTCTTTCCTTTTCAATATGATGAATATTTTCTCCCACATGGGGGATGATAAGTGTGGAAACGCAAGCGCACCCCGAGCGGGAACGCGCATCTGCGTTCCCAAAACCCCAGCTCGGAGGTTCCCTTGGATACGAAGTTGCCGGATGGCTTGATTTTGGAGCTTGCGCGGGACAAACGCGCGATGCAAAGGTTTTCGGCCCTTACGAAGGAAGAGCGTGACCGTGTGGTTGCAAGGGCACGCGCCGCCCGTACAAGAGCCGATCTGCGTCTTGTCGTTCTTTCGCTTTCAAGCGGGGATGACGCACGGGAATTTTATTGACGGTGGGTTGACAAGCCGTCAGAAGCGATTGGGGGCCGACCTTTCATAGGTCGGTTTTTATTTTTGCCGCACAAGGCGCAAAAGACCTCTTTTGAGGGAGGCAAGAAACAGGTCGATCTCCTTTTCGGTGTTGCGGTGCGAAAGGCTTACGCGGATCGCACAGTCCACCTCCCTGTCAGAAAGCCCGAAGGCGCCGAGGGCCGAGGTGCCCACCCTCCCGTGGGAGGAGCAGGCAGAGCCCGAGGATACCGAGATGCCGTCTGCCGATAGGTGGTGAAGCATGACCTCACTCTTGATGCGCGGCAGAACAAGGCTTACGATATGCGGTGCTGCCACGGGGGGTAAAAGCGGCCTTGCCTCGGCCGTCACCGCATCCTCCGACAGCCTTTTTAAGAGATAATCGCGCAGGGCGCGTGCTTTTTTCTCTATTTCTGCAAAGTTTTCTTTACCGTATTCGCAGGCGGCGGCAAACGCCGCGATGCCCGGCACATTCTCGGTGCCCGAGCGTAGGCCACCCTCCTGTCCACCGCCGAGGATGTAGGGGGCAATGCCCTGCTTTTTTATAAGCTCGGCCGATACATAGAGGGCACCCACCCCCTTCGGCCCCTCGACCTTATGGGCGGACACCGTGAGAAGATCGATGCCGAGCGCCTTTACGTTGAGCGGGATCTTAAAGAGGGCTTGGGTCGCATCCACGTGGATGGCCGCATCCCTTGTCCGTGCACGCACGCGCCGTACAAGCTCGGCAATGTCATAGACAGCGCCGCTTTCGTTGTTGACGGCCATGACCGACACAAGAAGCGTATCGGGCGTAAGAAGAGCATCGAGGGCATCAAGATCAAGAACGCCACCCCGTGTCGGGATCTCCTCTGTCTTGTACCCCTCGGCAGAAAGGGCGGCAAGCGGTGCCCCCACCGAGGCGTGCTCACCCGCAGAGGTGAGGATCCTACCGCCGCGGTAGCGCTCCTTGGCATGGGCACGGCCGAAAAGGGCGAGGTTGTTCGCCTCTGTGCCCGAGCCCGTGAAGATGAGCGTGCCCTCTTTTGCACCGATGGCGGCAAGCACGCTCCGCCTTGCGGCCTTTAAGACGTCCTCGGCCTCCTTGCCCCGTCTGTGGAGCGAGGAGGGGTTGCCAAAGCTTGCGCGGCTGACCTCAAGATAACGGGCAAGCGCCTCCTCCGAGATGCGCGTTGTCGCGCTGTTGTCAAGGTAGATGAGCGTGTCCATTATTTGAACTCGAAGGCCGCGACAATGGCCGCAAAATCGGCTGCATACGCATCATAGGCATCAAGCGTGGCGGTATAGCTGAGGGTATAGATATAGATGCCGCGGCCGGTGATCAGCTTCTGGCACTTGTAGGCGGTGCCGCCGCGCGTGAAGGTAAAGACACGCCGCATGGCCTGTATGCCGCCAAGCCGCACCTCGATCTCCTCGGGATTTTCTACGATCTCGGTGCTTTCCTCCTCAAGAAGCGTATAGTCTGCAAGGAGGGAGGCATAGTCCTTGTTCATCTGCTCCCAGTGCTCGCCGGGTGTATTCTGCTTGGGGATCAGGTAGGAGAGCGAGATCACCGCCTCCTCCCTTGTTGCCGAGGTGGTGGCGTTCTGCAGGTCGGGCGTCCAGGACTCGGGGACGTAAAGCGAGTAGCGGGAGATGGCGGGGTCTGAAATGAGGATCAGGCCGTCCTCATTCACCGTGGGAGCTTCGGGCTCGGCCGGCACATCGCTTGCTTCCCCTGTAAAGAGAAGGGCGGCGGCGGCCGCATCGGCCTTTTCCTCATAGCGCTCAAAATAGGTCTTCTCGCCCGAGGGGACCTCGTTCTTTGCCGTGTAGGTGAAAAGGTAGAGATAGCCGTCCACGCTCGCAATATACTGCTTGACGGTGTAGGAGGTGCCAAGGAGCTTTCCGCTGTATGCGCGCACGATAGCGGGCTGGCCGCCGAGGGTGGTGTTTTCGCTTGCCAAATCGCTAAGCTCGGCAAAGTCGGTAAAGGTAGCCTTGAGCGAGGGGAGCGAGGCGGCAAAGTATTCAGCGGGGGAAGCATCGCTCCTTGTCCGCGTAAGCGTAATATTGGAGGGATCAATGGCCGAAACGTAGGCCGTGGGGATCCCGCTTGAGAGATCGGTCGCCCAGCCCTCGGGGGCAAAGAAGGTATAGCCGTCCCCCACTGTCACGAGCTGCATTCCCTCGGGGACCTTGACTCCGTCCCCGCCCGGCGCGCCGCCGCAGGCCGAGAGGAAAAGAAGAGCAGAAAGCAGGAGAAGGGCGAAAAGCTTTTTCACATCGGGTACCTCGTTTTCTTTTATGTTATGTTGAAATTTCTACGTTTTTTGTGCACCGAGCTCGGCAAGGATCTCGGCAAAGGCACGGCCGCGGGCTGCATAGTCCGGGAAGGAATCAAAGCTGGTCGCGGCGGGTGAGAGGAGAAGGTCGCACCCCAAGGCGCGTGCCCTTTCGTGGGCAAGAAGAACGGCAGAGCGGAAATCCCCGCTTCTGTATAGGGGGAGGCGCCCCTCCTTGTCATAGGCACGGATCGCCTCCTCCATCTCCTCGGCAGATTCGCCCGTCAGAACGGCGGCCGAGGCCCCCGAAAGCAGGGCGTGTGCCAGCGGCTCCTGCGATACCCTTTTCCCACGGCCGCCAAGCAGAACGACCGGGCGGTGGAAGGAGGAGAGGGTGGCGGCCGTGCGGGAGGGGGTGGTATCGATCGAGGAATCGTAGCAGGCCACCCCAAGGTAGGTGCCCACGTATTCGGCACGGTGGGGCGCACCGCGAAAGGAGGAAAGGGCGGCGGGAAGGATCGATGGGGGCACGTGGTCAAGCGTTAAGGCCACGGCGGCCATTGCGTTTAGGAGGTTATAGCGGCCGCGGAGGCGCAGGTCCCCCTCCGAAAAGAGTGGGGTTTCCTTTCCCTCCTCGTATAAAAGCACCCTGCCGCCTCGCAGATAAAGCGAGCGGCTCGAGGGCGGTGTCGGCAAAAGCGAGAAAAGGAGCGCATCCCGCCCCTCGGAAAGGGCGCGGCAGGCGGCACAGTCGGCATTCAGTACGGCGGTTTCCGTTCCGAGAATGCGGCTTTTGGCGGCGATATATTCGCACAGATCGGTATGCCAGTCAAGATGGTTTTCGGTGATGTTGGTAATGGCCGAGCGGCCGGGCGGCGCATCCATATCCAAAAGCTGAAAGCTTGAAAGCTCAAGGACACAGGCATCCCCCCGCTTCAAAAGGGGCAGCTCGCCAAGCGGCGGCCTTCCGATATTACCGCCGAGGAGGGTGCATCTTCCCGCCTCCTTCAGCAGGTGAGCGCTCATCATGGCGGTGGTGGTCTTACCGTCACTCCCGGTCACGCAAAAGAGATCGGTGGGGGTGAGTGCGAGAAACAGCGCGATCTCGGTGGTCAAGAGCGCCCCCATTTCGACCGCCTTGCGTAAGAGGGGGTGGTCGGGGCGGAGCGAGGGCGTACGCAGAAGGACCGGGGCGGAAAGCCCGCCGAGATACCCCTCTCCAAACACCGCGCGCACACCGAGTGCGCGGATCTCGTCCAGCACCTCGCGGGGCGGCTCACGCCTGTCACGCACCGAAAGGATGTGGATGCCAAGGCGCGGTAAGAGGGAAAGGAGCGGGCGGTTGGCGACCCCTATGCCGAGTATGTCAACGCCGCCCCTTTGCATGGCCGAAAGGATCTCGCCGATCCTTCTCCCCTTGATACATCGCTCGCTTTTCGAAAGCTCTTGCAGGTATACATATAAATCCATAGTATATTATATGTGATACGCGCCCCTTTTGCAATATCCTTTTGTGAATTTTCGCAAAATGCGGCCGAGATTCAAAAAAAGAAAGGAGATACAACTGTATCTCCTTCCTGTATTCCTTTACCGATAAAGGCGTCTTACGATCGCATCCACCCAGCGCGTGGGCAGGAGCCTGTCAAGAAGCACGAGCGCACGGTAGCCGATCCCCACCGTGAAGCGGAGGGGGAGGCGGCGCGCAAGGAGCTTTTTTGAAAGGACACGGGCGATCGCATCGGGCGATGCGCCCCCTGATTCATCGTGCGCCATTTTCGAAACGCTGCTTGCAATACGGCCGCCGTACAGCTCGTCCCCCGCAAGATGGGTGGCGCGCGCGGCGGTAAAATCGGTGGCGGCATCCCCAAGCAGGGCGATCCCTGCTTCAATACCGAGGGGGGCTACCTCGCCTGCATAGGCGCGGATGAGAGATTCAAGCGCCGCCTTGGTGGCCGAATAATGTGCTTGAAAGGGGATGGGGAACACCCCGGCCACAGAGCCGATGGCAAGCACGCGGCCCCGGCTTTCCAAAAGCGCCGGTGTCAGGGCGGCAAGAGAGGTGCTCGCACCAAGCAGGTTCACATCAAGCTGGCGCCTGACCTCACCCTCCGGAAGGTGGGAGATCGCCCCTGCAATGCCGCAGCCGGCGGCAAGAACGGCTATGTCGATCCTCCCTGCCTCGCGCAAAACGGTGCCAAGGGCGGCAGACAGCGCCGCTTCATCGGTCACATCGGCAGAGAGCGGATGCACGCCGCAGGGCGCCGTCCCTCTGCGTGAAAGGCCGTAAACGGTATGTCCCTTTTTGGCAAGAAGCGAGGCCAGCGCCGCGCCAATGCCCGAGGAGGCACCCGTGATAACGACAACCTTACTTTGCATCTAAAAGCCCTTCTTCCTCCAAGGTGCGCGCAATGATGTCGGCCGCTTCCAGAAGAAGCGCCTCGGTATGCGAGGCCATCAGGCTGACGCGCAGAAGGCAATCGTCAGGCGAGGTGGCAGGGGGAAGAACGGGATTGACATAGACGCCGCGATCATAAAGCGTTTTGGCCACGCGCAGGGTGGTCACGGTGTCACGCGTATGGATGGGCACGATGGGGGTCGGGGATTTTTCGATCGGCACACCCCTTGCAAGGAGGGCATCCTTGAGGTAGGCGGCAAGCTCGGAAAGCCTCTCGACACGCCAGGGCTCACGCCGGATGACCGAAAGGGCGGCAAGGGCGGTGGCGCAGGCGGTAGGGGGGATGGAGGCCGAGAAGATAAAGGGGCGGGAGGTGTGGCGCACAAACTCGCCGATCAGGTGCGAGGAGGCCATAAAGCCGCCGATCGAGGCAAGCGATTTCGAGAAGGTGCCCATAATGACGTCCACCTTGTCGGTAAGACCGAAATGGTCTGCCGTGCCGCGGCCGCCGCGGCCGATGACACCGAGGCCGTGGGCATCGTCCACCATCACGCTGGCATCGTATTTTTCGGCAAGCTCCACGATCTCGGGCAGGCGGGCAATGTCGCCCCCCATCGAGAACACACCGTCCGTGACGATCAGCTTGCCCGCCCCCTCGGGGATCGAGCGGAGCCTATCCTCCAGCATATCGATATTCGAATGGCGGTACACCATCGTGCGGGCGCCCGAAAGACGGCAGCCGTCATAGATCGAGGCGTGGTTCTCACGGTCACACAGTATGTAGTCACCGGGGGCGCAGAGTGCGCTGATAATACCAAGGTTCGACTGGAAGCCGGTCGAAAAGGTCACAGCCTCCTCCATCCCGACAAAATCGGCAAGCTCACGCTCCAGCTGTACGTGCATCGAGAGCGTGCCGTTCAGAAAGCGCGAGCCCGAGCAGCCGGTGCCGAGCTTTTTGACCGCCTCCTCGGCGGCCGCCGTCACCTCGGGGTGTACGGTGAGGCCAAGATAGTTGTTGGAGCCCAGCATAATGCGCCGTGCCCCCTCCATCATGACCTCGGTATCCTGCTTTGATTCAAGCTCGTGGAAATACGGATAAAGCCCAAGGGCGCGGATGTCCGCCGCGCGGGTAAATTCCCTGCATTTTTTAAGAAGTGATGACATAGACTGTCCTCCAAAAGAGAAAAAGATTCGATCACACTCCTATTATACTCTCTGAAACATGAAAAATCTATATATAAGTTGTACAAAATATGGAACCCCAATAGGGCAATAATTCACAAAATATTAACAAAAGGACAAGTCTTGTTTGCAAAACGCCCTGTTTTAACCGATTTTACCGATAAAGTAGTCCATTCTACCGACCGAAATTTGTTATAATGAGAACATCGGGGCAGTTTTGTCCCCGAGTACGGAGAAAGGGGGCAGAAGGCTGCCCAAGGTACCGAAATATGGCGACCACGCTGACATCGGTTTCCTCAACTTCCAAAATTTGCATCAAAGAGGGGCGCCGTCCGCCGATTCGGCTGGGATACCGACTCGCTTTCCGAGGAGTACCGCCGCTTCCTTTCCGATCTGCTCCCCGCGCCGGTTTCCGAGCTGTGCGCGATCGGCATGGAGGAAAAGACCTTCTTCCACGTGTCGGACAAGCACGAGAAGAAGCACAAGGAGCGCTACCTTGCCTGCAGGGCGCACATGATGCCTCTGATCGGCAACTGCCCCCCCTTGATGCCTGCGGCGGTATTGCCTTTGCGGGGCGGAGCGAGCGCGGGTATGCCGTTTTGGTGAATCGTGATATGTCCCTTTTATGGGACAGGCATCCGCCCGCTTTGCACCTGCTTCTGCGGTAATCCGCAGGGCGGCCATTATCGCTAGCTCTCGCTCCGCCTCTCTGTAATATGCGCGATGTTCTGCTTGTCAAGAATACTTTACCTTTTCGAGGAAAAGCTCGCCAAGATGCCACGGTCGCGCTGCTTGAAGCCGAGGGCGTGCGGGACTTTGGCGATTATCCGAGAGAGGACGGCTGGCTTGACGGTTCCCTTCTCCGCCTTGCCTCTCACCTTGCGTAAGAGGCGGCTCCTTCCTGCACCCAAAACGAAAAGGCACGGAAAATTCCGTGCCTTATTTGTTTTTTCCTTTACCGCTTTTTCCAGGTGGAGGGTGAGAAGAAGACGAGCATGGGCAGAATCTCAAGACGGCCTACCAGCATTAAGAAGGAAAGGACGATCTTTGAAAATACCGAAAAGCCTGCGAAATTGCCTGCCGGGCCCACTGCCCCAAGACCGGGGCCTACGTTGCTTAAGCAGGCAAGTGCTGCCGAAAAGGTAGATTCGGTTGAAAATCCGTCAATCGAAAGGAGGAGTGAGCCGGCAAGGAAAAAGCTGAGGTAAAGTGTCAAAAAGTTCGTGGTGGCGCGCACGGTCTCCTCGGGTAGGACCTGTCCGTTAAGGCGCAAAACGTTGACCGAACGTGGGCGGAGTATATGGCGGATCTCACGTAAGCCGTTTTTAAAGAGAATGATCACGCGGGAGATCTTCATGCCGCCGGCCGTTGAGCCTGCCGAGGCGCCAAAGAGCATCAGAAGCAGGAGCACGGCCTTTGAAAGGGTGGGCCAGGCGGCAAAATCGGCAGTAGCAAAGCCGGTGGTGGAGATCACACTCGTCACCTGGAAGAAGGCGGCGCGCAGGGCCTCGTTGAAGCTTTCGAAAAGCGAGAGGATATTGAGAAGGATAATGCCGGTCGCGGCAACAACGATCAGAAGGTAAGCGCGCAGCTCCTCGCTGCGGAGGATATCCCTTATCCGCCCGATCAGCAGGAAGAAATAGAGGTTGAAGTTGATGCCGAAAAGCAGCATAAAGACGGAAACGATCCATTCGGCGGCCGGGTTGGCATATCCCGCGATCGAGGCGTTCAAGACAGAAAAGCCACCTGTGCCTGCCGTTGCAAGCGTTGTGACGATCGCATCGTAGATGGGGAGTCCTGCAAGGAGAAGAAAAACCGTCTGCAAGGCGGTCAGGCCGAGATAAATGCCGTAGAGGATCTTGGCGGTCTCGCGCACCTTGGGCACGAGCTTGCCCTTGGTGGGGCCGGGCACCTCGGCTCGCAAAAGGAACATAGCCCGGCTGTTGTCGGCAGGGAGCAGGGCCATCATAAAGACCAGAACGCCCATGCCGCCCACCCAATGGGTGAGGGAACGCCAGAAGAGGATGCCGCGCGGCAGCCCCTCGACCGCAGTGAGGATCGAAGCGCCGGTGGTTGTAAAGCCCGAAACCGTTTCAAAGACGGCATCCACATAATGCGGGATCGTGCCGCTGAAAAGAAAGGGCAGCGCCCCGAAGAGCGAGAGCAGGATCCAAGAGCCTGCTGCCGCCACAAAGCCCTCACGCGCAAAGATGCGGCTGTCCCTTCTTGGCCGCAGTGCAATAAGCGGCAGGGCCACGGCAAGCAGAATGCCCACCGTAAGAAGAAAGGGTGTGGGTGCTTCACCGTAAATGACTGTCACAAGAAGCGGCAGGCATAGAAGGGCCGCTTCGATCGAAAGAAGAATACCAAAGAGGTATCCGAGCATTCGTATATTCATTATCTTACAATATCTCCGATGCTGTCCATTTGCTTTCCGGCCTCGGTGACCACCACGACCGCATCTCCTTGGAGGATCGCATCATTACCCGAGGGGATGATGACCGCACCCTCACGCACGATGCAGGCAAGAAGCAGGCCCTCCTGCGTCTTAAGCTCACGCAGCGGAATGCCCGTTACATCCTTTACCTCCTCGGTCACGAGGAATTCAAGCGCCTCCACGCTCCCGTCCATCAGCTTATGGAGCGTTTCAATGCGCGAGTCGTGCGCGTTGGCAAGGGCGCGGACGTACCGCAGGATCTGCGAAACGGTTGCTGATTTCGGCGATACGATGCTGAGAAGCCCTGCGCTCTTGAAGAAATCGATATAGGAAATATGGCGGATAAGGGTAATGATCTTCGAGACCCCCTGCGTTTTCGCGTAGAGCGACACAATGGCGTTTTCCTCGTCAATGTCCGAAAGGGCAAGGAAGGCATCGGCCTTCTCAAGTCCCTCGGCGGCAAGGGCCTCCTGCTTTGTCGGATCGTCACAGATGACCGTGCATTTTGTCCTCTCGGCAAGCAGGCGGCAGCGCTCCTTATCCTTCTCGATCACGGTGGTCGAGATATGGCTCTTGGCAAGCAGGCCGGCCAGGTAATAGGTGATGTGCCCGCCCCCCGAGATCAGAATGTCCTTCACCGGGTTTTTGTAAAGGCCGACCGTCTTGAAGAAGGGTGCGATATCCTGCACCTCGGCCGTCACGCAGATGAGGTCGCCCGAAAGCAGGCGGAAATCACCCGAGGGGATATAGGTCTTGCCATCGCGCAAAACGCCCGACACGAGGAAGGGGAGGTCGATCCTGGTGCGCAGCTCTGTCAGCGTGAGCCCCGCAAGCATGGAGCCCTCCGGGATCACAAACTCGGCAAGCTCCACCCTGCCGTGGCAGAACATATCGATCTTGGCGGTGGCGGGCGCACGCAGGATCCTGTCGATCTCCTCGGCCACCGAAAGCTCGGGATTGATGGTGAGCGAGAGGTTCATATCCTTCTGTAAAAGCGAAACCAGCTCCCTATATTCGGGGTTGCGTACTCTTGCCACCGTATGCTTGGCCCCCAGCTTGCGGGCGGCCGTGCAGGCGAGGATGTTTAATTCATCCCCCGCCGTGACGGCGATCACAAGGTCGGCATGCTGTACGCCGGCGCTGCGCAAAACCGAAATATCCGCCCCGTTTCCCTGAACGGCAAAAATGTCGGCGGTGTTCGAAAGCTCGTTCAGAACCGAGGCATCCGCATCGATAACCGTTAAGGCATGTCCCTCTGCCACAAGCTCGCGGCAGATGGGGGTGCCTACGGTGCCGGCTCCTATTACGGTGATCTTCATAAGTAATACTCCTTTTATGGAGAAATGCTTTTTGTATTATAGCACTAAATAAATAAAAATGCAAGGGGGAAAGGACGAGAGGATGAATATCCCCCTCCCTCTTGTAAAGCAAGAGGGAACATGCTATAATAAAAGGAGTCCACCGAAAGGAAACACGCCTATGCAAGCACAAAGCGCCCGCTATCTCGCCGCCAAAAGACGGCTCTTCAAGCGGTATTATGAAGCCACCCTGAACCCCCCGCAGGCCGAGGCAGTCTTGGCCGAGAGGGGGCCCTTGCTCGTGCTTGCGGGTGCAGGCAGCGGCAAGACCACTGTGCTTGTTCGCCGTATCACCCACCTTATCCGCTTTGGGGATGCGTATGAATCGGATTATGTGCCCGAGGGGGTAGAGGAGGGGCTTGTTGCCACCATGGAGATGCTGGCCGAGAGCGCCACGCCCGAGGAGCTTGAGGAGCTTTTGCCCGAGTTTACCCATCATCCCTGTCCCCCCTGGAGCATGCTGGCCATCACCTTTACGAATAAAGCGGCCCGCGAGATCCGTGAGCGGCTGGCCGCCGCCCTTTCCGATCCCTCTGTCAGCGAGGAGATCTGGGCCGGCACCTTCCACTCGATCGCCGTGCGCATTCTGCGCTACCACGTGCAGGAGGCAGGCTATGCCCCCGGGTTTTCGATCTACGATACGGACGATTCAAAGCGTGTGGTGCTGGATGCGATGCGCGCCCTTGATATCGATGATAAGCTTCTGCCCGTGCGCAGCGTGATGGCCGAGATCTCATCGGCCAAGAATAACCTGATCCCACCCCATGACTTTGCCGACCACGGAGATTTCCGCCTCCGTCAGATCGGTAAGATCTACAAGGAATACCAAAAGCGGCTTGAGGCAGCCAACGCCCTTGACTTTGACGATATCATTATGAAAACGGTTGCGCTTCTTGAAAACCACCCCACCCTGCGCGAGCGCTACGAGAAGAAATTTCGCTACGTTTGTGTGGATGAGTACCAGGACACCAACTATGCACAGTTCCGCCTGACAGAGCTCTTGTCGGCGGGCGAAAAAAACATTATGGTGGTGGGGGACGATGACCAGAGCATCTACCGCTTCCGCGGTGCCACGGTGGAGAACATCTTAAACTTTGACAAGACCTATAAAAAAGCCCGCACCGTGCGCCTTGAGCAGAACTATCGCAGCACCAAGAACATTCTTGAGGCGGCCAACGCCGTCATTGCCCATAATGAAGCCCGGCACCCCAAGACCCTTTGGTGCGCGGGCGATGCAGGTGAAAAGATAACTTTACATAAAGCCGAAAATCAGAACGAGGAGGCCGCTTGGATCAAGGATAAGATCATGGATGTGGTGGTCAAGGAGCGCCGCCGCTACCGTGATGTGGCCATCCTCTACCGCCTCAATGAGCTCTCCCGCGCGCTCGAAGCGGCCCTTGCGAAAAGCGGCATCCCTTACCGCATCTTCGGCGGTCAGCGCTTCTATGACCGCAAGGAGATCCGTGATGTCGTGGCGTATCTGCACGTGATCGCCAATCCTGCCGATGAGGTGCGGCTTGTGCGCATCATCAATGAGCCAAAGCGCAAGATCGGGGATACAACAGTCGAGAAGGCGGCCGCCATTGCAAGAGAGGAGGGGCGCTCCCTCTTTTCGGTCCTGAAGGAGGCAGACCGCTATCCCGAGCTGAAGGCGGCTTCCTCCCGTCTTATGGATTTCACCTCTCTTATCGCATCGCTCGCTGCCCACGAGGGGCCGCTTGCCTCTCTTGTTGAGGCGGTCGTGGTACGCACCGGCTACCGCGCGATGCTGGAGGCCGAGGGTGAGGTCGGTAAGACACGCCTTGATAACGTTGGGGAGCTTTCGTCCGCCGCCGCCGAATATGAGAAGCGCGAGGGCGAGGGCGCAAGCCTTGTCGGCTTCCTTGAGGAGATCTCGCTGATCAGCGATGTGGATAAGTATGACGAAACGGCCGATGCCGTGGCCCTGATGACCGTCCACAGCGCCAAGGGGCTTGAGTTCCCGGTGGTCTTTCTGCCCGGGATGGAGGAAAACATTTTCCCCTCAAGCCAGGTGAGAAACGACCCCTCCCAGCTCGGTGAGGAACGCCGCCTTGCCTACGTGGCCATTACCCGTGCCAAGGAAAAAATCTATATGACCCACACGCGGGAGCGTATGCTCTACGGCCGCACAGGCCCGAATCCGCTTTCCCGCTTTGTGAAGGACGAATTGCCCTCCCACCTGATTGAGGAGGAGGGGGCGCGCCGCCCGGCTCCCGCTTATCGCCCCACCGCCGGCAGCCGTCCTTCCCCCACCCTTTCGGGTGAATTTCTGCGCAAGCCAACAGCGCCCGCCCGCCCCCAAGCCGCCCCCGAGCGCTTTAAAGAGGGCGACCGTATTACCCACCCCCTCTTTGGCCCCGGCCTCATCCTTGCC
>JAZNDG010000013.1:0-6780 GCA_045587985.1 Eubacteriales bacterium | reverse complement strand
GCGTATTCCAATCATAAGTACGATACGGGAAATTATGAAAAGGTGGATGAGATGTTCGGGGGGGATGCGGCGCTTTTCCGCCTCCTTTCGGCGGCAAGGGCGCGCGGGGTGCGGATCATCCTTGACGGTGTTTTTAACCATACGGGATCGGACAGCATCTATTTCAACCGAAAGGGGCGCTATTTGCAAGAGGGGGCGTATCAGTCGAAATCCTCTCCCTATTACGGATGGTATTCCTTCAAGACCTATCCCGATGTCTATGAATCCTGGTGGGGTATTACCACCCTGCCGCGGCTTAACCAGTCCTCCCCCACGCTGCGCGCCTTTCTTACGGGAGAGGATGGGATTATAGCACGCTATGCGAAATACGGCATAGGTGGCTTTCGGCTTGATGTGGTGGATGAATTGCCGGATGACCTTGTTTTTGATATGAAGGCGCGGCTTTCCGAGCACGTGCCGGACGGACTTCTCATCGGAGAGGTCTGGGAGGATGCCTCCCACAAGGTCGCATACGGCGTAAGAAAAAAATATTATACGGGGCGCTCACTTGACAGTGTCATGAATTATCCGCTTCGTGAGGGGCTTATCGCCTATTTCCGATATGGCGATACCGTAAAGCTTTCCTATGCGCTTTCCGAGGTGCTTTTCAATATGCCAAAGCGGATCGCAAATGCCGCGATGAACCTTTTCGGTACGCATGATACCGTGCGCATCCTTACCGCCCTTGCGGGGGAGGGGGAGGAGGGGAAAAGCATGGAGGAGCTTGCCAATGCGCGCCTTTCTCGGGATGCCTACCTCCATGGGCGAAGACAGGTGATCCTTGCCTACCTCGTGCTGGCCACTCTGCCGGGCGTTCCCAGTATTTTTTATGGGGATGAGGTGGGGCTTGAGGGGTATGGCGACCCCCTCTGCCGCCGCCCCTACCCTTGGAAAAGGCGGGATAAAAGAATGCTTGCCGCCTTTTCTGCCATCGGAAAAATGCGAAGGGGCGAGCGTGTGTTCCGAGAGGGGGATTTCAAGCTTTTACACCTTTCCTCCGATCTTTTGATCTTCAGCCGCACCGAGAAGGAGCGCTGTGTCATCACCCTTGTCAACCGCTCCTTGCGCGGTCTTTCGGTTCGCTTTGAAAGGGCGGTCACACCTCTTCTTTTCGGTTTTGACAGGGGAAAGAGATTTTTGCTTCCTCCCGAGTCGGGCGGGGTCTTTTGCACAAGGTGCGGCAATACGCTGCGCCTATGCTTTGATGACGGGGAAGAGGTATATTTCACAAAATAAAAAGGACCTTTCGGCCCTTTTTATTTTGTCAGCCTTGAAATTGCCGAAAGAAACCGATCGCATTCGCCCTGCGTATTCGTATGCGCAAGGCTTACGCGCACGCACCCCCCCACCGGTGTCCCGATCGTTTTGTGGGCAAGCGGAGCACAGTGATAGCCCGCACGCACGCAGATCCCCGCATCGTCAAGGCGGCGCGCAAGGAGATCGGGCGGGATACTCTCGTGATCAAAGGCAATAAGCCCTCCTCGGCAGGCTGGCTCATAGAGGCGTATGCCGCGGATGCTTAAGAGCCCCTCCGCGATCCTTGCCTTTAATCGGTTTTCCCGATCGGCGATCTCGGAAATGCCGTACCGGTGCACGTGCGTAACGCCGGCAAGAAGAGCGGCGGCGGCAATGGTAGGGAGGGTTCCAGCCTCCATTCGCTCGGGCAGCGCCTCGGGCATATCGGGGGAGAGAGAATTCACACCGCTGCCGCCCGAGAGAAAGGGGGCAAGACCGCCCTCTCCCTTCAGCGCGCAGAATCCGAGCCCCGGAATGCCGAAAAGCCCCTTGTGCGCGGGTGCACAGAGGGCGCTGCACCCGATCCTTTCAAAATCAAGCGGCAGGTGCCCTGCGCTTTGCGCCGCGTCTATGATAAAATAGATCCCGCGCTCCTTGCAAAGCGCACCGATCTCTTCAATAGGCAGGGTGAAGCCCGTGACGTTTGATACGTGGCAGGCGATGAGGATGGCGGTATTCTCCTTGATGCGCGCTCTGATCTCTGCAAGGGTGTCCCCCGAGGTCGGAAAAATGTCATATTCAACCACCCCCTCGCGCTGAAGGCGCAGGATAGGGCGGAGAACGGCGTTGTGCTCTCTGTCGCTGATCAGAACGTGCATCCCCCGCTTCACCCGGGTGTAAATGGCGAGATTCAGGGCCATCGTAGCGCCCGATGTGAACACGATGTGCTCAGGCTCCCTGATTCCGAGAAGATCTGAAACCGCCACGCGGCAATCATAGACCATCTCGGCGGTTGCCAGCGCAAGGCGATGACCGCCGCGCCCCGGATTTCCGCCGTATTTTGAGAGCGCATTTCGGACGGCACGGACAACCTCCCTCGGCTTGGGGTAGGAGGTGGCGGCGTGATCAAAATAGATCATAGTCACGGTGGGGGATCCCAAGCTCACGCAGAATCGCGATTGCCTTCAGATGATCCCCTCCCTCCAGCTCAATACCGTAGGCACAGCCATCGGACGTACTGTCCGATTTCACAAGGCGCGCGCGTATTCCGCGCGATGCAAGCGCTCGGCGGGCCTTTTGGGCGTGGGTGATACTGCCGATAGTGATCGTACGCATCATACGCATAGAACTCCTTTCTTCTTTCTGCATTAGCAGTATATGCGCTCTCATCTTGAATGTCGAATGCGGACGAAGGGCGGGAACAAACTTTTCTTTTTAAATTTAGTGAAAATATTGAAGGAAATGTGGACAAGTCCCAAAAAATATGATATACTGTCAAGAGAAAACAAGGAAAAAGAGGGAATACATTGAGAGCAACTCTTTTGCATGATGGGACGTACGCGTCCAATTGCTATCTTGTAGAGGACGAGGCAGGTACCGGGGCCGTCGTGATCGACCCTTCTGTTCCCCCTGCGTATCTTGTGCGCCGTCTTGGCCGCCTGCCGGGCATCAGTGCGATCCTCTTAACGCATGGGCACTTTGATCATATGCTGGCCCTTGCGGCCTGGCGTGCAGAAACCGGTGCACCCCTTTTGATGTCAGAAAAGGATGCGCCCGCACTTTCGGATTCTCGCCTTTCCTGCGCCCGCCTTTTTCTCGGTGAGGAGATGCGCTTTCCATCGCCCGAGGGGTTCCTTTCGGAGGGTGATACCGTGCGGGTGGGAGAAGAGTGCCTTACCGTCCTTTTGGCGCCCGGGCATACGCCGGGTGGCCTCCTCTTTGATTCGGGCGAGCTGCTTTTCACGGGGGATACGATCTTTGGCGATCTCGGTTACGGGCGCTTTGATCTTCCCGGCGGAGATCGGGAGGTGCTTTTTGGCACACTCGGCACCATTCTCGGAATGCCGGGTGAGCGTACCATCCTTTCGGGCCACGGCGGCCGCGGCCTCCTTTCCACAGCCAAACAATACTTCAATTTTTCGTGAGGATAGAACGATGGAAGAGATCATGTCTAACTTTATACACGACATCATTGATGCCGATCTTACCGATAATCCCGGCCTTTGGGTGCATACTCGCTTTCCGACCGAGCCGAACGGATATCTGCATATCGGTAGTGCCAAGGCCATTTGGATCAATGCAAATACGGCTAAAAAGTACGGCGGCCTTTTCAACCTCCGCTATGATGATACCAACCCCGCCAAGGAGGACAATGAGTACGTTGAGTCGATCTACCGTGACCTTGAATGGCTCGGCTGCTTGCCGACCGGCGGTATCTTCTACGGCTCCGATTATTTTGAGAAGTGCTTTGAATTTGCCGTTACGCTGATCAAGGAAGGGAAGGCGTACGTGTGCGACCTTTCGCCCGATGAGATGCGCGAATACCGCGGCACCCTGACCGAGCCCGGTAAGAACAGCCCCTACCGTGACCGCACGGTGGAAGAAAATCTCGACCTCTTCATGCGGATGAAGAATGGCGAGTTCCCGGACGGCGCCAAGACGCTCCGTGCCAAGATCGATATGGCTTCCCCCAACATCAATATGCGTGATCCTGCCATTTACCGCATCGTGCATACCGATCATCACAGGCAGGGCAACAAGTGGTGCATCTATCCGCTTTACGACTATGCGCACCCGATTCAGGACGCGCTTGAGGGGATCACCCATTCGCTCTGCTCGATCGAGTTTGAGAACCACCGCCCGCTTTACGATTGGGTGGTCGATAACATCGGCTTTGAGAAGAAGCCGCATCAGTATGAATTTGCCCGCCTGAACGTTACGCATACCGTGATGAGCAAGCGCTATCTCCGCCAGCTTGTGGAAACGGGGCTTGTGGACGGCTGGGACGATCCGCGTATGCCCACCCTTTGCGGTCTGCGCCGCCGCGGCTATACCCCCTCCGCCATCTTTGATTTTGTGGAAAGAGCAGGGGTTGCCAAGGCGTACAGCGTGGTGGACCACGGCCTGCTTGAGCACTGCATCCGTGAGGAGCTGAACGAGAGTGCACCCCGCCGCATCGCCATTCTTCACCCCGTGCGCGTGGTGATTGAGAACTATCCCGAGGATAAGACCGAGTATTTTGAGCTTCCGAACCATCCGCAGCACCCCGAGCTGGGCACGCGCCGCCTGCCCTTCACGCGTGAGCTGTATATCGATGCCGATGACTTTGCCGAGGTGCCGCCTCCCAAGTTCTTCCGCATGAAGCCGGATGGTGAGGTGCGCCTGATGGGTGCCTATATCGTCCGTTGCCGCGAGGTGGTGAAGGATGAAAACGGCAATGTTGTGGAGCTGCGCTGCACGGCCGATCTTGAGACCGGTAACGGAATGCCGGCGGACGGCCGCAAGGTCAAGGGCACGATCCAGTGGCTTTCTGCCGCCACGGCCACCGATATTTCGGTGATGCTTTACGAGCATCTCTTTACCATTGAGAACACCGGCGATATCCCCGAGGGGAAGGGATACGGTGACTATCTCAATACCGATTCGGTTACAAAGCTGGAGGCCTGCAAGGCAGAGCCTGCGCTTGCGGATGCCGCGGCAGAGGAAAAATTCCAGTTTGTCAGAACCGGGTATTTTGTCAAGGATACCAAGTATCCGAACACCTTTAACCGCATTGTCGGTCTGAAGGACAGCTATAAGGCTTAAAAGGAGAGCCCCACCCTTGCGGTGGGGCTTTTAGCGTATGAAATCATTGATAGAAGCAATCAGAGATCTTGTGTTTGTTCCTCGCTGTGCGGGGTGCGGCGAGAGAGTTTTGGGGGACGAAGGGCCGCTCTGTCACTCCTGCCGCGCGGCGTATGAGCTTGAAAAGGCGCGTCCGTGTCCCTTTTGCGGCGGCTCCTTTTGTACCTGTGCAGGGGAGGATGCGGCAACGGGGAAAGCCCCTCTTATCAAGCTCTTCCGCTATTATCCGCACGAGGGTGAGGTTGTTACCAACCGCATGATCTATCTTCTTAAGCACCGTGCGCCAAGACCGCTTGTTGCGCTCTTCGCCGCCGACCTTGCCGAGAGGATCAGGCCGCATCTTGACGGTGAGCCCTCCTCCTATATTGTCACCTACCCGCCGAGAAGCGGCCGCGCAAGGCGTAGCTATGGCTTTGATCATATGGCGCTCCTTTCCTGTGCGGTGGCAAAGGAGCTTGGGCTTTTGTGGCAGCCGCTCCTTGTGCGCCACGGCGGCCGCGAGCAGAAAAAGAGGGAGAGCCGCACCGCTCGCTTTCTCAATATGCGCTCGGCTTACTCTCCTATTGAGGGGGCGGCGCTTACGGGACGCCGCATTCTCTTGCTTGATGACGTAACGGCAAGCGGTGCCACCCTTTCCTCGGCCATGCGCGCCTTGCGCCGTGCGGGTGCACGCAGAATCACGGTGGCCGTTCTTGGCTATACATTATAAAGAGCCCCCTCTCGGGGGGCTTTTCTTATCGGAAGGTTAGGGGCATGCGCCGCTTATGCTCGCTTCTTGCGTGATAACGCTCAATGATGGCACGGTCATGCTCGCTTACCTCGCGCCCATCCATATAGTCGGCCACGGCGGCATAGGTCACGCCCATATCCGCTTCATCCGTCTGTCCTTCAAAAAGACCTGCGGACGGTGCTTTTTTGATGATGCTCTCGGGTGCGCCGAGGTAGGTGAGCAGGGCATAGACCTCCTCCACCGTAAGATCGGCGATCGGGTTGAAGTCAGAGCCGCCGTCCCCCCATTTTGTAAAGTAGCCCATAAAGATCTCACAGCGGTTGCCGGTCCCTGCCACCAGGCGGTTTTCGGCCGCGCCGATTGTATAAAGGGTTGTCATACGCAGCCTCGGTGCGATGTTCGTGAGTGCCGCTGTATTCGGGGCCGTCACCCCCTCGAGCGAGGAGAGAAGGGCCTCGCGCACCGGTGTTAAGTCCACCGTGCGCTGCTCAATGCCGAAATGCTTGGCAGCCAAGAGCGCATCGTCACGGTCAGAGCCGTAATTGCGGCCGGAGGAGCAGGGCATGATCACCCCCACGGTATTCTCACACGCCATTTTGCAAAGCGCACCGACAAGGGTGCAGTCCTTGCCGCCGCTGTTGCCGTATATGATCCCATCTGCGTGGGAATCCGAAAGCACCTTTTTAATAAATGCGACCCGCTCGCGGATCTCGATCTCACAATCTCTCATAGCCGCCTCCTTGCTTGCTTCTCCTTTATTATATCCCGATACAAGAGAAAAAGCAAGGGCTTGTGCAAAATCCTTTGTGCCGACGGCAAGGCACTTGATGTGTCCGCGGCCAAGCTGACCGAGGGTGTGACCGATACCGATATCCGCACGCTGCGCAAAGCGCTCTCAAGCAACAGTACCCTCGCTACCCTTGCCATTGCGG
>JAZNDG010000012.1:0-6127 GCA_045587985.1 Eubacteriales bacterium | reverse complement strand
CTTGTAGCTGCCAAAGCCAACGCCAAAGCGGCAGCGGCCGCACCAGAGATAGTTGCCGGTGTGATGGTCGACCCAGTTCGAAACGGTCAGAGGAACGCGGTTGAAGAACATATTGCCGCCAAGATTCTTGTTGGCCTCGCTCGACATGATCATCATGCGGTCATCCGCGGTCTGCCAGTCGGGCATGATGACGATGTTCCAGTTGCCGTACTGCAGGTTGATGTCGTTATAGCCGTTGCCGAGCGCGCCCTCCGAGCCGCAGACCTTCTTTACAAGGGCCTCGGCCGCCGGGCGGTTGCCGGGCAGGATGATCGTATCGGCCGTGTAGCCGAGCACCTCGCCGTTTTCGTCCTTCATGTTGCGGATCTTCGAGGCAAGCGCACCAAGAGCGCCCTCAAGCGCCGCACCGTCCTTGAAGATCTCGCCGTAGAAGTAGTTGGACTGCACACCGCCAAGGCTTTCGGGGCCGTACTTATGTACGCTTGAGAAGAGCGGGAGTCCGTCAGGCGCGGTAAGATCAAGGGTGGCCTTTGCAAAGCTGCCCGAGGCGCTCGTGCCGTTTGCCAGGGCATACTCGCAGATCTTGTGCATGGTCTTATAGTAAGCGCGCGAGAAATTCTCGGCCCTGCGGCGGGCATCGGCGGCCACACCGTAGTTGGCGTCCTCCATCATCTTGGCGGTGATGGTGAATTCCTTCATGAACTGGATGTGCTCGATAAACTTCGAGTAGGTTTCCTGAATGCCGTCACCCTCGGCGCCCGCCCCCTCCTCGGTGGCGGAAAAGACGCCGAACTCGTTCTCGGCCACGATGGTCTCGCCAAAGCGGCTTGACTTTTCGATATTGAAGAGCCAATCGCACACGCCGCCCCTCTTTTTCTGATAGTCCGACTCATGCTCGATGATCATTTTGATGGGCGTTTCAAGACGCCCGATGGCGGCGTTGTGCAAGCCGCCCGACTGGGAATAGATAATAGACATGCTGATTTCCTTTCTTCTTTGGTTTTTTAGTGCACGCTCTTTGCGCGGCGCCAGAGCGCCTCGATCTCGCCGTCAGAGAGCGAGGGAAAGAGGTCGCGCGCGGCAAGCAGATCACCCGTGGCGATCCGCCCGCCCCCTCTTGCGGCCGTGCGCGTAACGCTGGGGGCAAGATGGGCGCGGCTGTCCTTTTGCCTTGCAAGGAGCCTTTGCCCCTCGGTGGCAAGGTAGGCCTCAAGCGGAGAGAGCCCCGCCTCCCGCAGGGCGCCGTAGCGCCCGGGGTCCGAAAGCTCCCGAAGATCGCCGGGGAGCGCAAGCGAGGGGGCAGATGCCCGCAGGGCGGCAAGGTCAGCCGCGGCAAGGGCCGCGTATGCGTCCTCGCCGTAGGCCTCGCTCTCCCCCGCCTCCTCGGCGGTTGCCTCCTCCTCGGCGGCGGCCTCCTCGGCACTCACTTCCTCCTCGGCGGCAAAAGGGCTCCTTCCGCCCTCGGGGGGAGCCTCCTCCCCGATGGGCAATGTGCCTTCCTCGGCAGGGTCAAATTCCCGAAGTGCTTCGTTTTCCATGCTGTTCTCCTTCTTTACTTACGGGTACGCAGATCGCCGTCCTTTGCCACCGTACGGGTGGCCTTGGGATCGCCGGCTGCAGGGGTCTTGGGCGCCTTGATGAAGCCGCCCTTGTTGGTGGCATAGCCGTTTTCCTTCTTTTCCATGTGTTCTCCTTTCCGTTTTGCCAAGGGGGTGCGTGCCGTATGCCCATATATAAACGGATAGCGCCGTGTCGCTTGGCCCGCGCGCGCCCCCATCGGCAGAAAACAAAAATGAAATTTAATCGTTGCCGAAGAGCTCGATCAGCTCTCGGCTCATATCGCTCCGCTCCTCATCGGCAAGGCGGGCAAGCCGTGTTGCCATTTTGTCGCTGTAGCCGAGCAGGCGGCAGTATTCATAGGCGCTCCGGTAGGTCATGCCGGATTTGAGTAGGCGATCCAGCACCTTTTCGGTCTGTTGCCGCCCCTCGGGGGTTTCTTCAAGGGGAATGCCGCTTCTTTGTATGCCGCGCAGGATGGCGGCGGCGGTATCGCCCGCCCCCTCCTTGCCGATCAGGCTTTCGGCCGTATCGCTGTCGTACCCCTCGGAAAGCAGCCGCTCTCCGAGAGAAACAAGGCGGTCACCCTTTTCCTTTCGCGCGTTTTCAAGGTAGGAGGCATATGAGCCGAGCGCGCTCAGCTGCTCGCCCGCGCGCTCCCTTTCGATCCTTCTTTGCGTATCCTCGCGCGCCGTTTTGGCGGCATGGCGCAGATAGGAGGCATAGCCGTCATCGGCAAGGCCGGATCTTGCAAGCGTCTCGCCGCTCGTGCCGTAGCCCACCGCCTCTCGGCGGGCGCTTTTGGCGGCCTCCGCCTGCAAAAGATCGCCGGTATTGCTTTTCCCTGCGCCGAGCCACTCGGCATAGCTCTTGGCGCCCCGCGTGTCGGCCGCCTTACGCAGCCGCTCCTCGGTTTCCTTTTTCAGCTTGTTAGTTGCCATACAGCTCCTTTCCCGTACTCCCCTCAAGCAAAAGCTCCTCGAAGTACGAAACGTTTTCCCGCGCGTTCGGGTAGTGCGCCTTTTCCTGCGCCCGCCAATACCGCAGAAGGGTATCGGGGCTTTGCGCATCGCCAAGCGTCCCCGAGCGCAGGTTCTCAAGATTCTTTTCCCACAAAAATGACCGCTCGCTAACCGCCGCGCCTCCACGGTCGGCAGAAAAGAGAAAGGCATCGTCAAAGCGGTATTCGCCCCGCGCACGGTCATAGATCAGGAAGTCGTAGCGGTCAAAGACCGCCTCGCTGCGCTGCCCCCTTGCATCCAGGCAGGGCACGCGCTGTGCTTCATCCGCAAAGGCAAGGCAAAGCTCAAACATCAGCCTGTCGATGTCGGCGTAGGCCGCCTCCTTCATACGGCGCTTGGATTCAAGCCGCCCGGCCGACTGCTCGATTTGCAGCCGCTTGGCGTAGCCCGAGGAGGCAGAGCGGTCCTCAAACCCGATGAGCGAATCCGAGATGCCCACCATGCGGCGCGCCTGCTCGTAAAGGCGGTCGGACTGAAGAATGTCCTGGCCGATGTCGGGGGTGGTGTCGATCACACCGTACTGCGCGGCGCTCTCGCCGGGGCCGAGGCGTACCACCTGTCCAAAGACCGAGTTGTCGGGCGCGACCCGCGCCTCCTCGGGCATCACGGGCGTGACGCCCGAGCGCATCAGCTTTTGCTGGATGCGGCTCTCGAGCTTGTTGATGGCCTGCTGCTGGGGGCGGATCACCGCACAGTCGGACTGGCCGAGCCAATCCCCGGCGCGTGAGATGTTCTTGCGGATGACGATGGGGAAGCGGCGGGGGCGGTAATAGGGGATGGTGATCGCCCCATCCGCAAGAGGAACGGTTTCCTCACTAAGGCTTTGGAGTGCCGTGCCCTCACCGCAGGCGCAGGCCCCCTCGGGGGCTCCGCAGGCAGGGCAGACGGCGCGCTTTCTGGCGTAGTAGTCCTCAATATCCGAGAGCACAAGATCGCCCGAAAACACAAAGCGGGAAACCGAGCCGTCCTCCTCGCGGAAGAAGCAGGTGACCACCGTCACGCTGTCATCGTCCGTATGCTCGCCCTCGGCCTCGCGCTCACCGCGCAGGGCATCGGCAGGGGAGATGCCGTAGCGGCTGACAAGCTCCTCACGCGGTGTTTCCGAGCGCAAAAAGCAATAGTCCATATCCTCGATCTCGGGGATGCTCGGCTCGGGGATAAAGTCCTCGGGCGAAAGGCAGCGCACGCGGATCCCGCCCTCCGTGCGGCCCTCTCTTTCCCTTGCATCCCACTCGACAAGAAAGACAGAGCCGCCAAAGATGGTGGTATAGCGCTCGTCAAGGTCGTTCTGTCTTTCAAAGGGTAATTCGTCCCGAAGGCGCAAAAGTAGGCGCTCGACCGTGGCGGCGCGCCGCTCGCCCTCCTCGGTATAGCCCGCATGGCTGACGCGGGGCGAGGGGATGTCCGAGGAGATCTGGCTTTCAATGATCTCGTAGGTAATGTTCCGCACGGCCGTGGCGCGCACGTCCGAGCCGTCAATCTCGTCACTGCCGAGGTACTGCGCCATATACCTTGCAAGCCGGTCGAGCGTTGGGCGGTGATGGCGCTTTGCCCGCTCGTAAAGCTCTGAAAAATGGGCAAGGCGCTTAGATTTTTCTTTGGGTGTTGTCATAAGGGTTCTCCGTATTTTTTGATAAGATAGCGCCGCCCCTCTCTGCTTTCGGCATAATAGTCCTCCCACATATCGCTCGTCCAGGGGCGGCCGCGCCCCCCCGCCTCCTGCCTTGCAGGCGCGGTGTGATAGACGGCAAAGCCACGCAGGGCATCCGGCGCGTGGGTGATGGCGTGCGGCTCGGTGAGCACATCTCCCGGGCGCAGGGGGTCGGAAAGCAGCATCGGCAGACATTTGATGAGCTCGCGGCAGGTGCGGAAGATCGTGAGGCGGGGGGTGCCGTCCTTATCCCTCCGCAGAAGCTCCTTGACCGCCATCCAGCCGGCAAGCCGATCGTTTGACGTGCGGACAAAGGGAACGCCCCCCTCGCGAAAGAGAAGGGCGCGGCTCTTGCCGCTTTCCTGCCCTCTGCCAAAGAGGTCGGGGGGCGCAAGGGTGGCATAGATCTCCTCGTCCTCGCCGGTGGCCGCCTTGATCTCCTCGGCCGCCGCGCTGATAACAAGATCGCTCTTGCAAAGCTCGCGGTACACAAAGATCTTGCCCTCGGGCGAGAGGGCGATAAAGAGAACGGCCAGGCGGTCAAGCCCGTAGTCAAGCGTGCGGTAGCGCCGCCATTCCTTTGGAATAGGGAAGGGGTCCGAGGTGTGCAGATCGTAGGTAAATTCCGAGAAGAAGCGGCCCGAAAAGAGATTCCATTCGCCAAGGAGGAGCGCCCTTCTCTCATCGGTCGGCAGCGCCTCAAGGCGGCGGCGGTAGTCGGGATCGGCCTCGAGAAGAAAGCGGTTGTCCTCGATCCGCGCGGGGAGAAAAATACGGCGTGAGCCGTCCGATCCGCAAAAGGCCTCGTTGGCGGGGGCGGGGTCGATAAAGCGCTCCTTCACCCAGGCGTGGCCGATGCCCCCGGGGTTGGTCGTGGACTTGATCTGCTTTGGATAGCCGTTTGCCCCGCGAATACGCGAGATCAGATAAAGATACTGAAACTCGGTGAAATGCGTCAGCTCATCAAAGCGGACAATGTCGTATTCGACCGACTGGTACTGATAGACATCGCTATCGGTGGCACAATGCCCGAAATCAAGCACACTTCCGTTATAAAAGCGCCCGCTGTGCTCGCTTGCGCGATAGGTATAAAGGGCGCGAGGGTAAAGACCCGCGGCTGTACGGATGAGTGAGCGCTCAAGCTCGGGAAAGGTGCGTCTGAGAAGCAGCTGGCGGCTGCCGGGATAGGTAAGGGCGAACAAAAAGGCATCCACCAGCTGGCCGTAGGATTTCCCACCCCCTGCGGCCCCGCCAAAGAGCACCTCCGTCTCCTTTGCATCAAGGAAGGCCTTTTGCCGCCTGGTTACCTCAAGCTTCATTCCACCACCCGTACCTCCACCGTGAAGTCCTCCCCGGCCGCCTCCCTGCTCTCGGCCTCGGCAAGCGCAAGCAGATGCTTGACAAAGCCCGCATCGTACTGCTTTAAAAGCGCACCCGCCGTCAGCGTGTCGAGGTAGCGCTCCTTCGCCTCCTCGACCGCCGCCCTGAATTCCTCACGCCCGCAAAGCTCGCGAAACTCGCCAAGCGTGATTCCCTCCCGTGCGCGCCATCCCGAAAAGCCCGGCGGTACCTCTCCCGGCTCAAACGTGAAATAAGAAACAAGACGCGAGCAAAGCTCACCCAACGATTTCAAAAAGCGCGCACCTCCTTTCGCGCAGGTTTTCCCCACGCAAGAATAGCGTAGCATAGATTTCACTGCAAATGGGGTCACTCCTCGCCGGCATAAATTGCCGGGGACTTCGTTTCTTCGGTTGTCATCGACCTTGGCGTACGCATCAGTACGCCCTCGTCCGATGACTGCCCTCGTGCCTCGTCCGCGACAATTTCTGCTCGGCGAGGTTGTTTCGGTGGCACTTCGTTGTCGGTCGCGCCCATGCCCTGTGCTGCCTCATAGTCG
>JAZNDG010000011.1:0-8206 GCA_045587985.1 Eubacteriales bacterium | reverse complement strand
TCATGACGCGGCGGCTGATCCCATAGCGGTTTTTGAGAATAGCCGAAAGGAGGGCGGCCGTCTTTTCAAGCATTGACACCCCGCTCTGCAAAAACGGAATGGCAACCGTCACAGTGCTGCCGTCATCCCGTATTTCGGCATCGTAGAAAAAGCCGTTGGCTACCGCGCCGATCTTGGCGGCCTCAAGAAAGATCTCGGTCATGGCAGAGGGCGAAAACTCGGTGGGCGGATAGTGCGGAAAAATGCGGAAGGAATAGGCCTGTGTAAGGCGGCAGAGGTCATCCTCGATCGCATAAAGAAGCTCGGCATCCTGCCGGCGGTCAAAGCTTATATTAAGCTCAAGCCTCGGGGGGCTTTTGGTAGCAAAGCGCAGGCTATGGTCGTGGCCCGCCTCCAAAAGACGGCGGCGCGCCTCCTCCCGTGGCTCGTAGCGCTCGGCAATGATCTTATATACGTCCTGTTCGGTCATAGCTGTCCTCTTACCGTTCTTTTATGTCTTTTTTCGCCTCACCGAGGGCACGGACCCTGGCAAGGAGGGTGGGAATGATCTCGTTTTCCGGGATCTTGGCGATCGCCTCACCGTGCTCAAAGAGCAAGGCCTCTCCGCGGCCGCCCGCGATCCCGACATCGGCCTCGCGTGCTTCGCCGGGGCCGTTGACGGCGCACCCCATAAGCGCAACCGTCAGAGGAAGATCCGAAAGCCCCTCGGCAAGCACGGCCGCCTCAAAGCGCGCGGTCAGCGCGACAAGATCGATGGACGTGCGGCCGCAGGTGGGGCAGGACACCACGCGAAGGCTTGGCACCGAGGAAAGGTCAAGGGCAGAAAGGATCTCTCTTGCGGCCCTCACCTCGCGCACAGGATCGGCCGTGAGCGAAACGCGCACGGTGTCACCGATGCCCTCCGAAAGCAAAGCACCAAGGCCAACAGCACTGCGAAGCGTGCCGCCCCTCTCGCTCCCCGCCTCGGTCACGCCGAGGTGGAGCGGATAGTCACACCGCTCTGCAAGCAGGCGGTTAGCCGCGATCATGGCGGTGACAGACGAGGATTTCACCGAAAGCACGGTGTCGTAAAAATCGCACTCCTCAAGAAGGCGGGCGTGCGAAAGGGCGCTTTCGGCAAGTGCCTCTGCGGTCGGGCCGCCGTATTTCGAAAGAAGCTCACGCTCAAGCGAGCCGCCGTTCACCCCGATGCGGATCGGGATGCCGCCCGCACGGCAGGCGGATGCCACCGCACGCACGCGGTCAAGACCGCCGACATTGCCGGGGTTGATCCGGATCTTATCGGCGCCCGCCGCGATCGACTCGATAGCCAGGCGATAATCAAAATGAATATCGGCTACGAGCGGCACGCGCACGCCCGCCTCTTTCAGATAGGAAAAGACACCGGCGGACGCCTTGTCCGGCACGGTCAGGCGGACGATATCGCACCCCGCCGCCTCAAGAGCCGAAACAGCACCGAGGCAGGATGCAAAATCGTGCGGATCGCTGTTGATCATCGACTGCACCGAGATGGGGGCATCCCCACCGATCGCAAGGCCGCCCGCCAAAACACGGCGGCTTTTTCTGCGCAATCTGCGTTCTTCCATGGTCGTTTCCTTTCGGTCAGAATATAAGTGAGAGAATGTCCTTTCCCGTGATGAGGATCATCAGCCCGAAAAGAAGGAGGATCCCCACGGTATGAATGATCCCCTCCACCTTTTCGGGGATGGGGCGGCGCAGGATCGCGCCGATGGCAAGGATGAAGATACGGCCGCCGTCAAGCGCCGGGAGCGGAAAGAGGTTCACCACCCCAAGGTTCAGGCAGACCACCGCCACAAGATAGATAAAGTTCTCAATGCCGGAGCGGGCACTTTCTACCATCGCCCCGGTCACACCGACAGGACCGGATACCGCCTCGATACCAAAGCGGCCTGTTATCAGGTCAAAGAGTGATTCCCAGACCATACGGATGGTCATCACACCGCGCACGGCGGCATGGCGGAGAACGGGCAAAACCCCACCCTCCTCGGTGGCAAGATAGAAGTCACGTCCCCCGAGAAGCTGGCCGCCCTGCTCATAGGTCGGGAAGGAGAAATCGTCAAGGATGATACGGTTCCCGTCCCGCTCGATCACAAGCTGCACAGGCGCAATGCCGCGGCGCATGATCTCATAGTCAAGCTCGGCCCCGATGCGGACGCGGCGCCCGTCAATCGACAGGATCCTATCCCCCTCCCGAAGGCCCGCTGTATAGGTCGGCGGCGTGCTGCCGTCTGCCCTTTCGGGGTATTCGGCCACCACGGGGGCGGTCAGGCTTGAAGAAACGAGTGCAACGCAAAGGAGCATCAGAAGAAAGCCGGTTACAAGGTTCATCACGCCGCCCGCGGCCATAATGATGAGCCGCTGCCAGGCAGGCTTCTTGCCAAGAGCATTCGGATCGTCCGACTCCTCGTCCTCTCCCGCCATCGACACGTAACCGCCGATCGGCAGAGCACAGAGCTTATACACGATCCCACTTTTTTTCGAGGTGTGGGACACAAGCCGCGGCCCCATGCCGATTGAAAATTCCTTCACCGTTACGCCGAACATGCGGGCGGTCAAGAAATGCCCAAGCTCATGGATGAGGATCATCACCCCGAACGCAAGGACGGCAAGCAGGATATAAAGGAAGGTCATAAAGTACCCTTTCTGTAACGAGAAATCAAGGCGGCGGCCTCTCGGCGAGCCTCGCTGTCGGCCGCAAGAATATCGGCAAGAGAGGCAGCGGGGGAGGCAAGGCGCGTCATGACCGCCCCAACCGTATCGGCAATGGCGAGGAAGGGGATCTCCTCCCGCAGAAACGCCGCGACCGCCACCTCATCCGCCGCGTTGAGAACGGCAGGGGCCGTGCCGCCGCGCCGTACCGCCTCCCTTGCAAAAGAAAGCGCGGGAAAGGCATCGGGATCCGGGCGGTAGAAGGTGAGCGAGCCGACCGATGCAAGGTCAAGCGGAGGGATCACGGCCTCCCGTCTTTCGGGATAGGTGAGGGCGTACTGCACGCAAGCGCGCATATCCGGGCGCGAGAGCTGAGCCGCAACCGTATTATCAATATATTCCACCATGGAATGGATTATACTTTCGGGATGGACGAGCACATCGATCCGATCGGGCGGAAGGCAAAAAAGCTTTGCCGCCTCAATGATCTCAAGCCCCTTATTCATCATGGTGGCAGAATCCACCGTGATCTTTTCGCCCATTTTCCAGGTGGGGTGTGCAAGAGCCTCTTGCCTTGTAACGCGAAGCAGCTGCTCCCGCGTATAACCGCGGAAGGGACCGCCCGAGGCCGTGAGGATGATGCGCTTTACCTCCTCCCTTTTCCCAAAGGAGAGGCACTGGTGGATGGCGCCGTGCTCGCTGTCAACCGGCAGGATCTCGGCGCCATGGTGCTCTGCCTCGGCAAGCAGGATATCCCCCGCCACCACCAGCGACTCCTTATTCGCAAGAGCAAGGCGCGCACCCTTTTTGCAGACGGCAAGCGAGGAAAGAAGCCCCGCGCTCCCGAGAATGGAATTGACAAAAACAGCAGCAGGGCTTTCGTGAATGGCCGAAAGAAGGGCCTCCTCACCGCCCAACACCAGAACCGAGGTATCCGCAAGACGGAGAGCAAGCTCACGCGCCGCGCCCTCATCGGTCAGGATACAAACGCGCGGCAAAAAGGCACGCGCCTCTTCCTCCATAAGAGAAACAGAGCTGCCTGCCGCAAGAAGATCCACAGGGATCGACTGTGCCCTTGCCACATCAAGCGCCTGGCGGCCGACAGAGCCGGTCGAGCCGAGGATGGCAAGCGAGAATGGCGCATTCATCATGCAAAAACCTCCAAAGGGCTTGTTAGAAAAAGGCTGCCGTCCTTATGGGACGGCAAGCTGTATAGATCAGGAAACGAGAGCAAACGCACCGCCGATCAGGCAGAAGAACAGAATCAGCGGGGCTGTTGCGATCACCGAGTCAAAGCGGTCAAGCACGCCGCCGTGCCCCGGGAAAAGGTGGCTGTAATCCTTGATGCCGTATTCCCGCTTGATGGCAGAAAGGGCCAGATCCCCGATCTGGGACACCACCGAAACGGCAAGGCCGCAAAGGATGAGAGCAAGATACGAGGGGGTACGCCCTGCGCCCGAAACAATAAGACCGAAGGCAACGAAGGAAAGGACCGCAAAAAGGATGCCGCCAAGGCTTCCCTCCACCGTCTTTTTCGGACTGATGACAGGGGCGAGCTTATGCCGCCCGAAAAGGCGCCCCGTGAAGTAGGCAAAGGTGTCTGTCACCCACGAGCCGATAAAGGGGAGAAGAAAGAGATATTCCCCACCCGGAAGGCGGCGCAGAAGCACCATGGCCGAGAAGGCCACCGAGAGGTAGAGCGTGCCGCCAAGCACACCCATCAGCCTTCCATAGGAGAGGGTGCCCGCGCGAAAGACGGTGACGCCAAAAAGATAAAGGCAAAGAAGAAAGGCGGACGCCGCAACCGCACCGAGGTGAGAAAGCGGATCGGCTGCGAAATAGGCAAGGATCGGCATAGCCGCCGAAAGAAGCACGGCGGGGACCGAAGCGACAAGGTCCCGCAGCATGCCGAGGCAGGCAAGCAGCTCACAAATGCCGATGGCAGCAAGCAGGGCCATGACAATGGGATAGACGATAAGGTCCGAGAACCACAGAACCGGCAGGAAGACTGCCAGCATCACGGCGGCGGTCAGAATACGGGTCTTCATTTGACTCCTCCAAAGCGGCGGGTACGCGCGGTGTAGGCAAGGACAGCCTCGTCAACATCGGCAGCGCCCATGTCCGGCCAAAGACGGTCGGTAAAATAGAATTCGGAATAGGAAGCCTGCCAGAGCAGGAAGTTCGAAAGCCTCATCTCGCCTGCCGTACGCACGATAAGATCGGGGTCGGGCGAGTGGGCGGTATAAAGATGTGAGGAGATATCCTCGGGCGTGACCTCGCCCTTCCCCTCGGCAATCAGCGCGTTCACCGCGTGTGTAAGCTCGTCCCTGCCACCGTAGTTAATGGCAAGATTCAAGGTAAAGGGCGAACCGCGCTCGGCCGACAGGCGCTCAAGGTTTGCCATCTTCTCGCGAAGCGCAGCCTCAAGCGGCGCCCGATCGCCGATAAAGACAAAGCGCGCATCATACTGCTCAAGATCGCCAAGCATCATATCGATATACCGATGGAAGAGGGACATGAGGGCATCCACCTCCTCCTTGGGACGGTTCCAGTTCTCGGTGGAGAAGGCATAGACCGTGACCGTCTTGATATCAAGGTCACGGCAACGGCGGAACACCCGCTTACAGGCCTCCGCACCCGCGGCATGCCCCACGCTGCGGGAAAGCCCGCGGCGCTTTGCCCATCGGCCGTTTCCGTCCATAATAAAGGCGATATGAGAAAGGCGGCCGCGAAGATCCGCGGCGGCCTTTTGTTTCTTTTTGAAAAGCATCAGATCTCCATGATCTCACGGTCCTTGGCGGCCGTGATCGCATCGATCTCCTTCACGTACTTATCGGTGAGGTCCTGCACCTGCTTATCGCCCGCCTTAGCCTCGTCCTCGGTCAGCTCACTGTTCTTCTTGGCCGCCTTGATGGCATCGTTGGCATCACGGCGAATGTTGCGGATAGCCACCTTGGCATCCTCGCCCATCTTCGAAACCTGCTTGGCCATATTGCGGCGGGTCTCCTCGGTCATCGCGGGGAAGATGATGCGGATGCAGGAGCCGTCATTCTGCGGATTGAGGCCGAGATCGGAGGCGAGGATCGCCTTCTCGATCGCCTTCATCTGGCTCTTGTCCCAGGAGTTGATCACAAGGGTACGGGCATCGGCCACCTTCATCTCGGCCACCTGGTTGATGGGGGTGGGGGTGCCGTAATAGTCAATGGTCACGCGCGAGAGCACATCGGGATTCGCACGGCCGACACGCAGAACCGCAAGAGCCTTGGTGTAGGACTCCACGCTCTTTTTCATTTTTGCTTCAAATCCGGAAGTTTCGAATTTCATGGTTAGCTCCTTTTATGTTCACAAATTTTTAAACGGTGATAAGGGTGCCGAGCGACTCGCCCATAGCGGCACGGTAAATGTTCTCGGGCTCGTCAAGACCGAAAACGAGGGTGGGGATCTTCTGCTCCATGCAAAGGACGGCCGAGGTCAGATCCACCACACGCAGCCCACGGTCAAGCAGCTCGCTGTACGTAATGCTGTCAAGCTTCACGGCGGTCGAATCCTCGCGCGGGTCAGCGGTGTAAACGCCGTCAATATTTTTGGCCATCAGAATGGCATCCGCCCCGATCTCGGCCGCGCGTAGCGCGCCTGCCGTATCGGTGGAGAAATAGGGCCTGCCGAGGCCGCCTGCAAAGATCACGGCACGACCCGCCTCAAGGTGACGGACGGCGGCATCCCTTGTATAATACTCGCCGACCTCGGGCATCGAGATCGCCGAGAGCACGCGCGCATCAAAGCCGGCGCGGATGCAAGCATCCTGCAAGGCCATTGCATTGATGGCGGTGGCCAGCATCCCCATATAGTCACCGCGCGTTCTGTCCGAAACGCCACCCTGGCGGCCTCTCCAGATATTGCCCGCACCCACGATGATGCCGACCTCCACACCGTCACGAATCAGGCGGCCAATGACAGCAACCACACGGTCAAGAAACTCGTTGTGAAGGATCCCACGTGACTTATCGGCGGCCAGAGCCTCCCCGGACAGCTTAAGGAGAATGCGCTTGTATTTGGGTTGCATAGTCTTTCCTCTTTCCTCGGGGATGCCCCGTTCATATTTTTCCGCAACGCGCGGGCAGGCGGATTTATGCTTTATATATTATACAATATATTACGCACATTTGCAAGAGAATTTTTTAGGCGCCGCATGCTTTTTGGAACGAGGCACCCGGGGGTACGGGGCAGAAAAGACGAAAGCACAACCCCGTATTGTAAAGTTATCTTTTCTTTTTGCGACAAAAAGCGCCATATGTGCGCGTTTTTTAACCTACTGCCACGCAAAAGGCGCCTTTATATATCTCGCTTGATAAGGGTGCAAAGGGCATACAGGCTTGGAGCGACAATAGAAAAAAGAGGAACAAAAAGTTCCTCTTTTTTCGGTTATGCCCAAAGATATTAGCCCTATATCAGCCTTTGACCATCTTGGCAACCTCTTCAGCAAGGTTGTCCTCTCTCTTCTCAATGCCCTCGCCCTTATCGTAGCGATAGAAGGAGGTGACCTTGATGGCGCCGCCAAGCTCCTTGGCGGTAGCGGCAATGTACTTGCCAACGGTCATCGAGTCATCCTTAACGTAGAGCTGATCGACAAGGCAGTTATTCTCAAAGAACTTACCGAGCTTGCCGTTGATGATACCCTCAAGCACCTTGGCGGGCTTGCCGGCAAACTTGGGATCCTGCTCCATCTGCTTCTCGAGAATGGTGCGTTCCTCGGCAAGAACCGAAGCGGGAACCGCATCACGGTCCACATACTGCGAGGGGAGAGCGGCGGCCTGAAGCGCGATGTTCTTGGCGAACTCGGCAAAGGCGGCGTTGGCAACAACGGCCTCGTCAGCGGCGAAGCAGACCACAACGCCGGTAGCGCCGCCACCGTGCACGTAGGTGCTGACCACGCCGTCCACCAGGATGAAGCGGCGGATGCTGAGCTTCTCACCGATGGTGTAGGTCTTTTCCTGAAGAGTGGCCTCAACCGTCTCACCGTCACCCATCGTCTTGGTCATCAGATCCTCAACGCTCTCGGGACGGGTAGCGATCACGGTCTCAAGCAGGTTGCGCACGAAGGCGCGGAAGGTTTCATTCTTGGCAACGAAGTCGGTCTCGGAGTTGACCTCGATCATCGCGGTGGTGTTGCCGACAGTCAGGATATCCACGATACCCTCAGCGGCGATACGGCTCTGCTTCTTGGCAGTAGCGGCCATGCCCTTCTCACGGAGAACCTTGAGGGCCTCCTGCAGGTTGCCGTCCGCCTCTTCAAGAGCGCGCTTGCAGTCCATCATGCCGCAGCCGGTCTGCTTTCTGAGCTCGGCCACGTCCTTTGCGGTAAATGCTGCCATGGTAGCTTCCTCCTAATTTCTTACTCAGCGGCCTCATCGCCCTCGGCGACGGCCTCGGGAGCCTCATCGGTCAGCTGCTCGCCGCCACGGCCCTCGATCACGGCATCGGCAAGAGTGGTGCCGATGAGCTTGATGGCGCGGATCGCGTCATCGTTACCGGGGAT
>JAZNDG010000010.1:0-15956 GCA_045587985.1 Eubacteriales bacterium | reverse complement strand
AGCTCGGCCACGTCCTTTGCGGTAAATGCTGCCATGGTAGCTTCCTCCTAATTTCTTACTCAGCGGCCTCATCGCCCTCGGCGACGGCCTCGGGAGCCTCATCGGTCAGCTGCTCGCCACCGCGACCCTCGATCACGGCGTCGGCAAGCGTGGTGCCGATCAGCTTGATGGCGCGGATCGCGTCATCGTTACCGGGGATGATGTAGTCAGCATCCTCGGGATCGCAGTTGGTATCCACGATAGCGATAACCGGAATGCCAAGCTTCTTGGCTTCCTGCACGGCGATGTGCTCCTTGCGGGTATCCACCACAAAAATGGCAGAGGGCAGGGTATCCATCTCCTTGATACCGCCATAGTTCTTTTCGAGATCCTCGATCTCCTTCATCTTCTGCGCGGCTTCCTTCTTGGGGAGCAGATTGAAGGTGCCGTCTTCCTGCATCTTCTCAAGCTCCTTCAGACGGTTGATGCTCTTGCGGATCGTCTTAAAGTTGGTCAGCATACCGCCGGGCCAACGGACGTTCACGTAGTACATACCGCACTTCTTTGCATCCTCCTTGATGCTGTCGGCCGCCTGCTTCTTGGTGCCGACAAAGAGAACGGTGCCGCCCTCCTCGGAGATCTGCTTGACAAAGGCATAAGCCTCCTCAAACTTCTTGACCGTCTTCTGAAGGTCGATGATGTGGATCCCGTTTCTCATGGTGAAGATGTACTCCGCCATCTTGGGGTTCCACTTCTTGGTGGGGTGTCCGAAATGGACACCGGCTTCAAGCAGCTGCTTGATCGAGATTACGAACATTTTCATGTCCTCCTTCCGGTTTTTCCGCCACAGCAGGCCCTTTGCGCCAAGACCTCGGAAAAGGCACCGATGACGCGACACTGCTGTGTGAGAATTTGATGTATCCGCCATAAGGCGAACCTTTGTAAGCATATCATATTTTTATTTCGTGCGCAAGAGGATTTTTCGAATTCACAAAAAGTTTACAATTCGGCAGGCAAAAAAGTAGGGGGTACCCCCCTACCTCTATACCGTACCGCGGCGTTTCCCCCTTGCACATTTTTCCGGTGGCAGGACAACACCGTCCACAAGGATGATATCCTCCCCTATTTTCTGGATCTTATCCCATGGCACGAGGATATCCCCTCCCTTGCCCGAGAAAAGGCCGCCCTCCCCCTTGACGACAATGGCCGTGATACGGCCGTCACACACATCAAACTCGATCTCGCATACAAAGCCAAGGCGGCGGCCGTCACATACGCTGATGACCTCCTTATCGCGGAAATCCTCACTGTTGCACGATGGCATCCCCTTCCCTCCTTACATAGTCATACTTTCAAACAGCATCCGGCGTACCCGTCTGTAAATCGCGGGGATCTCCTTGCACGGAAGCGGATTTTCACCGAGCCCGCACTCCACCGTGAAGGAGGGAATGCCGAGGGCTGCCGTTGTATAATCGGCAAGACCGCCGTAGGCCGCAGGCCCCTCTGCCTGTGCAAGGCGGTAGCCCGAGAGCGCCGCAAGGCGCAATGCGGTGGCACGTGCGCCGGGGAGCTCTCTTTTGCCGCCCATATAGTAGATCTCCTCCCCCTGCGTGTGGAGGCTCATAAGAAATCGCGGCGTGGCGGCGCGGATAAAGCCGGCAAGCGCCGCCGTTTCGGGCTCGGACTCCGGCCCCTCCCCACTGTACCGCGTGGGGCCGCCGCCGAGGATGCCGAGCGAGGGCTCAAGCCGTTTATATTCGGAAAATCCCGTACGGTAATTGTGGTTGAGATCCACCCCGCGGGCATTGGCCTGCCAATGGCTGAAATCCCCATCCCCTACCATCCTCTCCCTACGCTCGGCAAGCGGATCCTCCTTTTCTCCCATGTGGATGGCAACCCCATCGGGGTTGAGCATCGGCACAAGGAGCAGGGTGCGCCTTTCAAGAAGAAAGGCAAGATCAAGGCCGAAGGGGCGCTTTCCTGCTTCGTATGCCGAAAGAAGCTCCGAAAGAAAGGAAAGGAGCAGGCGGGCGGTCAGCCATTCGCTTGCGTGGTGCGTGCCGACATAAAGAAGCCGCTCGCGGCCGCGCCCGAGAAGGAGAAGCGGGATCTCTCTTCCGAGCAGGCTGCGCCCCAGGGCACGGCAAAGGAGCGAGGGGTGGGCCTCCGAAAGGCGGGAAAGCTCGCCTTCAAGCACTTGCGGAGAAAGAGGGACGGTCATATCGGTTTCCATCACGGTTCACCCTCCTTATATTCGTTCTTCTTACAGACTATGCGCGCACCCCATATTCTATGACCGAAAGGATTGACAAGAGAGATTTTTATGGTACAATAAAGGATGTGAAGATCAATTTCGGGAGCATCCTATGAAAAAACGATTCCCCCTCTCTCTGCTTACGCTCATCGTCCTGCTCGGCGCTGAGGTGGTCCTTTCCCTCGGCGCGCCGCTTGCTTATCTTCTCTCGACCGAGGTAAGCGAGGTGCTTGGCTTTGTCCTTTTGCGCATTTTCGAGTCGGCAAGGCTTCTTCTTCTTTTAATGATGCTCGGAGCGGCCTTTGGCGCCGTTTCGGCGGGCGGTGTAAAAATTTCGCTCTTCCTTCTTGCGGGGGCGGCCGTTACCCACCTTGCGGGCGAGATCCTGATACTCGTCTGGCAGGCACTCTTTTTCCGCATAGCGATCTCGGAGCTCAATCTTGCGCTGACGCTGGCCGCCGCGTTTGACGATGCGCTCCTGCCGCTTGTCGTATCCTTTCTTTTTTCCTATTTCATTTTCCTCAAAAAGGATCCGAAGGGGGAGCCGAGGGGCATGGGGGATACACACGCTGCCCCCGTCAAGGCGGCGATCCTTGCCTCCTCTTTACTCTTCACTTACCGCTTTGCAAGGCAGGTGATCTACGCCGTCCAGTTCGCGGACGAGGCGTTTGGCTTTATCTTCTTAAAGCCGGGCGAGCAGGCCGCCCTGATTCTCGACTTTGTCCCGGTCCTTGCCGTTTCGGCGGGCGGCTACTTCCTTATGCTTCTTGCAAGGGGGCTTTACGTCCGTCTTTCCGCCGCTTGGGAGGCGCGCGCGGCGCTTTTGACAGCGAGCGAAGCAGAAAAGAAAAGCGCAAAAGAAAAAACGCCGGAATAACGGCGTTTTTTCTTATTTTTGTTCATAGGCATCCTTGACCGCGAGGATGCGGGGATCCCCCTCCTCAAGAGGAAAAAGCGCTTCTCCGAGGAGAGAGGGGATCAGCCCCTCGACAAGGGTGCGGGGGCTTGCAAGCAGGGCCTCCTTTTGCGCGCGGGTGAGCCGTTTGATGGCGTATTCGGCCCTCTGTGCCAGCGAGCGGCTCTCGCATTCCCAAGCGCCGAGCAGGCGCTCTGCCCCCCTTGATCGGGTATAGGCGGCGGCAGCCTTGGTTTTCAGAAAATGGTCGCGCATCCGCCGCGGAAGATCGGCGGCAACCCCCGTGTAGATCGAGCCGTCACGGCAAAGGAGCATATAGACGAGCATACCGCGCCGCCTCCTTTTTTAAATGCCGAGCACGGCGCCGGCGAGAAGGAAATAAACAAGGAGCGAAAGGGCATCCACAATCGTGGTGATAAAGGGGCTGGCCATCACGGCGGGATCAAAGCCGAGCCTGCCCGCCACGATCGGCAAAAGACTGCCGATAAGCTTGGCAAGCACCACCGTAACGGCAAGGGTCAGGCTGACCGTGAGCGCCACCATAGGTGTCACGGCGGGGTTGCCGAAAAGAAGCCTGTCGATGAGCAGCATCTTGCCGAAATTGACAGCGGCAAGCGAGATGCCGCAAAGGAGCGAAACAAGGAGCTCCTTAAAGGCCACCGAGAGGACGTTGCGGTAGGTGATCTCACCGAGCGAAAGACCGCGGATGACCGTAACCGATGCCTGGCTACCCGAGTTGCCGCCCGTGCCCATCAGCATCGGGATAAAGGCGGTGAGCACCACCGAGGCGGCAAGCGCCTCCTCAAACGAGGTGATGATGATCCCCGTAAAGGTCGCGCCGATCATAAGAAGCAGCAGCCACGGAATGCGGTTTAAGAAGATCGAAAAGGCAGACTCGCGCAGGTAGGGGCGGTCTGTCGGCACAATGGCCGCCATCTTGGCAAAGTCCTCCTCGACCTCCTCCGAGATGACCTCCATTGCGTCATCAACCGTGATGATACCGACAAGCCGCTCGTCCTTATCCACCACCGGCAGGGCGAGGAAATTATATTTATCGAAAAGACGCGCCACCGCCTCCCGCTCATCGTGCGTGCCGACCGAGATGAGGTTTTCCTCCATCAGCGTGCCGACCTTGGCATCAAGCGGCGAGATAAGGAGCATACGCGCTGTGACGATGCCGCGCAGAATACGGCTCGCGTCCGTCACATAGCAGGTGTAGATGGTTTCCTTATCGAGCGCGACCGAGCGGATGTGAGCAAGCGCCTCCCCCACCGTCATCTCGGCACCGAGGTGCACATACTCGGTGGTCATCATGCTGCCGGCGCTCCCCTCCGGGTAGGAAAGCAGATGGTTGACCGACCGCCGCATCTCGGGCGTGCAGTTCTTTAGGATACGCCGCACGAAATTGGCGGGCATCTCGTCAAGAAGCTCTGCCGCATCGTCCGAATACAGCTCCTCCAGCACCCGGCGCAGCTCGTAATCGCTGAAGGCGGCCACAAGCGCACGCCGCCCCTCGGCGGGCAATTCAACCAACACCTCGGCCGCCATTTCCTTAGGGAGAAGGCGGTAAATGAAGAGCCGTTCCTCCTCCGAAAAATCGGGAAACAGCTCGGAGATATCCTGCGGCTGCTGCTCAGAGAGCAGACGGCGAAGCTCGCCAAGGCGCCGCTCATTAAGCAGCTCACGCAGGGATTCGAGAAGTTCAATTTTTTCTTCCATCGGTGATTCCTCCTTTCATTTGTAAGCACATAGGAGGCGCAAAGCAAAAGGCGACAAAAGACAAGAAGCCCTTTGTCGCCATGCTGCTTGCCTTTTTATACGTTTTTTTCGGTGTGATGCAAGGACGCGCACGCCTGCATCACGCTACTTCGACCCACATCGCTTGCGCCCATACTGTTACCGCATAAGTCCATGCATCTCACCTACCCTTCGTTTTTCTTTCGGTTCTTCCAGTATAACACCGCCCCCGGCGTTTGTAAAGCACTTTTTGAAAACTTTTTTGTGTTTTCGGGTAGCTCTGTTATATTATGCAAATGATTTCGCCGTTCTGTGTAAAGACAAAGCGGCCCGGTAATGATAAAATATATTTATACAAATATATTTGTGCAGAAAGCGAGGAATGAATTATGGTAAAAATCGGACTTGTTGACATTGATGTTTCGCACCCCCAGGCCTTTGCCGGTAAGATGGAGGAGCTCAATATCCCTATGGGCTACACCCATATCTGCAACTTTGGCTTCCGCGAGAATGACGAGGTGGAGGCCTTTGCCGCCGCCTGTGGCGCCAAGGTGATGACCAGCATTGAGGAGATGGCCAAGGAGGTGGACGTTGGATTTGTGCAGGGCTGCAACTGGGACAAGCACCTGCCTTACGCCATGCCCTTCATTGAGGCGGGCAAGCCCGTGTTTATGGATAAGCCCCTTGTCGGCTCGCTTGCCGATGTAAAGAAGGTCCGTGAGCTTGCCAAGAACGGCGCCCGCATCTACGGCTCCTCCTCCATGCGCTATGCCCAGGAGATTCTTGATTTCCTTGCCATGCCGGTTGAGGAAAGAGGCGAGGTCGTCCACGTGTATTCCTCGGTGGGCGTTGACGAGTTCAACTATGCCATTCATGCGGTCGAGATCGTTTGCGCTGTGGCAGGCTCGCTGGCCAAGACCTGCCGCTTTGCGGGCAGAAGTGCGAAGATTGACGGCAGCTATACCGAAACCTTCGTTGTGGAGTTCGAAAACGGCGTCAGCGGTACCTATGTGACCACCATCGGCACCTGGCTGCCCTTCGGTGTGACCATCGTGACCTCGAAGAACACCTACAGCTTCCCGCTCGATGCGCTGGCCGCCTTCGGCACTATGCTCTCGAACATTGAGGCTGCCGTTTCGGGCCGCGAGAACATTCTTGCCACCATGGACGAGGTGACCGATTCTACTCTGATCATGCTGGCCGGCAAGCTCTCGCGCGAGCGTGCCGGTCAGGTGGTCTCGATTGCCGACCTGCCCGAGGGCATCGCCTTTCACGGTGCCGAGTTCGAGCGCGGCTATGCGGCCACGGCCTCCAAGATCTACCTTTGATTTTTAAAACGCATAAGGAGATGCACCATGAGTGAGCTGCTTATCCGCCCTGTCGAGCCGCGCGACTACGATGCGGTCGTAACGATCGCCGTTTCGCAGTGGGCCAAGATTTATGAGGTGTATAAAGAAATCCTCGGTGAGGAGATCTATGCCCTGCACTTCCCGAACCATCTGGCCATGAAGGCAGAGGCCATCCGCGCCGACCTTGACTCGGGCAACGTGTTTGTGACCGAGTGCGAGGGAAAGGTTGCGGGCTTTCTCCATTACAATTACGATCCTGCTTCCAAGATCGGTGAGATCTCGGACAACGCCGTGTCGGGCGAATTTCGCGGCCGCGGCATCGGCCCCCGTCAGTACGAGTTCATCCTCGGCCTTTTCCGTGAGTGGGGGGCTGTGGGTGCAACCGTGCATACCGGGCTTGACGATGGGCATGCGCCCGCCCGCCGCGCCTATGAGAAGGTCGGCTTTAAGGTCGGGCTTCCCTCCATCAATTATTTTATGAAGCTTTGATCAAAAGAGGTAGCTAATGGCCAAGCACATAAGAGTTGCCGCGGTATCGGTCGCGCCGTTTTCTGTCGGCGCGGCCGAGAATGCCGCCGCGTGCGCGGTAGCGCACATGAAGGATTCTCTTGCCGCGATCGGACCCGAGGGGACGGATATCATCGTCCTGCCCGAGCTTTGCGATATCCCGGCCGAGCTGATGCCCGGCAGAGGGGACGGCCTTTTCGCCTATCTTGCCGAAAGAGGGGACAGCGTTCTCCGTCTTATTTCGGATTTTGCAAAGGAACACCGCACGTACATTGCCTATAATACCCTCATCTCCGAGGAGGGTGGGGCGCTTAAAAACGCCACCCGTATGATCGACCGTGAGGGGCGCTTGATCGGGCAGTACGACAAGTGCTACGTAACAGCGGCCGAGGCGGCCGTGGGTGTGGTGCCGGGCAACGGCGCGGTGCTTTTCGACTGCGATTTCGGGAAGGTTGGCGCGATCATTGGCATTGACGCGGAGGAAAAGGAGATCCGCCGCCGCTACAAGGCACAAAAGCCGGATCTTATGATCCACGCAACCCGCCGCAGCTACGGTCTTGCCGAAGCCTTCTTTGCCTACAACACCCGCTCCTATCTTGTGTCGGCCTGCCCCCTTGGTATGGCATCGGCCGTGCTTTCGCCGGTCGGCGAAACGGTGGCCGCATCCTCGGCCTTTGCCGTGGCAGCGGTTGCAACCGTGAACATCGACTTTCTGCTTGCGCACGGTGACGGCAACGGCTCACGCTTTCCGCTCATCCGAAAAAAATACGCCGATCTTGTTCCGATCTATACACCCGCCAACCTTGGGGCGCACATGATCACAGTGGAGGCGCCCGATCTTTCGGCCGATGACATCATCAAGGAATTCGAGCTTGAACCGCTTGATGCGTTTCTTGACCGTGCCACGGCCAAGCGCCGCCTCTTGAAGGCGAAGGAATAAGGAGGGGCACTATGTCGAATTACGTAAAGATCGCAGTTGTCGGTATGCCGACCATGGCCATCCCCGAGGAAACCTACGGCAAGAACGATATCGAGCATATGAAAGCGCTCCTTGACGAGCATGTTGACGCCGTTCTGCCCTATCATCCCGACCTGATTGTCTTGCCCGAGGTGTGCGACCTGCCGCTTCATATCCTTGAGGGTGTTGACCACCGCGAGGATTACGTTTTGCGCAGAGGCACCGTTATCCTTGACTATTTTAAGGGCGTGGCCAAGACGAACAAATGCCATATCGCCTACAACTCCTGGATGACCAAGGAGGACGGTACACGCCGCAATGCCACCTATCTTATCGGACGGGACGGAGAGATAAAGGGCATATACGAAAAGAACCACCTCACCTTTGGCGAATTCAACTTCGGGCTGCTGCCGGGGGCGGATGCTGCCACGCTTGCATGCGATTTCGGCCCTGCCACCGGTGTTACCTGCTTTGACCTTAACTTTGACGAGATCCGTGAGCGCTGCCATGCGAAAAAGCCGAAGCTTGTGCTCTTCTGCTCACAGTACCACGGTGAGCTGATGCGGCTTGCCTTTGCGCACGAAACGCGCGCCTATCTCGTGGGGTGCTGCCCCGGCCACTACCTCTCATCCTCGATCGTTTCTCCGCTCGGCGAGGAGCTGGAAAGCACCGTCCGCCGCGCCTTCCCCTATATCATCAAGACCGTGAACCTTGACTATGCCGTGGTGCACACGGATGAAAACGAGAAAAAGCTCCGCGCGGCCAAGGCGAAATACGGGGAGAGGATCACCGTCACGGCGCGCGACAATCTCGGCGCCTGCATGATCACCTCCGAGAGCCCCGACATGACCGCCGAGGATATCCTTGCGGAATTTGGCATCAAGGAGATTGACGAGTACCTGGAGGGGCTTGCCACCAATCTTGAGGATACCGCTGATTTTTGGGAGTAATTTCATGAATACTGCTATTGAGCGTGCCCTGCGCACGCACATTGAAAAGATCTGCTTTCCTTACCCCTCCCGCCATGCGGGCTCGGAGGGTGAGCAGGCGGCCGCCGATTATATTGAGAATGTCTTCCGCGAGCTCGGGCTCAAGACGCTGCGCGAGGAATACCCCGTGCGCGGTTGGGAATTCCGCTCCGAGAGCTTTGAAAATCTTACGCTCGGCCGCCCTGTACCCGCCTTTATCACCAACTATTTCTCCGGCTCCTGCGATGCAACCGGCCCGATCCTTATTTTTGACGAGGAGATCCCCGAGGATGTGGATCTGACAAATCGCATCTGCTTCTCGCACTCGCTTGCCGGCTCGCCCCGCGTTTATAACGCGATTGCCGAGGAGCTTGAGCGCCGCGGCGCCGCCGCCGTGATCTTCCTTTCTGAGGGGCATTGCCAGGCAGCCCCCTCCACCAAGGTCGTACGCTCGACCAAGATCACAAGGATCGCAACCCTTTCGGTTGCCGCCGAGGGCGCCTTCTTCCTCACCGCCCACGCCGATGACATCTACCACCTGAAGGTGGATGCCACCCCCTATGACACAGTGTCCTGCAATGTGATCGGCCGTATTGAGGGCACAGGCACGAAAAAGGCCGTTTTCGGCGCACATTACGATGCCGCGCCTCTTACCGAGAGCGCAGGCGATAACTGCGCCGGCACCTCGATGCTGCTTGAAACCGCACGTATGTTTGCCGATTATAAGGGGGAATACACGCTGGATTTCGTTGCCTTCTCGGCCGAGGAGTACCTGGAGGTCACAACCGATCTTCCTCCCGGAAGCGGCGATTACGTAAGACGTCATAAGGAGGAGGACATCAAGTTCTTGATGAACTATGACGATTACGGCTGTTATTTCTCCGAACCCAAGCTCGCCATCGGCAATGATGAAAGGATCCCTCCGGGCTTTGCAATGCCCGACTACATCGCGGCGGATGCCGGTGGGGATGACAAGCCCTTTATGAAGGCGGGCTTCCTTACGCTTTGGTTGCGTGACTACAAGATCTTCCGCGTTCTGCACACCGCCCTTGACACCATCAACACGCGCGACTTTAAGAAGATGGCAGAGGGCACCCGTTACTGCTACGATCTTTCCCTGCGTCTTATGAATTCATTTTAAAAAGGAGCATACAAACTATGAAAAAAATTGCCGTTCTCGTTGATTCCTGGGCAAGAGGCGCCGCCTTTGGCGACAAGTATTTTGACCGCCTTAAAAAGAGCGGTGAGCTCGCCATCTTTGACCGTGACGACTTTTCGGACAGAGAGCATGTCCTTTCCTTCGTCAAGGGGGCAAACATCATCGTGACCTCCTGGGGCAGCCCCCAGATCGATGCCGAGATCCTTGCCGCCTGCCCCGATCTTGAGGCTGTCATCCATGCCGCCGGCTCTGTCAAGCCCCTGCTCAGCGATGCGTTCATCGAAAAGAAGATCCGCATCACCAACTCGGCGGTTGCAATCGGTGAGGGTGTTGCCGAAAGCGCACTTGCCTTCCTGATCTCGGCCTGCAAGGGCTTCTACAAGCTGAACGAGGATACGGCGAGCGGTCTTTGGAACGAGAACGTTCCCACCACCGTTACCGACTTCTACGATATTACCATCGGTATCATTTCGGGCGGCATGGTCGGGCGGCATCTTGTGAAGCTGCTTAAGAACTTCCACGTGGATATCCTGATGTATGACCCGGTCCTCTCTGCCGAGGAGATCGCGGCGATCGGTGCCGAGAAGGTGGAGCTTGACGAGCTGATGAAGAGAAGTGATGCGGTCACCGTGCACGCACCTGCCATCCCCGCAACCGAGAATATGCTGAACAAGGATAACCTCGCACTCCTGCGTGACGGTGCGGTGCTGGTCAACACGGCCAGAGGCTCGATCATCAACGAGCGCGACCTGATTGACGAATTGAAGAAGGGCCGCATCTTTGCCTGCCTTGACGTGACCGAGCCCGAGCCCCCCACGGCCGACAACGAGCTCCGTACGCTCAAGAACGTGGTGCTCACCCCCCATATCGCGGGTACCAACACCAACGGTCTTAAGCGCATTGCCCTGCACGTCTGCGAGGAGGTTGAGCGCCTTCTGCGCGGTGAGAAGATGAAGGCCGAGGTAAACCTCGACAATCTCTCGAAGCTTGCGTAACCGGGTAGCATAGTTAGGCATAAAAAAGGAACAAGCATGTAGCTTGTTCCTTTTTTTGCAGAGCGCTTCGCTTGCGTTCCAAAAGATTCTCTTTTAAGGAGAACGCACGGCTCGGCGGGCTTTTTTCTTATGCGTTTTTGCGGCGCACTCTCAAAGCGCGCACGGCAAGGATGATGAAATAGGTAAGGGCGGCCAAAGCAACCACCGTGGCGCCCGAGGGGATATTGGCGTAGAAGGAGATCACAAGCCCGCCGACCGAGAAGGCGGAGGAGAGCGCCGCGGCCGTCAGCATACGTGGCAGAAGGCGGCGGGTAAGCATCGCGGCGGTGGCGGCGGGGGCAGAAAGCAGGGCGATGGCCAGCATAATGCCGGTCACACGCAGAAGCACCACGACCGTGAGCGCAACAAGGCCGAGAAGGAGCGCCTCAAGAAGGCGGACAAGCAGCCCCGATACCGAGGCAAACACCTCATCAAAGAGGTAGGAGCGCAGGTCCTCAAAGAAGGCGAGAAAGGCCAGGATCACAAGAAGGGTGATGACACCCATCAAAAGAAGATCGCCGGTTGTGATGGTGAGAATACTGCCGAAGAGATAGGTGTTCAGATCGGCCGTATAGCCGGGGGCCATGGCCACGAACACAATACCGGCCGCCATCCCGAGCGACCAGAACAGGGCGATCAGCACATCCGTCCTCGCACCGCCGCGGCGGCGGAGTGCGCCGATGCCAAAGGCGGCAAGAAGGGATGCACCCACGGCACCGAGGAGAGGTGAAAAGCCGAGGAGATAGCCAAGGCCAACGCCGCCGTACGCCGTATGGGCAATACCGCCGCTCATCATGACCATCTTCTTTTCTACAATGACAACGCCGATGATGCCCGAAAGCAGACCGACAAGGAGTGCGGCAACCAGGGCGTTTTGCATAAAGCCGTAGGTAAGGAATGCCTCAATGACAGCCACAGTGACACCCCCCTTCCTCATCGTGGTCACGGAGAACTCGGTGCGGTGTACCGTGCGCCACAAGGTCAACAGGGCAGCCGTACATGGCGGTGGAAACATCCTCCGAAAGCTCGGGCTCGCCGTGGTAAACGAGCGTGCGTGAGAGGCAGGCAAGCTTTTTAACCGAGGAGGCCACGGCCAGCATATCGTGGGTGACCATCAGAACCGTCATGCCTGCGCGGTTTTTTTCCTCAAGAAGCGAATAGATATGGGCGCGGGTGGCGGGATCCACTCCGGAGGTGGGCTCGTCAAGCAGGAGCACCTCGGGCGATTTGGCAAGCGCGCGGGCGAGGAGCATACGCTGGAACTCACCCCCCGAAAGCTCCGAAACAAGCCGCCGGGAAAAGCCGAAAAGCCCGACCTCCTCAAGCACCCCCTCCGAAAGGGCGGCCTCACGGCGGCCGAGATGGCGGAAGGGATGAAGGCCGCGGCCAAGGTAGGCGGTGGACACGACCTCACCCACCGTGATGGGGAAGGCACGGTCAAACATCGCAAACTGCGGCACGTACCCAAGGCGGGCACGCCCCTTTTCGGCACTCTCGCCAAAAAGAGAGATGCTGCCCGAGGTCGGGCGGACGGTGCCGAGGATCGCGCCGAGCAGGGTGGTCTTCCCTCCCCCGTTCGGACCGATGATCCCAAGGTATTCGCCACGGTTAACGGTCAGGCACACGTCATCAAGCGCGCGGCACTTGCCGTAATCCACCACGAGGCGGTGAATGCCGATTGCCTCCATCAAAGGCTCACTCTCCCTTCGCATCGGCAATGGCCGATGCCATACTCATAAGATTTGCGATATAGTCCTCGCCAAGAGGGGACAAGCAGACGGCGCGGCCGCCGATATCACGGGCAAAGGCCTCGGCCTGGCGGCTATCGGTCTCGGCCTGGTAAAAGACAACGCGGATGCTTCTTTCCTTTGCAAAATCCACCATTTCGGCAAGGCGGGTAGCGGTGGCCTCATGCCCGTTTTCCTCCAGCGCGTGCATCGTAAGGCCGTATTCATCGGCAAGGTAGCCAAAGGCGGGGTGATAGACGATAAGCTCGGAAACGCCGGATGAGGAAAGGGATGCGCGCACGGAGGAGTCTGCCGCGGAAAGCTCACCAAGGTAGTCCTCGGCATTCTGCCGGTAGATGGCGGCACGGTCGGGGCGGAGCGCACAAAGCTCCTCGGTGACGGCGCGCACCATCACGGCCACGCGGCGGGGCGAGAGCCAGATGTGGGGATCGCGGCCACCGTCCATCATAAGGTCGGGATAGGCCGCGGCCGAAGCCACATCAAGCGCCACATGGCGCGTATCCTCCGTAAGCGCGGGGATCAGGGTTTCACTGTCAACCGGCAGGCCCATGGAGAAAAAGAGCGCGGCGCTTGCAAAATCGATCATGGTGCGAGGGGTGGGCTCATACGACTCGGGGCTGTACCCCGGGGGCACCATAGTGACGATGCGAAAATCCTCCCCGCCGACAGCGCGGACAAAATCGGCCTCCGGGGGGATGGTCACGGCGATCACGGTGCGCTCATCCTTTGCCCCGCAGGATACAAGGGGAAGGACAAGGAGAAGGACCGCCATAAGAAGCAAAAGGGGACGGATGGCTTTCTTCATTGCATACCTACTAAAAGTAATAATGTACTCAATTATTATAGCACCCTACCCTCCTTTGGTCAAGCCCCAAAGAAAAAAAGCGAGAAAGTGGCGTCCAAGCCCACTTTCCCTCTTGACATTTTTTTATTTTGCTGTATGATAGTAGTGTCGGATTTCGGCCGTGAGTTCGCAACCATCCTCACGAAAAACAAAACTAAGGAGAGAGCACCATGCACATGCACACCAAAGAGGTCGCGCGCGGCGGGATCATTGCCGCCCTTTATGTCGTCCTCACCCTTCTTGCAAACGCCTTTGGCCTTGCCAATTACGCCATTCAGCTTCGTTTTTCCGAAGCGCTTTGCGTTCTTCCCTTCTTTCTGCCCGAGGCGATCCCCGCACTGACCATCGGCTGTCTTCTTTCAAACCTTCTGATCGGGGCGCCGCTCTTTGACGTTCTGTTTGGGAGCCTTGCCACTCTGCTCGGGGCACTCGGGGCGCGCCTTTTGCGGCGCTATCCCCTCCTTGTCCCACTGCCGACCGTGTTGGCAAATGCCGCCATCATCCCCCCTATCCTTCTGTATGCTTACGGGCTTGAGGGCACCTATTTCTTCTTCCTTGCCACCGTCACGGCGGGTGAGGTGATCTCTGCTTACGCACTGGGGCTTTTGCTTCTTTACACCCTCAAAAAAAGAGGTAAGAGATTGTTTACAAAATGATCAAACACACAACACTCTGCTACATAGAAAAGAACGGCGCCTATCTTCTCCTTTACCGAAACAAGAAGGAAAAGGACGTAAACGGCGGCAAATGGGTCGGCATTGGCGGCCATCTTGAAACGGGCGAAACGCCGGATGCCTGCCTCCTGCGCGAGGTGCGGGAGGAAACCGGCCTTAGCCTGACCGAGTACCGGGCGGTGGGGGATATCGCCTTCCTTTCGGATGCCTTCCCCCCCGAGATCATGCATCTTTACCATGCAAGAGGCTTTGAAGGCAGCCTCCTTCCCGATTGCAACGAAGGGACGCTTGCATGGGTGGATAAGAGAAAAGCGCTTACGCTCCCGATGTGGGAGGGGGACAGGCTCTTCCTTTCGAAAATGGAGGAGGGCGGCCCCTTCTTTCATATGATCCTGCGCTATGAGGGAGATGCCCTTGTAGAATCCAAGGTAGGCGGGCGCGAGCTTATTTTGCCCGAATAAAACGAAAAGCAGTTGGCCAATGCCAACGGCTTTTTTTACTGCTTTCCAAGCTCCTTGGTTCTATGATAGGCAGCCCTGACGGCCGACTGTGCGGTTTCGTGAAAGTGCCCCTCATCAAGAGCACCGACACCCGCAAGCGTGCTGCCGCCGGGCGAACAGACGGCCTCGGCCAGCGCCTTGGGATGGCGGGCGGTCGCTTCTATCATTTTCATAGCACCCGAAACGGTGGCGGCGGCATACGAGAGCGCCTGCTCATAGGAAAGGCCGCAGGCGGCGCCACCCTCGGCAAGGGCGTTTGCGAAGAGGTAAGCAAAGGCAGGGCCACAGCCGCTGACCGAGCAAGCGGCATCCATCAGGTCCTCCGGGATCTCGTCAAGCCGCCCGGACGATTGCATCATGGAAATAAAATCGGCCTTTGCGGCATCGGTAACGAGGGCGGAGGGGGTAAAGACGGTCATACCCATCCCCACCTCCACGGGGGTGTTGGGCATAATGCGGATAACGGCCTTCCCGGGGAGGATCCCCTCAAGTGCCGCGATCGGAACACCTGCGGCCATGCTGATAAAGGTAGCCGAGGAAGCGGCAAGCGCCGAGGAAAGCGCGGAAAGTGCCATCGGCAGGACCTGGGGCTTTAAGCCAAGAAAGACGTAATCCGCTTCCAAAAGCATAGCCTCCGAGGCGCGCACCTCACCCGAAACGGCCGAGGCAAGCGCATCTCTTTTTTCTTCATTCGCATCAGAAAGAAGGAGGGTGGCCGAGGGGAGCGCACGGCGTACGGCACGGCAGAGCGCACCGCCCATATTACCGCAGCCCAAAAATCCGATCTTCATATCCTTCTCCTTATCTTATGTGTCCGTTTCCGCGGACGATGTACTTGTACGAGGTAAGCTCCGCAAGCCCCATCGGGCCACGGGCGTGCAGCTTCTGTGTCGAGATGCCCATCTCGCACCCAAGGCCGAACTCCCCACCGTCCGTAAAGCGAGTGGAGGCGTTGACATAGACGGCGGCCGAATCGACACGCGCGCAGAAGCGATCGGCGGCGGCCGAATCCTCTGTGACGATCGCCTCGCTGTGCCCGGTCGAGTGGGCGGCTATATGCGAGCAGGCCTCCTCCACCCCCGAAACGACACGGACGGCCAAAATATAGTCAAGGAACTCGGTATCAAAATCCGCATCCCCTGCGGGGGTGCCGTCAACAAGTGTGGCGGCAGAAGGATCAAGGCGCAGCTCAACCGCGCACTTCCCTGCGGCAATGCGGTCATCGACAAGGCGTTTTTTGAGCTTTGGTAAAAAAGACTTTACAATTTTCTCGTCTATCAGGCACACCTCTGCTGCATTACAGACCGAGGGGCGGCTGGTTTTGGCGTT
>JAZNDG010000009.1:0-4873 GCA_045587985.1 Eubacteriales bacterium | reverse complement strand
CGTGGCGCCACTTCGTTAAGAATTTTTCTTCGGAAAATTGCTCACAGAGCAATCGGCGCGCGGCACACTTGTGCAAGCACAGATTCGCCGTGCTTGATTATCAGCCCTTCGGGCTGTATCTCATCACGCTTTAGCGTGTATGGTATGCTTTGATGCGAGGATGAACGAAGCAGAGCAAGGCTAAAGCCTTGCTTTTTCTTTTTAGCGAGCAGATAAGGCTTTCCTTCTGCGCGCACGCCCGCCTTCCCAAAGGAGCAGGTAGAGCACGGTGGCCGCAAGAGAAGCAAGAGAAAGGCAAAGGCCGAGGGTAAAGCCGGGGGCGGTATAGGAAAGCTCCACCGTATGCTCGCCCTCGGAAAGCGGGATGCCGAGCAGGTAGCCAAAGACCTTTTGCGGCGCCACGCGCTCACCGTCCACCCATACGCTCCAGCCCTCATCGGCCGGGATCGAGGTGAAAAGGAACTGGTCCTTCCCCACCGTGACCCTGCCCTTGATGTGGGAATCCGAAAAGGCGGTGATTGTCATCCCACCGGCAGAAAGCTGCTCATAGGCGGAGGAAAGCACGCCCTCCCGATTGTAGCGGCGGGGGAGCTCATCCCCAAGCAGGGTGCGGAGCATCGCCCCCTCGGCATCCTCGCCCGAAAGGCGGTCAAGATCGAGAAGGAGCGCATCGCGCGATGCCGCAAAGGCAAGCGGCAGGGTGTAGCGGTTTTCATACACCGTTACCGTACCGACCGTTTCCACGTGATCAACGAAAAGCGTGTCGGCCGTATCGCCGTTATAGGCGTGGAGATAGCGCACGCCGAAGAGCATATTCAGAATGTTCGATGGCTTGTACATCGTGCTGACGTTTTGGGCGTACACCCCCATCCCAAGCCTGCCGAAGAAGCGGTAGGCATCCGCCGACATGGTAGAGGAATAGTAGGAAATGCCGTTGTAGCCGTAAAGCATCGGCGCATTGAAATTGAAGCAGGTGATCTTCTCGCTCCGCCATGCGCCCTGCGAATACTTCTCTTCCACCGTCTTCATCGGCCCGTCCCAATAGGAATACGAGGCAAGATCGCACACCCATGTCTGGGTGCCGACCATAAAAACGCCGTTTAGGAGCACCTCAAGCGCAAGAAGCAGCGAGAGGGCCGAGGCAAGACGCCGACCGAGGCGGGGGCGGCGCCGAAAGAGGAGGCCGAGCGAGGGGAGCGTTCTGTACGCCTCGGCAAGGATCAGGAAAACAAAGATAAAGCTCTGCCGCCCCGGCAGCTGGTTCGGGTAATGCATCCCGTGCCAGACGAAATCGAAAAGATTTACCGTGCAGGAGAAGTAAATGAGGAGAGCCGTAAGCGCAAGCAGGATGCGCTCTGCGATCCGCCGCCCCGGCAGAAAGAGGCCGAGGAGGAAAAGCAGCACGGCAGGGATGCCGCAATACAAATTCGGCGGTCCAAATTCAAGCGAGATCTTTCCGAAGGGGAGAAACTGCAGGAGGATCTCGGCAAAGGGGCGGGTAATGGCCACCTCTCCCGAAAAGCCCATTTCCATGGCAAGCGTGTTCCCAAGGCAGAGATAGGTAGGGATCAGCACGAAGGCCGAAAGCCCTCCCGCAAGCAGCGAGAAGGCGGCAAAGAGCCCGCCTCTTTTGAGCAGCGTGAGGAGGGGGCGGCGCTTTACGAAGAGCACAAGGAAGAAATACAGCACCGAAAAGAGGCAGACCATATACCCGATATAGAAGCAGGAATAGAGGGTAAGGGCAAGCGAAAGAAGGTATAGGATCGGCCTTTCCTCCTCAATGAGCCGCCATATGCCGAGCGCCACAAGAGGCAGGAGCATGACCGCATCCATCCACATGAACTGGTTAAGAAAGGCCAGCGGATAGGCCGAGATCGAATAGGCAAGCGAGAAGGCAAGAGCGAGCGGCGAGGGGCGGTAGCGCCTTGCAAGGAACAGATAGAAGAAAAGCCCGGCCAAGGCAAAGCGCAGCGCAATGAGAAGATGGAGGACAACGTAAGAGGCAGGGCGGCCGAAAAGATAAAGCGGCCACCAGAGGGGGCTCATGGTATAGTAGGCCGACTGGGCAAGGCTGTTAAAGCCGAGTGCGCCCGAAAAGGACCACTGGGAAAAGAGCCCCTGCCCGTCAAGCAGCATGGGGAAATACTGGCTCCATGCATCCATGCTGAGAAGGCTGCCGCTTCCGAAGGGGGTGATCCCCGCCGCCGCAAAGGCAAGAAGAATGCCGAAGAGCGAAAGGAAAAAGGCGTAAAGGGCATAAGGCCGCCTTGGCAAGGAAGCGTTCTTTCTTTCATTTTTCTCCAAAAAAACGTCCATTTTCTTCTTCCTCCTTTCTCCCGGCCTACGGCCGCCCTGTGCGGGCGGCCGAGATCAGTTTGTGTAAAATCCCGTCTTTGATACGGGCTTATTCCTTTGAGAGCGTACAGGTTCCCTTCTTCAGGTACTCGGTTGCCATCGTGGCGGAGTTGTTGATGTCCGAGCCGATCTCAATGGCCCCCTGCTCATCATTGTTAATGTCGAAGAACCATGTCGTGGTATCCAAGAAAAGAGCCTCACTAAGCGCGGTGCAGTTGGAAAAGGCCAGGCGGTCGATATAGGTGACGCCGGCACCGATCGTCACTTTTTCGAGGGAGAGGCAATTCGAGAAGGTCCATTCCCCAATCTTTTCAACGCCGTCCGGAATGACAAGCTCGGTCAGTGCCGTGCAGCCCTCAAAGGCGCGGTCGCCAAGCTTCTCAAGGCTTGCGGGGAGATTGACCGACGCGAGGTTGCCGAGCTTCCAAAAGGCTTTTTCCCCGATCTCTTTACAAACCGAGCCCTCCCCGAAGACGACCGAGGTGATTTTAGGCGGATCCCCTGCGCAGAAAAGCTTTTTGGGAATACTCTCTACCTTATTGCCGATATAAAGCGTGATGCCGTCCTTTTCGCTACCGCAGGAATCAAAGGTGTTGTTGGTGTCCGATTCAAAACCCTCAGCGCTTATCGCGTTGTAGTAAATGGCGGTCAAGCCCGTACAGCCTCGGAAGGCGACTGCCTTGATCTTGCCCACCGTTTCGGGAATGGTGATGGAAGTCAGCCCTGTGCAGTATTCAAACGCATTGTCCCCGATTTCCAGAAGCCCTTCGGGCAGATCGATCTCGGTAAGGCCACTGCAACAGGAGAAGGCACTTTGATTGATCTTCCTGATCGAACCCGGCAGGTTGATCGACTTCAGGCTGCTGAGGTTCTCGAAGGCGCGGAGGCCGATCGTTTCGCAGACCGAGCCCTCCTCGAAGACGACCGAGGTGATTCTCGGCGAATCGCTAAGGTAGCTCGTTCCCACGTAGAAAAGAAAGCTCGGAATGGCTCGGACGTCCTTGCCGACAGTAAAAACGCACCCTTCCTGCCTTGGTCCCACGTTCATAAACGGAATGGTGCTGTGGTTGCCTTCTTTGGGAAGCGGCTCACAGTTCACCGCGTTGAACCGGATGGTGGTCAAGGCCGTACAGCCCGAGAATGCCAGGTTGCCGATGGTCACAACATCCGCGCCGATCGTAAGGGCCGTCATGTTTATACAGCCTCGGAAGGCTTCGGCTTCGATCCTCTCTACGCCGTCCGAAATGACCACCGTCCGGATGCGGGTTCTGGCGGTGCCGCTGAACGCACCTTTTGCAATCGCCTTGACCGGCAGCGTTATTCCGTCCTTTTCATAAACCGAGGGGATGACGATATCCTGGGCATTGCCTTCGTACTTGCTGACAACATAGTATGTTTCGTCATCGCTGAGGGTATAGCTGAGATCGCTCGTTCCTTTTTCGGTGGAGGCCCACTTGGCAGTCAGCACAAGGGCTCCGCTTGCATCCGTTCCGATCTCGGTCACCCTTTTTTTATCCTCGTCATACCAGCCACGGAAGGCGTAGCCCTCCAATGAAGGGGCGGCCAGGGAAAGGCCATCGCCCTTTATATATTCGGCGGGGTTCGGGTTCACGGAATCCTTTGTACCGTAGTAGGTGATCCCATAGATCTCGATCTTCCAATGGGCGGTTATGACGATGTCGCGCAGCTCACTCGCCTCAAAGGTGATGGTCATGGTGGGCTCGGTGACACCGGCGCCGGTCCAGCCGAGGAATTCGTGGCCGGGCCTTTCGGGAGGCGTGATGGTGATCGTGCCGCTCTCCATCGTGTACTCGGTGAGATTCGTATGCGTGGCGTTCTTGATATCCTTGTAGGTGATTTTGTATTTTGTCATCACCCAATGGGCGGTAAAGGTAAGGTCTCCCGTCATTGAGCCTCTTGCGATCACCACCATCTTTTGCGGCTCTTCCACATCCGCATAGGTCCAGCCGAGGAAGGTATAGCCGCGCTTTGTGGGTGTGGGGAGAGTAAAGTCTTCACTCTCCACCGTATAGGAGGTGGGGACAGTGCCCTCATACGAGCCGCCATCAAACGATATCCCTATGCTGTACTCAATGACCTGCCACTTGGCCGCGAAGCTCCTGTCGCCGATCGAGCCTGCAGGAATGGTGACGGTCAGCATAGGCTCGGTAACACCCTCATAGGTCCAGCCCTTGAACTCATAGCCGCGCTTTTCGGGAATCGGGAGGGTGATGGTATCGGTGTCCTTGTTGTACGACTCGGCAAAATCACCGCCAAAGCTGCCGCCGTCAAGCTCGTATTCGATCTTATATTCGATCAGCTCAAAGACCGCCACGGCCGAGAGATGCTCTGCCCGTTCCGTGTCAATGACAAGCGAGGTAACAAGCGCCTCTGTGCCGTTCACACGCCAGCCGAGGAAGGTGTAGCCGCGCTTTGTGGGATCGGGAACGGTAATATCCTCCGAAAGAACCGTATAATTCTCGGGAAGGGTGACACCAAGCGTGCCGCCCGCAAGGTC
>JAZNDG010000008.1:0-12502 GCA_045587985.1 Eubacteriales bacterium | reverse complement strand
AGCAGACTCCCTTCGGGGAGTCTGCTTGTTTGCTTCTACGTGCGGAGGTGCAGGACTTGAAGGGGAGCGGTAGTGAATGACACGCCGGTGGCGTGTCAGAGCCGCGACTGGGACGAAGGTGAAAACGCGCCGGTGGCGCGTTTTCATCCGAGGAGTCACGGAAATAAGAAGTTGAAGGAAAGGGCTATGCCCTAACGCGCAACGACTATATTTTCGGAAGTTAAGAGCCGCGGAGGAAAGGCGAAATTCACTCGCCTTTCCTGAGGCCGCGGTAAGACCCAGTCCTGTCACCCGTACCAAAAGAAAAAGGATAGCCTTGCGGTTATCCTTTTCTTTTGATTTTGCTATCACAACCTGCTCTTTGGTTGCCCTTTCCTTTTGAAGGAAGGGGCTTTATTTGCTTTTTTCTTCACGGAAGGTAATCGTCCCCGTTTCTGCATCCATCGCATCAATGATGGCCAAGGATTCTACGTGATAGCCCATATTGCGGATCACGCGGCCGCCGATCTGAAAGCCCTTTTCGATCACGATTCCGCACCCCTCTACCACCGCACCGGCAGACTCTGCAATGTTGATCAGCCCCTGCATCGCGCAGCCGTTGGCCATAAAATCGTCAATGATCAGAATGTGCTCGCCCTCATTTAGAAATTTCTTGGATACGATCACCTGGTTTCTGTTCTTATGGGTAAAGGATTCAACCTCTGCAACGAACATGTCGCCGTCAATATTGATAGACTTTGATTTCTTCGCAAACACCATCGGAACGCCGAATTCCTTGGCAACAAACACCGCAATGCCGATCCCGGATGCCTCGATGGTCATGATCTTGTCGATTCTCTTATGGCCAAAGCGGCGCTTGAATTCGCGCGCGATCTCCTCCATAAGCGGAATATCCATCTGATGGTTTAAGAAACTGTCAACCTTCAGTACGTTTCCGGATTTAACAGTGCCGTCTTTTACGATGCGTTCTTCTAAAAAGTTCATAATATACCGTCTTTCTTTTTGTTGAATTTTATTTGACGATGTTTCTCGCAACATACACGCCGCTTGCCGATGCGTGCGAGAGAGAATGGGTGATGCCGCTGCCGTCCCCGATGATATAAAGGCCGGGGTAACAGGTTTCAAGATGCTTGTCCACATCCACTTCCATATTGTAGAATTTGACCTCCACGCCGTAAAGCAGGGTGTCATCATTGGCGGTGCCGGGGGCCACCTTGTCAAGCGCATAGATCATTTCAATAATGCCGTCAAGGATGCGCTTGGGAAGGATCAGGCTGAGGTCGCCTGGCGTTGCGTTCAGGGTGGGGGTGATAAAGGCATCCGCCATGCGGCCGGGGGTAGAGCGGCGGCCACGGATCAGGTCGCCAAACCGCTGTACGATCACGCCGCCACCCAGCATATTGCTGAGCCGCGCGATGGATTCACCGTAGTCATTCGAATCCTTGAAGGGCTCGGAGAAGTGCTGGGCGACAAGTAGGGCGAAATTGGTGTTTTCGGTCTGCTTGGCAGGGTCCTCGTAGCTGTGACCGTTTACGGTAATGATGCCGTTTGTATTTTCGTTGACAACGGCTCCCTTCGGGTTCATGCAGAAGGTACGCACCTTGTCACCGTATTTCTCGGTGCGATAGACAATCTTGCTCTCGTAAAGCTCGTCTGTCAGGTGCGCAAAGATCGAGGCAGGCAGCTCCACGCGTACGCCGATATCCACACGGTTTGATTTGGTGGGGATGTCAAGATCGCGGCAGACCTTTTCCATCCATTTGCTGCCGATTCTGCCGACCGAAACAATGCACTGCTTTGCGGTATAGGTTGCATCCTTGCACTTTGCCGCATAGCCGCCCGCCACGATCTTTAGAGCCTCCACAAGGGTATCGAAGAAGAAGTCCACCTTATCCTTCAGGTGGTCGTATATGTTTTCAAGGACGATATAGTTGATATCGGTTCCGAGATGACGGACCGATGCGTCAAGAAGGTGCAGGTCATTCTGAATGCAGAGCGTTTTGAAGCGGGTGCCTGCGGTAGAGTAGAGCTTGCAGCCGCTTCCGCCGTAGCGCATATTGATCGTATCCACATAATGCATCAGATCAAGCGCCTCTTGCTTCCCGATGTATTCGTAGAGCGTGCCGCCAAAATCGTTGGTGATGTTGTATTTTCCGTCCGAAAACGCACCCGCACCGCCAAACCCACTCATGATCGAGCAGCTCTTGCAGCCGATGCAGGTCTTGATCTTCACGCCGTCAATCGGGCAGTATCGCTTATTGAGTGCGTGCCCCGCCTCGAAAACGGCCACCTTCATGCTCGGCGCGTGCTGCATCAGCTCATAGGCCGCGAAAATGCCTCCGGGGCCCGCACCGATAATGATCACGTCGTAGTTCATTAAAGTTCCTCCTAAGCCCGGTACAGTCTTACACGCCACCGTGACACGCTATGGCGCATACAAGAGTATTATACAATAAAAAAGCGAATTTTGCAATACGAAGCCCCCTACTGTTTTGAAAAAATCGTTTCCCTAAATTAAAACGCGCGGTTGGTTTCGTTTGAATAGAAAAGAAGAAAGCGGGCAACGGCCTGCCGGCTTTCTGCCGAAAAGCTCCAAAATGTAAAGAAAACCTTTCGCTTTCTCGCTTTCTTCCGGTTGCATTTCTTTTTATTCTGTGCTATAATAGAGCAGAAAGAAAAGGAAGAGGTGCAGACTATGCCGTTTTTGCCCCTGACAATGGAGGAGGCGCGTGCACGCGGATGGGAGCATCCCGATTTTGTGCTGGTCACAGGGGATGCCTATGTCGATCATCCGTCCTTCGGCACGGCAATTATTTCCCGCGTTCTTGAGAATGCGGGCTTTTCGGTTTGCATTGTTTCCCAGCCGCAAAGGGATGCCGATTACCGTCTGTTCGGGCGGCCGCGCCTTGCCTTCCTTGTGAACGGTGGGAATATTGACTCAATGGTGGCACACTACACGGCCGCCAAGCGTAAAAGAAGCGAGGATGCCTATACCCCCGGTGGTCGCGCGGGCGCTCGCCCCGACCGTGCCGTGATCGTCTATACACGTGCCCTCCGCCGCCTCTTTGGGGACGTGCCGATCGCGGTCGGCGGGCTTGAGGCGTCCCTGCGCCGTTTTGCCCATTACGATTATTGGGACGATGCCGTGCGCCCCTCGATCCTCATCGATTCGGGCGCCGACCTTTTGATGTTCGGGATGGGGGAAAAGCACATCCTTGAGATTGCCCGCCGTCTTGACGGTGGGGAGGAGATTTCTCAACTCACCGATATTCTCGGCACGGCTTATGCACTCGCCGCCAAGGACTATGTCCCCGCCCCCGCGGCCGAATGTCCCTCCTTTCTGCAGGTGGCGGCCGACACCCCGGAGGGAAAGCGCGCTTACGCCGAGGCCTGCCGTATCCAGCAAAGAGAGCACGATGCCGTGCGCGGCAAGCGCATTATTCAGCGCCACGGCGAGCGCATTGTGGTGCAAAATCCTCCCTCACCGCCACTCTCGACCGAGGAAATGGATGCTGTCTATGCGCTCCCCTTTATGCGGGACTACCATCCGTCCTATGAGCCCCTTGGCGGTGTGCCTGGGATTGAGGAGGTCAAGTTCTCCATCATTCATAATCGCGGCTGCTACGGCGCCTGCAATTTCTGCTCGCTGGCTTACCATCAGGGGAGAAGCATCAGCGTCCGCAGTCATGATTCGGTGCTAAAAGAAGCAAAGGCCATTACCGAAATGCCCGATTTCAAGGGGTATATTCACGATGTGGGCGGCCCTACCGCCAATTTTCGTGCTCCCTCCTGCAAAAAGCAGGCACGGGCAGGGCTTTGTGCCGATAAGCGCTGTCTTGCCCCCTCGCTTTGCCCCGCCGCAGAGGTGGATCACAGCGACTATCTTTCGCTCCTTCGCAAGCTGCGCGCCCTGCCACGTGTCAAGCGTGTCTTTATCCGCTCGGGCATCCGCTTTGACTATCTGATTGCCGATCGTGACGAAAGCTTCTTTAAGGAGCTTGTGCGCCATCATGTCAGCGGCCAATTAAAGGTTGCTCCCGAGCATTGCTCACCACGTGTCTTAAAACGGATGGGCAAGCCGCCGATTGAGGTCTATAACCGCTTTAAGAAACGTTTCTACGAGCTGACCGAGAGCATGGGTAAAAAGCAGTATCTCGTGCCGTATCTGATGTCCAGTCACCCCGGCAGCACGGCAAGCGATGCGGTCGAGCTCGCCATTTTCCTTAAAAACGAGGGGATGCGGCCCGAGCAGGTGCAGGATTTCTATCCCACCCCGGGCACGATCTCAACCGCCATGTTTTATACCGGCCTTGACCCGATGACGATGGAAAGGGTCTATGTTCCGAGGACTCCCGAGGAAAAGGCCGAGCAGCGTGCGCTTTTGCAGTATTTCCGCCCCGAAAACCACGCAAAGGTGAGGGAAGCGCTTCGCCGTGCCGGCAGAGGTGATCTTATCGGAACCGGCCGCGGGTGTCTTGTCCCGCCCGAGCGCGAGAGGCGCGCCCCTCTTTTTGAAAAGCGCGCGAAAAAGGCGGTAGGCACGAAAGGGCGGCCGTCATCCCCCCGCCGCGGTGCAGGGAGAAATACACCCCGCAATAAAATAAAATAAAAAGGAGCATTTCGCTCCTTTTTATTTTTGATTACACGCGCTCTTTGTTTTCCTTCGTGATCTTTTCGATAAAGGCATCGAGTGTCATGGTTTCGGTCGCGGCGGTGTCGCGGTTGCGGATGGCAACCATGCCCTCCTCGGCCTCCTTCTGACCGATAACGACCATGTAAGGCACGCGGCCAACCACCTGCGCCTCGCGGATCATGTAACCGATCTTTTCGTTGCGCTCGTCAAGCTCGGTGCGGATGCCGGCAGCACGCAGGGCATCATAGACCTTATGACCGTATTCAGCCGCCTTGTCCGATACAAGCAGGACCTTGGCCTGGGTGGGCGCGAGCCAAAGCGGGAACTTACCGGCAAAATGCTCGGTCAAAATACCGATAAACCGCTCGATCGAGCCGTAGCAAACGCGGTGCACCATAATCGGGCGCTGCTTTTCGTTGTTCTCATCGGTATATTCAAGCTCAAAGTTCTGGGGCATCTGGAAGTCAAGCTGAACCGTGCCGCACTGCCAGGTTCTGCCGAGGGTGTCCTCAAGATGGAAGTCGATCTTCGGGCCGTAGAAGGCGCCGTCCCCCTCGTTGATGGTGTAGGGAAGACCAAGCTTTTCAAGCGCGGTCTTAAGGCCCTCTGTTGCGGCCTCCCAATCCTCATCGCTCCCCATGCTGTTCTCGGGGCGGGTGGAAAGCTCCACCGAATACTTAAAGCCGAACTTCTCATAAACCTCGTTGATGAGGTTGACGACCCCCACGATCTCGTCTGTGATCTGCTCACGGCGCATAAAGATGTGCGCATCGTCCTGGGTGAAGCAGCGTACACGGAAGAGGCCGTGCAGTGCGCCCTTCAGCTCGTGGCGGTGGACAAGGCCGAGCTCGCCCATGCGCATCGGCAGATCGCGGTAGGAGTGCAGGTCATTCTTATACACGAGAACGCCGCCCGGGCAGTTCATCGGCTTAACGCAGAAGGTTTCCTCGTCAATGGTGGTCGAGTACATATTGTCCTTATAGTGATCCCAGTGGCCGCTCGTCTGCCAGAGGCGCTGGTTCATGATAAGGGGGGTGTTGATCTCCACGTAGTTCTCGCGGGTATGCAGCTCGCGCCAGTATTCAATGAGCGCGTTCTTCACAAGCACGCCCTTCGGCAGGAAGAAGGGGAAGCCGGGTGCATCCTCCGAGAACATAAAGAGCCCCATCTCGCGTCCGATACGGCGGTGGTCACGCTTTTCGGCCTCCTCCAGCATCAGGAGATAGTCATCAAGCTCCTGCTGGGTGCGGAAGGCGATGCCCTTCACACGGGTGAGCATCTTGTTGTTCTTGTCGTTCTTCCAGTAAGCGCCCGACTGACCCATGACCTTGAAGGCCTTGAGGGCCTTGGTATAGGTGAGATGGGGGCCGGTACACATGTCGGTGTAGTCAGCCTGGGTGAAGAAGCTGATCTCGGCATCCTCGGCAAGGTCGCCGATGTGCTCGACCTTATACTTCTCACCAAGGCTCTCCATGAGTGCGATGGCCTCGGGGCGGGGCAGGATCTTCGGGCGAATCGGAATGTTTTCCTTCACGATCTTCTTCATCTCGGCCTCAATGGCGGCAAGATCCTCGTCGGTGAGCTTGGTGTCACCAAGGTCCACGTCATAATAGAAGCCCTTTTCATTTGCGGGGCCGTAGGCAAAATCCGCATGGGGATAAAGGCGCTTGATGGCCTGAGCCATGATGTGCGCCGCCGTGTGGCGCAGAATATGCAGCTCCTCCTCGGGGGCGCACTCTGCCACCGTGCCGTTTGCGTAGATAACCTTCATAGCATGTCTCCTTTTTATATCGGTCAATTTTGAAAACAAAAAGCACCCTCACGAGGCTTACAGCATCGTCAAGGGTGCGAGGCGCACGGTTCCACCTTGATTTTTTACTCATTTACCCATCACGCAGGGGAGGGCGGCAACGCTTACTCAGGGTTCGGCGCGCAGCTCGGGAGGGGTCTTCACCGCATCCGCCGGGGGACTTGCACCAACCGTCCTCTCTCTTTACGGCGCGTATGCGGATACTCTTTCCGTCATCGCTTTTCGCTTCATTATAACATTAAGTTCGGTGGTTGTCAAGAGGGGTTCTTGCGAAATCCGCGCCAATTGTAATGCTTCCCGCCGCATAGGGGAGATGCGGCCCCGGCGTGTGGGTGACGAGCAGGACAAGCCGCCCCTCCGCCTCTTTTTTTATCACCTCGTAAAGCCTCTCTCGCAGGGCGCCGTCAAGCCCCTTTTCGGGCTCGTCAAGAAGCAGAACACCGCGGGGCACGGCGATCGCGCGGGCAAGCGCCACTCTTTGCCTCATCCCGCCCGAAAGGGCTGCGGGGCGGCGTTTAAGATCTCCCTCGGGAAATCCGACAGCAAGGAGAGCCTCTTTTGCGCGCCTGGTCGCCTCATCGCGTGAAAATCCTGCCGCGCGCAGGGGCTCGGCTACATTCTGAAGGGCGGAAAGCATCGGGAAAAGCCGGTGCTCCTGAAAGGCGTAGGACACGGCGGCACCGCCGCCGAAAATTTCCCCCGAATAGTCGGGGTCCAGCCCCGCGATCATACGGAGAAGGGTGGTCTTCCCAGAGCCACTGTCACCGAGAAGAAGGAAAAGCCCCGTGTCGGGAAAGGAGAAGGAAAGGTGGGAAAATAGGGTCTTTTCTCCAAAGCGCTTTTCGAGATTTTCTAAAACAAGCGTACTCATCCCGCCCTCCTTTCTATAAAATGCAAGGTTTTCTTTACCGAAATCTCAAGAATAAGGCTCAAAATGATCACGCCGAGGGTAAGCGCCCACAGGTCAAGCGTTTCCATATAGGTCTTGGCAAAATAGATCTCACGGCCAAGCGAGCCTTGGGTCGTGGCAAGGATCTCGGCGGCAATACCCGCCTTCCAGGCAAAGCCCACCGAGGTGACGATCGAGGCAAAATAGTAAGGGAGAGCGGCGGGGAGGCGGTACACAGTAAGCCGTTGCCATCTCGTGAAGCGGTATAGCTCTGCCACCTCGCCAAGGGCCGCATCCGCGCCCTTGAGGCCGGCCTGCAGCTGATCCGAAACGATCGGCACGACCATGATGGCGGCGATCACAAGCGGCAGGACCTTTCCCCCCGTAAAGCTCCAGACAAGAATGATAAAGGAGGCAACCGGCGTTGAACGCAGGACGGTCAGCAAAGGGCGGAAGAGATAGTGAAGGGGCAAAAAGAGGTAGGAAAGAAGCCCCACCGCCGTTCCGACAGCTACCCCAAGAAGAAGACCGAGGAGAATGCGCAGAAGAGATTGGAATACGGTGAGGAGAAATTCTCCCGTAAAGGCCACCTCGAAAAAGCGCACCGCGATCTGCCACGGCTGGGGCAGGATCAAGGGGTTTGCGATGAGCGCTGCCAGCGCCGAGAGAAGGCCGAACCACAGAAGAGGGGAAAAGAGGGCAAGCAGACGCTTGCCCCCCACCCTTTTAATCCGCACCATAGTAGAAATCCGAAGACGGCAGCGCACCGCCGATCGAGGCGGGGGCAAAATCAAAGAGCACACCGTAGAAGGCCTCAAGCGTTGCCCTCATGCTTCTGCCGGCGAGGTAGGCGATGCCGCATTGCGGCAGAGCGGCCTTGGCGACAGGCGCCTTTGGGATAATACCGCATTCCACGATGAGGGCAGCCGCCTCGTCAAGATTTTCGGGATCGGCCACAAATTCGACCGATGCACGGTAAGCCTTTAAGAATTCGAGCACCGCGCCGGGATTGTTGTCCACAAATTCGGCCCGGCCAACAAGACAGCCCTGTGCAATGGGGGTATCCTCGATCTTATTCCACTCGACAGACAGATCGATCGGAACGGTAAGTGCTTTGCCTGCGGCTGCAGCCTGGTTCTTGACCACCGTGACCTTGGGCTGGGGCAGAACGGCGATCTCCACGCTTGCGTTTTGTCCCTCGCTCGAAAGAAGGGCGGTGGCAAGTGCATCGGCATCCGCAATATCGGTGACAACGGTTGCGTTGATTCCGTTCTCGGCAAGAATGTGGCGGAGGATGTATTCGGGATTCTGACCCGCCATCGGGACGTAGATCGTCTTGCCCTCAAGATCGGCAAGCTCCTCGACCGTACCGGTGGTGTCAAGGAGGTGGAGCACGCCGAGCGTGTTGAGCGCAAGCACGCGGATCTTACCGCCCGTGGCGTTATAGAGCTTGGCGGCCGCATTGGTCGGGATCGCGGCAAGATCCACCGTGCCCGCCGTCAGATCGGTGAGGAGCGCACCGGGGTTGGTGGCGGGGTAGATCTCGATATCAAAGCGCTCATCCCCCTCGCTTATCATCTTGACAGCGCCCATCCCGGTCGTACCCGAGAGCACCCCCACCTTGACGGGGGCATCATCGGGCGTACAGGCGGCAAACAACGGGATAAGCAGGAATGCAGCGAGCAAAAAGCAAAGTATCCTTTTCATAATTTCAGTGTTCCTTTCGGCTTTCAATAAAGTTTTTAAGCGCCACGCGGTCCTTGATGACGATGCTTTTTCTCCCTACCTCAACAAGGCCGTTCTCCTCAAAAAGGTCGAGAATGCGATAGAGGGAGGCACGCCCAAGCCCGAGCAGAGAAGCAAGGGCGGAGCGTGTAATGGGGGGCGCCCCCTCGCCACTTCCGAGAAGGTGGGCGGCCACCCGCTCCTCGGCGCTTCTTCCTGCCAGGGTATCAAGGCGGCGGTTCAGAAAGCGGATCTTGCGTGTGAGGAGCGCGATGTAGGCCTTGGCGGTTGCGGGGACTGCCTCAAAAAGAGCGGTCATGGCCTCCTCCGACAGAAGGAGGACCGAGGCCGTACTCTCTGCCTCCACCGTGGTGGGGAAGGGCTCGCTTTCAAGGAAAAGGGAGGAAACACCAAACACCTCACCCTTTGTAAGACGGCGGTGGATCACGCGGCGGGCCTCGCCCTCCCGTGTGATCGAGAGAACCCCCTCACACACGATCCCGAGCGAGGAAAAGGACTCTCTTGCCGTTACGATGCGCTCTCCCTGCGGATAAACGGTGATCAGGGGGGGAAGCACGCTTAAGGCCTTTTTCCTTTCCTCACGGCCGATCCCCGAAAAGAGGAAGGAGGAAAAAAGCCCCTCTGTTTCCCCCTCGGTGGGCGGACGCCGGATGATGCTTGCTGTTTTCATCAAAGAACCTCGATTTGTCTTATTTAAGACAATTATACCACCGTCCTTTTCGCTTGTCAATACGAAAAACAAAAGAGAATATAACTTTTCATTACCCCCTTGCGCAAGAGCGCGCTTTATGATATAATTATTACTATCTATTACTTTATCATGCGCGCCTTCCGTGCGCGCCGGAGGGAATCTATGAATTTCTTGACCGCTATGATGGCAAAAGAGGGTGGCCTGATTTTGAATGTGTTCGCCTTCCTCAAGGAGAAGCTTCTTGCGTTCGGCCCCCTTGATTACGTGCGCTCTGTCTTTGACATTCTGCTGCTTGCCTTTATCCTTTATGCGGCGGTGCGCTTCCTTTGGGACCGCAGAGCGGGAAAGCTTCTGATGGGGCTTGCCATCTGGATGATTGCCATTCTCCTTTCGCGGCTTCTCGGCTTTGTTGCAGTCGGCACGATCCTTGATATTCTGAGCGAGGCGGGTATTGTCGTCTTGGTTCTTATCTTCCAGCCCGAGATCCGTGATGCTCTTGAAAAGCTTGGCGGTGAGCCGATGAAGAATTTCAAGAACCTTTCGGCCGATATGGATGCCGAGGCAACGGTGGAGGGGATCAATGCGATCTGTGAGGCCGCTACCGAAATGGCACGCAGCAAGACGGGGGCGCTCATTGTGATCGAGCGCTCGACCAAGCTTGGTGACATCATCCGCTCGGGCGTAGAGGTGGATTCCAAGCTCACGCCCTATATGCTGCGCAGCGTCTTCTTCCCGAACTCTCCTCTGCATGACGGTGCGGTGGTCATACGGAATATGCGCGTTTGCTCGGCGGGCTGTCTTTTGCCCCTCACGAGAAGGCAGGACGTGGATCCCAACCTCGGCACCCGTCACCGTGCCGCCCTCGGTATGAGCGAGGCGTGTGATGCCGTGATCATTGTGGTGTCGGAGGAAACCGGGACGATCTCGGTTGCCCACAACAGAAACCTGACGCGTGACTACACCTCGCAGACGCTCAAGCTCCGTCTTTCGGAAATTCTTCTCAGCACTCACTCGGCATCCCATGCAAGAAAGGAGGATCATGCCAAATGAAAAGAAGGAGATTTTTTGCAGCTCGCCGCTTCTTCCGCCGCTTTAATCCGTGGCTCTTTCTGGTGTGCGTCCTGCTCGCCCTTGTCATCTGGTGTGCCGCTATGTACGTGCAGTCGGGCGGCGCCCCCGCCGCCGCGGCTCTCCCCGCCCTTTTCGCATCGGTATGACTCTTCTCCTTTCGGGCATTTCTGTCCCGGTCGGAACGGCCGAGGGGGAAGTGCTTTTGCTTGCAAAGCGCCGCCTTGGTCGCCATTTGCCGCCCTCTGCCGCCTTTGCGGTCTATCGCCGCTCGATCGATGCGCGCAAAAAGCATGATGTGCGTATCGTCTATACGGTGGCTGTTACGGCAGAGCTTAAGGAGGGGGAGGCCCGGGGGCTGGTTGCCCTTGGACTTACCCGTCTTCTTGAGGCGGCCCCTATGCCGAAGCCGGGAAGTGAGCCCCTTACGGCTCCTCCTGTCGTGGTTGGCTCCGGCCCTGCCGGTCTTTTTGCCGCCCTCCTTCTTGCCGAGGCGGGCTATGCCCCCACCGTGCTTGAGCGCGGCGGTGACGTTTCGGCGCGCAAGGAGGCCTACTGCGCCTTCTGCCGTGATCGTATTCTTGATCCCGATACCAATATTCAGTTCGGCGCCGGCGGCGCCGGCACCTTTTCGGACGGTAAGCTTGTCACGCGGGTCAATGACCCTCTTTCGGCTTTCGTCCTTTCGCGTTTTGTGGAGTTCGGTGCTCCCCGCAGCATTCTGACCGAGGCACGCCCGCATATCGGGACAGACCTGCTTCTCGGTATCGTTTCGGGGATGCTTGCCCGCATTTGCGCGCTCGGCGGCCGCGTGCTTTATAAAACCACGTATCTTCGCCCCATTCATGAGGCGGGGCAGGTTAAGGCAGTCCTCACCGATCGCGGCGAGATCCCCTGCGGTGCGCTTGTGTTGGCCATCGGCCATTCGGCGCGCGATACCTACCGCTACATTCTTGACGATGCCTTTTCGGTTGAGCCGAAGGCCTTTTCTGTCGGCCTGCGCATTGAGCATCTTGCCGATGATATTGACCGTGCCCTTTACGGCAAATTTGCAGGTCACCCCGACCTTGGCCGTGCCCCCTATAACCTTTCGGCCGATACCGACAGCCGCGGCGTTTACACCTTCTGTATGTGCCCGGGCGGCACGGTGGTGGCGGCGGCGAGTGAGGCGGGCGGCGTTGTGGTGAACGGGATGAGTGACAGCACGCGCGGCGGCAGGAACTCGAATGCGGCACTTGCCGTTTCGGTATTCCGTGAGGACTACGGCAAAACGCCCGAAGCGGCGATCGAATTTCAAAGAAGGATCGAGCGTGCCGCCTTCATGGCGGGCGGTAAAGACTATTCCGCCCCCATCTGCACGGTCGGTGATTTCCTTAATGGCGAGAATGCCTTGACCGCCCCTGCGCGCATTATGCCCACGTATATGGAGGGAAAGGGTGTGCGCCTTGCCCATCCTGCAAGCTACCTGCCCCCCTTTGTGACCGTCTCTCTTGCGCGCGGTATCCGCGCCTTTGACAGGCGCATAGAGGGCTATGCGGTTGCCGATGCCGTCCTCACAGGGCCGGAAACCAGAACCTCGGCCCCCTTGCGCATTCTGCGGAATGAAGCAAGAGTGGCGCTCGGCTTTTCCAACGTCTATCCCGCGGGCGAGGGCGCGGGCTATGC
>JAZNDG010000007.1:0-4523 GCA_045587985.1 Eubacteriales bacterium | reverse complement strand
CGACATGGCTACGATCCGACTTTAGGGGGGCAGGGAAATCAACAAAAAACAGGAGGAAGGGTAAAAACCGCGCAAAAAGAGGCAAAATGATGGAGAAAGAGGACATTGGGCGGCCGAAAAGGCGCAAAGAACAACGCGGCGGGATGGAGAGGTGAAAACAGCGGGGCAAGAAGGGCAAAACGGCGTGGAGGGTAAAATGGCGGGGTGCAGAGAAAAAACAGCAGGAGGTGGGCTTGGTTGGCGGCAGGGCGGCAAGGCGGCGAGCTTGGTTGGCGGCAAAGAGGGGGGGAGGAAGCCTTGCAGCCGAAGCCGGGTTTGCGGGCCGTCTTCTTGCATGTTTCACGTGGAACAATGTTGACTTTGAGGGGCGGCCATGCTATAATATAAATAAATAGAAGCGTTTCGGACGCATTTCTTTGTTTCTTTTTCGTATATTCTTTGATTTTCTTTTGATTTATTCCTTTTTGGAGGTTTTTATGGGTGCCACTGTTCTGGCTTTCGCCAATCAGAAGGGCGGAGTGGGAAAGACCACCTCTGTCATCAACATCGCGGCCGAGCTTGGAAAACGCGGGAAGCGCGTGCTTCTTGTGGACCTTGATCCGCAGGGGAACGCCACAAGCGGGCTTGGGATCGCAAAAAAATCGGTGAAGATCTCCTCCTACCAGATGCTGGTGGGCGAGGTCAGCGCCAAAAGCGCGGTTCTTTCAACCGAATTTAAAAATCTTTCCTTGATCCCCTCCACCATTTCGCTTGTGGGGGCGGAATACGATCTGCACACGGCAGAGGAGCGGGGCATGAGCTGTGCCTCCGCCCTTGCGCCGATCAAGGAGGATTATGACTTTATCCTGATCGACTGCCCGCCGACACTCGGCATGATCACCGTGAACGCGCTTGCTGCGGCAGACGGTGTTATCATCCCGATGCCCTGCGATTTCTTCTCGCTTGAGGGGCTCTCACAGCTCACGCTGACCATCAAAAAGGTGCGCAGTCTTTATAACCCCGGTCTTGAGATCACAGGGCTTTTGCTTACCATGTATAACAAGCGCCTGCTTCTGACCGCCCAGGTGGAGGCCGAGCTGCAGAAATACTACGCAGACAAGCTCTTCAAAACCACCGTTTCCCGCAGTGTGAAGCTGGCCGAGGCCCCCGGCTTTGGCCGCCCGATCTCCTATTTTGACCCCTACGGCAAGGGCTCGCTCGAATACCGCGAGGTCGTCAAGGAGCTATTGCTGCGCGTCTGACAAAAATTTACATATTTTTCCATATCCCCCGCCGCAGTATGCTCGCCGTGCCGGGGAAAACTCAATGAAGAACAAGGAGGGCATCGCGTATGCCGCAGAAAAAGCCGCAGGGACAGTGGAGAGGGCTTGACACCCTGTTCCTTGAAAATTCGGTGGACGAGGTGGTGGAAAGCCGCAAGACCTCGCTCCGCATCGGGCTCATCGAGCCGAAGACCGGCCAGCCGAGAAAGACCTTTGAGCGTGAGCCGCTTGAGGGGCTGGCCGCCTCGATCTCCACGCACGGCATTCTCCAGCCGATCCTCGTGCGGGAGCTGCCGAACGGAAAATATCAGATCGTGGCGGGTGAGCGCCGCTGGCGCGCCGCCAAGCTTGCAGGGCTTGCCGAGGTGCCCGTCATCACAATCGAGGGGGACGACCGCGAGGCCGCCGAGATCGCACTTGTCGAGAACGTGCAGCGCGAGGACCTGAACCCGGTCGAGGAGGCCATGGCCTACCGCGCGCTTACCGATGAATACGGCATGACACAGCAGGAGATCGCAGGGAAGGTGGGCAAGAGCCGCGAGGCGGTTGCCAATATGGAGCGCCTTCTTGATCTGCCTGATGAGGTGCTTGCCCTCGTTGCCTCGCGCGAGCTTTCGGCAGGGCACGCCCGCGCTCTGCTTTCGGTGCGCGAGGATGGCGACCGCATTGCGCTTGCCCGCCGCGCCCTTATCGAGGCGTGGTCGGTCAGAACGCTTGAGGAGGAGGTAAGACGCCTTGTGCGCCGCAAAAAGGCCGCCGAAAAAGAAAAAAGCGCCGAAGGGGGCGAGGATTTTAAGGTCGATTACGCCGAGGTCCTCTCCACCCGCCTGATGCGCGAGCTTGGCCGCCGCGTGGTCATCTCGGCCGGAAAACGGAAGAAGACCATCACCTTCCATTACGAGGACAACCAGGATCTTGACCAGTTTTTGCGCCGCTTATGCGGTGACGCCTTTATGGACGAGGAGTAATGTATGCCCTATTTCCTTCTTGCCGCAGAGAGCGGCGGATACGAATACATCCAGCCGGGCGGAATCGCCTTTAATCTCTCGGTCTTTCTTGTATCCACCCTGCTTGGCGGCTTTCTCGCCGCGATCCTTGTGGTGGTGCATCAGGCGGTGGTGGGCCGCTTCTTCCGCGCGCTTGTCAGCTTTCGCGCCCATGACCGCGAAAGCTCAAAATCGCTTGCCGAGCTTGGGATGCCAAGGGGCTTTGGCCTGCGCCGTGCCCTGCGCGCCCCGACCTCTGCCGTGCGCAAGCTGGTGACCGCCGTTTTGCCGGATGGCAGGGTGGTGGCGCCCATCCACAGCTTAGATGATGACCGTGCAAAAGAGGAGGCGGCCTCCTCTGCCATCCATGCGGAGGGTGCACCCATTGTGCACGCCGAGGAGGGAGAAGCGGGGGCAAAGGACGCGCTTACCCTGCCGCCCCTGCCACCCGAAACCGAAAAGACAGGCGATGCAGCCGAGAGCGGTCTTGCCATTGACCCCATGACGGCCACCTATTATCTTGACGATCTGCATCGCCGCCGCGCCGAGCTGCGCTTTTTCCGCCGCGGGAACGAATGGCGCGTTCTCATCCCGGTCAGCCTTGTCTTTGTGGCGCTTCTTGCCACCCTGCCGGTGTATATGCCCCACCTTGTCGCACTGCTTGATGCGGTGATCGCGAAGATTTTGGGAGGTGGAGCGTGAGGCGCCTCGGCCGCCGCGAGCGGTGGCTACTCATCATTGCCGTTCTCCTCTCGCTCATCCTTTGCGCGGCACTCGTCTTTTCGCTTGTCGAGGCAAAGCGCGAGGAGGAGAGGCTGCTTCGGGCACAGGAGGAGGAAAGCCGCCGCGCCGCCCTTTTGCTTGCCGAAAGGAATGATCCATCGCTGCCCGGCGGCTTTCGCCTGATCGCCGAGGGAAAGAGCATCAACGTCTTTTATTTCGGGGACGAGATGATCTATGGCCGAGGGGTCGAGAGCACGCTTGCGGTGAACGCCACCTGCTACCGCACCCTCATAAAGGAGGGGCTTGAAGCGCGCTACGGCAGGGCCTTTGCGGGGTATGTCCCCGCCGTGCGCGACAGAGAGGGCAACACGCTCCCCGCAGGGGAAGGAAACCCCGCGCTCTCGGTAGCGAATGCCGATTTTATGACCGCCCAGTCCTTAGGAGTCAATTACCTGCTTGCCATCCTCGCCCCCACCGAAAGAACGGCGGCGGCGGGCGCGGGCGGCGATTCCCGTTACTATACGGGGGATTTTGCGCACGACCTTGAATATACCGTCCGCAATATGCGGCAGAATGCAAAGAATTGCGACATCGTGCTGGTCGTGCCGCACGATGCAAGCGAGGATTTTGCCGCCACCCTGCTTGCCGTTGCCACGCATTACGGCCTTGTCACGGTGGATATGCGGCCGCTTGCCGCGGATGCTGCAAAGCTCACGGGCGGATGGCCGAATGAAGACGGGCACAGAGCGTATGCAGAGGCGATCCTTGATGCTGTTGCATCCTCTGCCGATGCGGGCTACAAAACGCCCCTCTGCCCACCCCCAACCGAACAGTTTAACTAAAGAAAGGAAGGATACACAAATGGAAGAACTCACCGTAATCGAAAAGCTCCTCTCGGAGGACAACTTTGACAACATCGTGCTCTATGATGACGAGGACAACGAGCTTGAGTTTGAGCAGATCGCCCTGATCCCGCTTGATGAAGCCCTGTACGCCATCTTGAAGCCCGCAAAGGAGATGGAGGGGGTAGGCGAGGACGAGGCGCTCGTCTTTCTTGTCAATGAGGTAGAGGAATCGCTCGACCTCGTGGTAGACGAGGAGATCGGCACGGCCGTGTTTGATCTCTATTACGCCCTCGAAGCCGAGGACACCGAGGAAGAATAAGAAAAAGGGACTGTTTTAGAGCGTCACACTAAAAGACGGTTTTCAAAATACGGTATATCTCGAAAGAGGTATGCCGTATTTTTGCATTTGTGGACACAAATGCAGTGCTTTTATGCCTTAATTAAAGACGACAACCAAATTTTTGTCTATTTGAAAGCAAATGAATTAGCACGAACCAAGCCTCCCTTGTGCAAAGGGAGCTGTCAGCGAAGCTGACTGAGGGATTGTTTTGAGCGCAAATCTAACCTTTACAATCCCTCCGTCACGGCAAGCCGTGCCACCTCCCTTTACACAAGGGAGGCTTTTTGTTACCTCCGAAAGGGAAGCAAAGGAGGACAAAGCGCACAAATACCCTCTGTCCTCCCGGCGGTAGGCAACGTATTCTATT
>JAZNDG010000006.1:0-50992 GCA_045587985.1 Eubacteriales bacterium | reverse complement strand
CGGCACGGGGGAGGGGTGGCGGTTCGATAACCGAGCGTACCCAAGTCGGGGAGCTTGCTCACCGGCGAGGCGGCGACGGTTGCTCCCCCAAGGGAGCAGAGTTCGCCTTTTTCGCCACCCCCTCGGGTGGCTTTTTTCTGTATCTTATCTCTCCCCCGGAGCTTTCATCGCGCGCCAGCGCTTACGGAGAGACGCGGGGCCGATCCCCACAAGATCATGAAACACCTTATGAAAATAATTCGTGTTGGCAAAGCCGGCAGACGCCGAAATTTCGCTGATCGGAGCATCGGTAGAGGCTAAAAGGCGCATCGCCGCATCCACCCTCACGTTGTTGATATATTCAATCGGTGTAAGCCCTACCGTTGCACGGAAGAGCTTGCCGAAATGGTCAGGCGAGAGATAGAGCGTGGCCGCCAGCTCCTCAAGCCGCAGCCGCTCCCCGTAATGACCTTCAATATACCGCACGGTCGGCGCAACGCGCATGCGGTTGCGATATTCAAGCCCCTCCTCGCTGTAGCCGTACGAGCGCAGGACCGCCGCCGTCATACGTGCGATCTCGGCAAGAATGAGGGCGGTATGGAAGATCTCCTTCCCCTGCCACTCGGAAATCGCGGCATCCATATACCGGGAAAGCGCATGGTGAAGCGAATGCTCTCGCGTAAAGAGTGTGGCCTGATTGCCGATAGGCAAGGTATAAAGAGAAAGGATCTGTTCATCAAGCTGATCCGCGGCCTGCACCGCAGAGAGGCGATAGGTGAGCGTACGCACAAGGCACTCCCCCTCCTCCGCCGCACTTGCGGCATGCAAGACCCCCGGAAGAATATGAAGGATTCCGCCCTCGGGCACACGGATAACAGAGCGCCCCACCGTTACATCGGCAGAGCCCTTGACAACCTCAAAAAACTCCATTGCATCGCTATGAAAATGAGGAAGCAAAAGTGTTCCGCGCCCACTTGATACAGAAATTGAAAAAAGCTCGTTCTCTTTCATCTCGGCACCTCTTGCATCATTTGCTTTTATTGTACCAAAAAAACAGGCATGTGTAAATAGAAATGTCGAAATTTTTTAGTTTTTATCAAAAAAGAACGAGTGCTCTTTCGAAAAACACTCGTTCATAAAAGGTTTTTTTGGATCAGTCGATATCCTCTGCATAGCTGGCCATCTCGGTATCGAGGAGTTCCGGATGCTGGAGGTATCGCTTCATGATCTTGAAGCCGGAGGCATAATAGTATCCGTCACAAATTCTCTCGTCAAGCACCGCGCGCAGGGTAACATACGTGTGCCTTTCCGGCTCCCCCTCTTCGTTCAAAACGGTTTTTGTGCGCCTTTTACCGTACGAAAGGAACACCGGCAGATTGCCGAAATTATAGAGGTGATGGTAAATGGCATTGATGCCGAGCGAGCCCATGCTTGTGATCATAACAGAGCCGTGGAAGGGGCTGATCTCGGTTACCCATCCGGGCATAAGGCCAAAATAATCAAGGAACTGGAGAAGGGAGATGAACATCCGCAGAAGAAGCCGCGGGATCCGCTTGAGAAATGCAACGAATTTGTCAAAGCGGCTCTCGGTCACAACCGCGTTGCGATACACAGCATCAAATTTTTCAAAAACCGTGACGGCCGTATCACGCTGATCGAAGTGCGCCTTGATCATCGTATCGGGTGAGCCGAGGCTCATTTGCTTTTTTACCGGCATCACCACCACGACATTCGGGCGGGCATAAATGTGCTGCCCCGCAAGGAAACGGTTAATGGCAGGCCTGCTGGCGATGGCGCGCACATAAGCAGCCATAAAAACATGCAAGAAGCCCATGTCGGTATAGCCCTCTGCGTGCTTGGCATCGAGGTATGCCTCAAGGTTTGTGATATCCACCTCATCCTCAAAATGGTTCTGTGCATCTGCCCGTGCCTTTGTGAAGAAGGGGAGCACGAACCGCATGGGATGGATGCCCCGCACACGGCGGCCGTCCTTACGGTCACCAAAGCGGCGGCGGCGCCGCTTTGGCTGCCACTCTACCTTCTCGGCATTCTCGGCACTATTTTCCATGGGCGTTCTTTTCTCGTCCATAGTATCCTCCGAAACTTTATCTGTTTTAGTATAACACGCCAAGGAAATCCTGTCAAGTACACCCCCCTCTTTTTCTATCAAATTTCCCCTTTGTTCGCCATTCATTCATACTGCGGTAAAAAGAGAAAAAGGAACAGACGGAAAGCCTGTTCCTTTTTCTCTTATGTGTGCTTTATTTAGCCCGCGTTAGCGGCGGCAATGATCTTCTGCGCCACGTTTGCGGGAACCTCTTCATAGCGCACGAAATCAAAGTCAAAGCGGCCTCTGCCCTGGGTGGAAGCGCGCAGGGTGATCACGTAATCGGCCATCTCGGGCTGCGGAACCTCTGCAAGCACGGTCTGGTAGCCGGGCTTTCCGTCTGCCGGCTCAATGCCGAGCACGCGGCCGCGGCGCTTATTCACATCTCCCATCACGTCACCGACATAATCGTCCGGCACCGTGCAACGGAGCTCTCCGACAGGTTCAAGAAGGACGGGCTGTGCCTTCGGGATGCCGTCCTTGTACGCAAGGATCGCGGCAAGCTTAAAGGAGATTTCGTTACTGTCCACGTCATGGTACGAGCCGCCCGAAAGATTGGCGGCAAGCCCCACCATCGGGTATCCGGCAAGAACGCCCTGCTGCATGGATTCAAGAAGCCCCTTCTCTACCGCAGGGAAATAGTTCTTCGGTACCTCTCCGCCGAACACGCTCTCGGTAAAGGTAAGGCCGTCACCCTCGCCGGGGGAGAAGGTGATCTTGACATGGCCGTACTGACCGCTACCGCCCGACTGCTTCTTGTGCTTGCCCTCGCAATCCACCGATTTCTTGATCGTTTCGCGGTAGGGGAATTTGAGATCCCCCATCGTAACGTTCAGGTTGAAGCGACTCTTGAGCTTAGAGGCGACTACATCAAGATGGATATCGCCAAGACCGTACAGCACAAGCTGGCGCGTTGTGGAATCATTGACAAAACGGACGGTAAAATCCTCGGAAAGCAGACGGGAAATACCGGTCGAAAGCTTATCCTCCTCACCCTTGGCCGCCACGACCGAGCGGCCGAAATAAGCGCGCGGAAAAGCGATGGGGGCATAGGAGAAGGCATTCTTTCTCGTGGTCAGCGTATCGTTCGTATTGGTGTTGGCAAGCTTTGTGATCACGCCGATGTCACCGCAGGCAAGCCCATCGGCCTCCACCTGCTTTTTCCCGTAAGGAACGAGAAGACGGCCGAATTTTTCCTCGGCACCGGTCTGCGTATTGACGAGCACCATATCCTTCGAAAGGGTGCCCTCCATCACGCGGAAGAAGGACATCTTACCGACAAACGGGTCGGCAATCGTTTTAAAGACAAAGAGCGAGGTTTCTGCACTTTCACGGTCGATCGGCATGCGCTTCTCTTCTCCGCCCTCGAGGATCTTTTCTTCCTTACGCACAGTAGGCCGCGGGAAGGAGCCGACAATCGTATTGAGAAGCGATTTTACGCCCCAAAGCTTCATGGCGGCACCGCAGAAGACAGGGATGATCTCATTATGGATGATACCCTCGTGCACCGCGTTTTCAAGCTCCTCCTGCGAGATCGCCTCACCGCCGAAATATTTCTCCATCAGCTCCTCGCTCGTGGTAGCGGCCGCCTCCACAAGCTTTTCGCGGTATTCGTCCGCCACCGCCTTGAACTGCTCGGGAATCGGGAGAGACACCACCTCGCCGCTATGAGAATCAAAGATATAGACCTGCATATCAATCAGGTAAAGGAAGCCCGTGACCTTGTCACCGTCAATGCAAGGGATCAGGATCGGACAAAGCTTGTTGCCGTATTTCTCGGTCAGCTTATCATAGGTTTTCTTAAAGCGGGCTTCACCGTCATCAAAGCGATTGATAAAGAATGTCTTGGGGATCCCGGCCTCGGTGGCATATTCCCACGCAAGATCGGTACCCACCTCAGGCCCTGCCTTACCGTCCACCACGATGATGGCACTGTCTGCCACGCGCACACACTGGCGCGCCTCGCCCTCGAAATCAAAATAGCCGGGCGTATCGAGAACATTGATCTTTATATCACGGTATTCAAGCGGCACACAGGAGGCCGAAAGCGAAAAGCCGCGCTTGATTTCCTCACTGTCATAATCGCAAATCGTATTCCCCTCGGTGACCTTACCAAGACGGTCGGTCGCACCGGTCAAAAAAAGCATCGCCTCAGCAAGTGAGGTTTTCCCCGAGCCACTATGGCCGAGAAGGCATACGTTACGAAGCATTTTGGTTGAATACATTTGCATAAGCGGAGTCTCCTTTTTCGTTTATATAGCATAAGGAAACCGTTTTCCAAATAAAAAAATCGGCATCCTTGTCATTATTATACACGATATGCCGATTTTTTTCAATTGATTTGTTGTGAAATTTATTTAAACGTTGTAGAAATGTTCAAGCGGCTTTTGTGCAATCTAAACAAGATTTTCGTGCATTTTTCCCTGCCAAACGTCCCTATCACGCATTTTCCTCTGTATAGCGTTCAAAACCGCCATTTTTTTGCAGCTCCAAAGAGGCGCAAGAAGGATGGCCCGGTCACCGTCACCTGTCAGCCGCCCGATCACGGTTTCCTTCGGTATGTACATAAGCTGCTCTACGAGAATATCCACGTATTCATCCATCGTGAGCGGCGTGTAGTCCCCCTGCTCCCAAAGCCCTGCAAGCGGAGTACCCGCAAGGACGTGCAAAAGATGGATCTTGATTTCATCGGGGCGGCATTCGGCGATACGGCGCGCACTTTCTATCATCATGGCGCGGTCCTCATAGGGCAGCCCATTCATAAGATGCACGGAAATACGCGCAGAGGGGACAGCGGCACGGAGGGCCGAAAAGCCCGCAAGAAACGCGCGGTAGGTGTGGCCGCGGTTGATAAAGTGTGCCGTTTCGTCATGCACGGTCTGCAAGCCGAGCTCTACTGTGAGGTCAATCCTTTCCGAAAGCTCACGCAGCAAAAAGAGTACCTCTTCCCCAAGGCAGTCGGCACGGGTAGCGATGTGGAGCGCCACAGCAGAAGGAAGCGCGGCCGCCTCAAAAAATACGGATCTTAACGTGTCGATCGGGGCGTAGGTATTGGTATGTGCCTGGAGATACGGAATGCACCGTGCGGTTTCCCACTTCTTCCCCATGATCGCTCTTTGGCGGTCATATTGCTCGCGAAGTGAAAGGCCGGAAAAGGTGAAATCGCCGCTTCCGCGGGGCGAACAGTAGATGCACCCGCCCCTTCCGCAGGCGCCGTCTATATTCGGGCAGGTAAAGCCCGCATCAAGCGAAAGCTTTACGCATTTTCCTCCGTAGCGGTGGCGGAGGTAATAGTCATACGAATGATAGCGCTTGTCCGTATCGCTATATGGAAACGGATTGACGGCGCGTTCTTTTTTGCTCATTTTTCAATCAGGTACGGCAAAATCTCGGCAATGCGCGAAATGCCGATCACCCGTACACCCTCCGGCACACGGTAGCCCTTTGTCAGCGAGCGCTTCGGCACGAGCAAGGTACGGAAGCCGAGGCGAGCCGCCTCCTTCAAGCGCATATCAAAGCGCGAAACCGAGCGCACCTCGCCCGAAAGACCGATCTCGCCAAAGGCGATAAGATCCGAGGGCACAGCACGGTCAAGAATGCCGGAAATGAGGGCGATGGCCACAGAAAGATCGGCCGCCGGCTCGTCAAAGCGGATGCCGCCCGCAATATTGAGATACACATCATTCGCAGAAAAACGGATCGAGAGGCGTTTTTCAAGCACGGCAAGCAGAAGGCACATTCTGTTGTAGTCAAAGCCGTCTGCCGTGCGGCGGGGTGTCGGAAACACGGTAGGAGAAACAAGCGCCTGGATCTCGGTGATCAGGGGGCGTGTCCCCTCCATGACACAGCCGATACAGTTTCCGCTTGCCCCCTCGTTCCGCTCGTGAAGAAGGATCTCCGAGGGATTCGGCACCTCGGCAAGGCCCCGGTCGGTCATATCAAACACGCCGATCTCGTTTGTCGAGCCGTAGCGGTTCTTCATCGCGCGGACGATGCGGTAGGTCTGCTGTCTGTCCCCCTCAAAGTAAAGGACCGCATCCACCATATGCTCAAGCATTTTAGGGCCGGATATCCCACCCTCCTTGTTCACGTGGCCGATAAGAAAAACAGCGATCCCCCGCTCCTTGGCAAGCGCGATGAACGCGGCAGCGCACTCGCGCACCTGCGCGATGCTCCCGGCTGACGAGCGTGAGCTTTGGCTGTAAACCGTCTGGATCGAGTCCACGATCAGAATATCGGGATTTGTGCGGTCGATCGCCCCGAGAATGGCATCAAGATCGGTTTCGCTCGCAAGATAGACCTCGTCCTCTACGACACCGAGACGGTCGGCGCGAAGCTTGATCTGCCGCCCCGATTCCTCGCCCGATATGTAAAGCACGCGCTTTTTCGCGGCAAGCGCGTTTGAGATCTGCAAAAGAAGGGTGGATTTGCCGATCCCGGGCTCACCCGAAAGCAGAACCACAGAGCCAGAAACAAGCCCGCCGCCGAGAACACGGTCAAGCTCTCCCATCCCGGTGTTCGTACGGATGTCCGCATCCGCCGAGATCTCGCAAAGACGGGAAACGGCAGCCTCACGCACGGGCTTACGTGCAGAAGCCTCGGGCATCGCCCGTTCCTCCTCCATCGTATTCCACTCTCCGCATTCCGGGCACTTCCCTACCCAATTGGATACGGTACAGCCGCATTCACGGCAAACGAATATAGCCTTTGGTGCTTTCACGGTAGCTCCCCCTCGGTTGCTTTTATATATTCCATCATACCACAAAACAAAGAAAAGCACAACTCGCTTTGATAATCTTTTTCCGAAAGATCGGCACACTCCTTTGGATTCGAGAGAAAGCCGCACTCAATGAGCACAGCGCGCGCCGGCGCACGCTCAAGCAGATAGATCGAGGAGGTGGCGGCATGCGGCGTTCTTTTGTTTTCGGGCTGCAGGCGCGCCTTTACCGCGCCTTGGATATGCGAGGCAAGAAGGCTGCTCCCTTCCGTTTTCGCATAATACACCTGAAGACCGCGGCAGGAGGGATCGGGAAACGCGTTCATATGAATGCTCACAAAAATCGCCTCGGGATGGGAAAGTGCAACCTCAAGGCGATTTTTAAGATCATTCTCCTTGCGATGCCCCTTGATATTCCCCTCTGCTCCGTAAAGCAGCTTATCCTCGCTTCTTGTCAGGATCACCTCGACCCCCGCACCGCGCAAAAGCTCGGCAAGTGCAAGCGTGACCGAAAGATTTAGATCCTTTTCAAGAGCGCCGTTCACACCGACCGTTCCGCCGTCCTCCCCTCCGTGCCCCGCATCAAGAATCACGAGGGGAGAGGGCCTTTCAAGCGTGGGGGCCGCCGCCCCTTCTGCAAGAAGCGAGGACAGAAAGACGGTAAGGGCTCCCAAAAAAAGAAATAGAAGAATAAGAAAAAAGACACCCGCAAGGCTTTTGGGCGAGTGTCTTTCAAGATCTTTTTGCATGATGTGCTCCCCCTCATATAAAGTTTGATACAATATATGAAGGAATATGCGGGCTTACGACCGATAAGAGGAGGAGGAGCTGCGGCGCATCGGCTTCTTACATCCGTAAAGATAACCGATCCCGGCAACAAGCGGGGTGAAAAGAGGCGTGATGGCGTATGACACCGTGGCAGCCACAATGCTGGCAAACGGCGAAAAATCCGCCACGATCGCCTTGAGAATGCCGGTGTACATCGACTGGAGCATCGTAGCGATCAGATACCCGAGCGACCACACGCCGCCGCCTGCGGCGCTTTCGGCAAGAGCGCCACTTTCATCCACCGCAAGACCGAGTATCACGCCGCTCAGCATAAGAAGCACGCAGATGTAGTTCGGGGCGGTGGCACAAAGACCGATCTTGAAGCCATGCGCGGGTCTTTGGGGAAGGCGACCGAGCGAGATCTTCACGCTGTCCTCGCTCCCCTCCTCACGCATCGTGATAAAGACGAGAAAGAAATAAAACGCAGTAGAAAAAAGGCTGGCAACCAGCATCATAGCGACTCTTTGATCGTCCTGCATCATCCCCGCCGTAAAGGTGACGATGATCGCAAAGATCATGATGGCAATCTGGTTCACAAGAACCCGCATGATCCTATGCATATTTCCTTTTATAAAACCAAAAAGCATATATCCGCTTCTCCTCATTATTTCATAAATATGATACCCTTTTCAAAAGAAAAAAGCAAGCGAAAGAACAAGAATTTACAAATTGTACACTTCTTCTTGCCTTTGGATTTTGTATAATTAGGGCGAAAGTGAGGGCTCGTTATGGCTGAAAGTCTGCTTCGCTCCAAGGATTTCCGTTCGGCACCCGCTATTCTGAAAAATTTTGTCCGGCATAAGATCGCCATTGAGGGCTGCTCGGAAAAAACGGCATCCGAATATCTTTTTGATCTGCGCACCTTTTTCCGCTATCTTGTTGCGACCGAGAGGAATCTGCCGACCGATGGCGAGGAATTTGAGCGCATCGACCTCTCTGCCATTGATCTTTCCTATGTACTCGGAGTTGACCGGGAGGCGGTGGTTGACTTTCTTTCCTATGCCGCAAGCGAGCGTCAAAACGAGCGTGCCAGCCGTGCGCGCAAGCTCTCGGCCCTCAAGTCCTTTTTTCGCTATATATCCTCCCTTGACACGAGGTATGCCGATTTTGATCCCGCCAAAACCATAAAAACGCCGAAAAAGGAGCATCGCCTGCCAAAATACCTCTCCGAGGAGGAAAGCGTGGCGCTCTTAAGGAGTGTTCTGGAGGATGAAGAATCCCGCACGCGGACACGGGATTTTGCCATCATTACCCTGTTTCTCAATTGCGGTATGCGTCTTTCCGAGCTTGTGAACATCAACCTTTCGGACGTGGATCGGGAGCTCCGCTCGGTGCGTCTGTTCGGTAAGGGAGCAAAGGAGCGCATCGTGTATCTTAACGAGGCCTGCAGAGAGGCGCTCTTCCGTTATCTTGAGGTGCGCGCCGCACTTACGCCCCTTCCCTCGGATGCGGATGCACTGTTCTTAAGCAACCGCGACACACGGTACAGCACCAAGGGTGTGCAGTATATGGTGTATCGCTATCTTGACAAGGCGGGGCTCGGCGGCCGCGGGCTTTCGGTGCATAAGCTGCGCCACACTGCCGCAACCCTGATGTATCAAAGCGGCGCTGTTGACGTGCGCGTTTTAAAGGATATCCTCGGTCACGCGCAGCTCAATACCACCCAGATCTATACCCATCTCTCGAACAAAAGCATGGAGGAGGCGATGGCCAAGAACCCTCTTGCCTTCCTTTCGCTTTCCGAGGAAAAAGAAGAAAAAGAGTGACAACATCGCCCCTATCGGCATATCCTGTCGGTGGGGGTGATGCTTTTGTCTTCGGAGGCGACCTATTGCTATCTTTACAAAAGACGCAGAAGGGGGCGATGGGTGCTGTGGCGCCGCCTCCTTATCCTCCTGCTTATACCGCTTCTTATCCTCCTGCTTTTTTCTGTGCGGCTCGGCCCAACCCTTGAGGTGCTTGCCGCCGCGGCCGCCACAAAAAAAGCGGAAGGCCTCATTTCGGATGCCATTTACCGTGAGCTGCTTGAAGAGCCTGCGCGGTATGCGGATATCATCACGCTTTCCTTTAAGGAAAACGGGAGCATAGCGGCGCTTTATACCGATACATCGGCCCTCCTTACGCTACGGTCGAGGCTTGCCATTGCCGTTCTCTCCTCGCTTGATGAGGAGGATTTGAAAATTGAGGTCCCGCTTTCTTCGGTGCTTGGCACCAATTTCCTTCCGTCACATCCCGCGCTCCCTCTTTCATTAAGATTGACAAAAAGCATGAACGCCTATTTCACCTCGTCCTTTACCGAATGCGGCATCAACCAAACGCGGCACCGCATTCTCTTTTGCTTTGAAATCGACATTGCAGTCCTGATCCCCGCGGGGACCAAAACCGTAACGGTGCTGCGTGAATTTCCGCTTGCCGAAACCGTGATCGTGGGAGATATTCCGGATGCCTACACCAAAATCGACCGCTTGACCGACAACATTACCGAAAGCGAGATCGATGACATCTATGACTTTGGCGCGCACCAAAATTAAATTTTATTTACTTTTCTCTTGTAAACGGCACGCCTTTGTGCTAAAATAAGGGTATCACAACCGTAAGGAACAGATTATGAAGCTTGGAGAAAAGATCAAGGCGCTCCGCCGTGAGCGCGGTATGACGCAAGCAAAGCTTGCGGGCGACCGCATCACACGGAATATGCTTTGTGCAATCGAAAAGGGAAAGGCCGCCCCCTCTCTTGATACGCTCTATTATCTTGCATCGGAGCTTTCGGTTCCGGTGGCTTACCTTCTTGACGAGGGCGAGGATGCCTCGGGATACCATAAGCGGGAAGCCATGCCGAGGATCCGTGAGCTTTATTATGCGAAGGAATATGCGGCCTGCATCCGCCTGTGTGAAGGTCTGCCGGGCGAGCCGGACGATGAGCTCTGCCTACTGCTTGCGCACTGTGCCCTCGCAGAGGGAAAGCGCGCCTTCCGCTCCGGGAATATGGAAACCGCACTCGTCTATTTTGGCGATGCTACGGCATATGCGCAAAAAACCGCCTACCCGACCGATGGAATTCTGGCAACCGCCACGCTCTACTCCGCCCTTTCGGGCAATGTTGTGGCGCCGCGCCGTGAATTTGACGAGGCGGGATACCTCTTGCTTGCCGACCGCGCCGTGGAAAGCGAGCTTTGTGCGTATATGACGGATGATGCGCATTATCCTTACAAAAATGAGCTTCTTGCCGCCCATATCAAGGCCCGTTCCCTTCTTCTTGCCAAGCGTTTTCGGGAGGCCTTACCTCTTCTTTCCGCACTTGAAGACAAAAAGGGGGACGAGAATGCCTCCGCCTATTTTCTTTTCCGCCTGTATTCCGACCTTGAGGTATCCTACCGAGAGGAAAAGGATTTTGAGCTTGCTTATAAATACGCCGCAAAGCGTATGAACCTTCTCTCGGCCTTTCAGTCATAAAAAGCGCGCGGTGCATGCCGCCGCTTTTTTATATATTCTGCCGCTATTTTTATATATTCTATTCTAAAGTCGCGGATACACTCTTGACTTTTTGCAAGTTTGGTGTTATATTATATTTGGTGAAATTTGGGGCATTTTCAGTCCCAATCAAAAAAAGATAACCAAGAAAGGAGAAGATTTGCGGACCACCGCAAATCGGGAATTTGCTTTGGACAAATACAAGATTGCGAAACCCACCTTTGTCCTGCCCTCGGCCGATGAGCTGAAGGCTTCGCTTGCGGGCTCGGGCAGCACCGAAGCAAGGGCGGCGCTCAAGGCACTCTTTGACGCTGATACCTTTGTTGAGCTGAACGCCTTTACCAAGCGTAAGTTCTGCGAGTATCAGGGGCTGGAGCACGACGATGAATTTGAGGGCGTTGTGTGCGGCTACGGTGCTGTGGACGGCCACCTTGTTTATGCCTTTGCGCAGGACAGCAGCCGTATGAAGGGGGCGCTGGACGAAAACCACGCCAAGAAGATCTGCTCGCTTTACGACCTTGCGCTCAAGAACGGCGCACCTGTTGTGGGGATCTTTGACTGCTCGGGCGCTGATATCTTTGAGGGGGCTGCCGCCCTTGCGGCAACCGGCCGCATCATGCGCGCCGTTTCGGCCGCCTCCGGCGTTGTACCGCAGATCGCAGTCGCCGTTGGGAACTGCATCGGCTCCTTTGCCGCGATCGCCGCGATGTTTGATTTTGTGATCAAGACCAAGAACGCAAACCTTTATGTGACCGCGCCCAAGTTTGCGGGCACGGCCGATTCGCAGGCCCCCATCGCCTCCTATGCGGCCGATGACCGTAATATGGCGCTGATGTACGCAAGAAACCTTCTTAACTACCTCCCTGATAAGGCGGGCGAGGGCGTTATGGTGGAGGGGACTGCGGACAACCTCAACCGTATGCTCGGCAACCGCGACTTCGGCGGGGATGCCAATGCTGCCATTGCGGCCATTGCCGACAACGGTATCTTCTTTGAGACCTCTGCCGATTACGCCCCCGTGCTGACGACCGCGTTTGCCACGGTCGGCGGTGTGAAGTGCGGCTTTGTCGGCACCTCCTATATGGTTGACGAGGGCCGCCTTACTGCCGCCGCCGCGCGCAAGGCTGCCAAGTTTATCGATGTGTGCGATGCCTTCTCAATCCCGGTGATCACGCTTGTTGATTCGATGGGCCTTGCTATCGATGACGAGAATGAGGCTGCCCCCTTCTCTGCCGATCTTGCCAAGCTCGCCATGGCTTATGCAAAGTCGGTAACCCCCAAGATCACCGTGATTCTCGGGCATGCCATCGGCGCTTCCTTCGCCATCCTCTGCTCCAAGGCCCTGGGTGCGGACGTTGCTTACGCCCTTGACGATGCCGAGATCGGCGCACTCTCGACCGAGGCCTCGGTCGCCTTTGCCTGGAATGACCTCATTAACCCCGACAAAACGCGTGAGGAGCTGATTGCCGAGTGGCGCAAGTCGCTTGCTTCGCCGGTTGCGGCCGCTTCTCTTGGCGAGGTGGATGACATTGTGAGCGCCAACGAGCTCCGTGCCAGGATCTGCTCTGCCCTTCTGATGCTTTCGGCCAAGGGCACCGTTCGCACCCGCCGCCACACCGTAAGTCCCCTGTAAGGAGGTTTACGATGAACTATCTGCTCCCTATTCTGGAAGTGCAGACAAACGCACCGATCGAGGGCTTTGGAGAGAAAATCCTTTACGGTCTTCAGATGCTTCTCATCGGTATGCTGATCATCTTCGCGGTTCTGACGCTTCTGTGGCTTTCGCTTGAGATTTCGGGTAGGATCTTCAAAAGCCTTTCCGAAAAAGCAAAGCCCTCGGTTGAAAAGAAGAAGGTCGAGCCTGTCGCTGTTGCGGCCGCGCCCGCAAGTGACGATGGCGAGCTGCTTGCTGTTCTGACTGCCGCCGTTGCCGCTATGGAGTCGGCACCCGGCGCGCGCTTCCGTGTTGTGTCCTTTAAAAGAAAATAAACATGACCGTTTTGCGGAGAAATGGAGAAAACAATGAAAAAGTATAATATCACGGTTAACGGTACCACCTACGAGGTGCTTGTTGAGGAGGCCGGCGAGGTCGCCGCTTCCGCCGCCCCTGCTGCGGCTCCCGCTCCTGCGGCAGCCCCTTCCCCCGAGAAGAAGGCAGCCCCTGCCCCTGCCGCCGCTCCTGCCGGCTCCCAGGCGGTTACCGCTCCTATGCCCGGTACCATTCTTGATGTGAAGGTTGCCGTTGGCGCCTCTGTCAAGAAGGGCGATGTCCTTTGCGTCCTTGAGGCCATGAAGATGGAGAATGATATTCCCGCCCCTGCCGATGGCAAGGTCGTGGCCGTCAACGTCCAGAAGGGCGCCTCTGTCAACGCCGGTGACGTGCTTATCTCGCTTGGCTGATTGTAAAAGGAGATAAACCGATGGGTGATATATTTGCAAACATCGGGAAATTCTTGGAAAACACGGGAGTTGCCAAGCTTTTTGTGGGCGAAGGCTGGAAAACGCTGATCATGTACGCGATCGTGATGGTGCTTTTCTACCTTGCCATTGTCAAAAAGTTTGAGCCGATGCTCCTTTTGCCCATTGCCTTTGGTATGTTGCTTGCCAACCTGCCGGGCGCGGAGCTTTACCACTCCGAGTTTTTCTTCGATGAATTCTACGCAAGCTTCTCAAAAGAAGTATTTGGAAAAACTACAGTCTTCCAAGTGGGAGGAGCATACGCCTCCGAAGTGCAGTCCTTTTTGACCGAGATCATAGAGGAATTCGGCGGCACATACAATCCGCAAACGCTTTCCTATACAGATGCTTTGGGCAACGTTGTCGCCTTTTGGCAGGATGGAGCGCTTTATTTCAGCGAATCCTTTAAGACTGCCGATGGCTCGCTCGTTTACACCATCAAGGATGGTATTTGCAATCTGAACAAGGCCGTTTTGGTTGATGCACAGGGTGAGCTTTTACCCTCCATTCAAAGCATTTTGAAGAGCTCTGTCGGCGATATTGCAAAGCTGAAGTTCTCGGGCGAAAATGCGTTTATCCAAATCAAGATGTCCACTGTTTTAAAGCATGTCTTCAATGAGGGCGGACTCCTTGATATGCTCTATCTTGGCGTTAAGTTTGGCATTTATCCCTCACTGATCTTCCTTGGCACCGGCGCGATGACAGACTTCTCGCCCCTTATTGCCAACCCGAAAAGCCTGCTGCTCGGTGCTGCCGCACAGTTCGGCGTGTTTGCGGCATTCTTCTTTGCCATTCTCTTTAACTTCTCCCCTGCGGAAGCCGCCGCAATCGGTATCATCGGCGGTGCTGACGGTCCGACAGCCATTCTCGTCACCAAGACGCTGGCCCCGCACCTGCTCGGCGCCATTGCCATTGCTGCCTACAGCTATATGGCCCTGATCCCGATGATCCAGCCGCCCTTTATGAAGCTCCTTACCACCAAAAAGGAAAGATCGATCGTGATGACCGGTCTTCGCCCTGTTTCCAAGGCAGAGCGCGTGATCTTCCCGATTCTTGTTGCCCTGCTTGTGGTTCTGATCGTGCCGGATGCGGCACCGCTTGTCGGCTTCTTGATGCTCGGCAACCTCTTCAATGTCAGCGGCGTGACCGACCGGCTTTCGAAGACCGTCCAAAACGAGCTCATCAACATCGTTACCATCTTCCTCGGCGTGTCGGTGGGCGCCACCGCCAAGGCCGAAAACTTCCTTGCTACCGAAACCATTCTGATTATCATGCTCGGTCTCTTCGCCTTTACACTTTCCACCTGCGGCGGTCTTCTCTTTGGCAAGCTGATGTGCTTCCTCACAAAGGGTAAGATCAACCCGCTGATCGGCTCTGCCGGTGTTTCGGCGGTTCCGATGGCCGCGCGTGTTGCGCAGGATGTGGGCCGCAAGGAAAATCCCTCGAACTTCCTTCTTATGCACGCGATGGGCCCGAACGTGGCCGGCGTAATCGGCTCTGCCGTGGCGGCAGGTGTATTCTTAACCTGGTTCGCCTGACATAATTTTTAGAAAGGATTTGCATTATGTCCAAAGTACTGCTTACCGAAACCGTACTGCGTGACTCGCATCAGTCCCTGGCCGCCACCCGTATGACGACCGAGGAAATGCTCCCCGCGCTCGAGCTTCTTGACGCTGTTGGCTATCACTCGCTTGAGGCATGGGGCGGCGCCACCTTTGATGCCTGCCTGCGCTATCTGAACGAGGATCCGTGGGAAAGACTCCGCACCATCCGCAAGCGTGTCAAGAACACCAAGCTCAGATGCTTTTCCGCGGCCAGAACATTCTCGGTTACCGTCACTATTCGGATGACGTGGTGGAATACTTCGTCCAGAAGTCGATCGCCAACGGCATCGACATCATCCGTATCTTCGATGCACTCAATGATTCCCGCAACCTTGAAACCGCCATCAAGGCGACCATCAAGGAGGGCGGCCACGTTCAGGCCGCCATCAGCTATACGACCAGCCCCGTCCACAACAACGAGTTCTTTGCAGCCTATGCAAAGCAGCTTGAGGAGATGGGTGCAAACTCGATCTGCATCAAGGATATGGCAGGTCTTTTGAAGCCCTACGATGCCTTCCAGCTTGTGAAAGCGATCAAGGCCCGTGTTGATATCCCCGTGCAGCTTCACACCCACTACACTTCCGGCCTTGCCTCGATGACCGTTCTGAAGGCGGTTGAAGCCGATGTCAACATTGTGGATACCGCGCTTTCCCCGATGGCTATGGGCACCTCCCAGCCTCCCACCGAGGCGGTGGTTGCCACCCTGCAGGGCACGCCCTACGATACCGGCCTTGACCTTGCCAAGCTTGACGAGGCCTCGCGCTACTTCGCAGGAATCCGTCAGAAGTACCTTGAGAGCGGCCTCATCGACCCGAAGGTTCTGAAGGTTGACGTGAACGCCCTTCTCTACCAGGTTCCCGGCGGTATGCTCTCAAACCTTGTGTCCCAGCTGAAGGCTGCCGGCAAGTCGGATAAGCTTGAGGAGGTACTGGCCGAGGTTCCGCGCGTGCGTGCGGATGCCGGCTATGTGCCACTTGTTACCCCCACCTCGCAGATCGTGGGTACGCAGGCCGTCAGCAACGTGCTCTTTGGCCGTTATGCAAGCACCACCAAGGAATTCCGCGGTCTTGTGCGTGGCGAATACGGTAAGACGCCGGTTGAGATCAACCCCGAATTCCGTAAGAAGATCATTGGCGAACTTGAGCCCATTAACCACCGTCCTGCCGATGACATCGCCCCCGAGATCGAAACGCTCCGCGAGCGCGTCATGCCCTATGCTGAGCAGGATGAGGACCTTCTCTCGCTCGCTCTCTTTGAGAACGTGGCGGTCAAGTTCTTTGAATGGAGAAAGAATCTCCGTCACAAGATCGACCCCAACAGTGATCCCAAAGCCGGCGTACACTCGGTTTAAATCGCAATACAAAGAACCCCCACTCCGCGTGGGGGTTCTTGTATTAAAAAAGGAAGCCTTCACGGAGCTTCCTTTTTCTTTTTCGCCGCAAGGCGATATGCATTGGGGGAAACCCCCACCTTTTGTTTAAAGAAACGGCTGAAATAGTGCAGGCTGTTAAAGCCGACAGCCTGTGCGATCTCGCTCACGGTCTCCTCACTGACAAGCAGCATCTGCTTTGCCTTTTCAATACGCAAGGAGTTTACGTACTGCATCAGCGGCACACCCCACCGTTCTTTAAAGCGAGAAGAAAGATAGGATGTTGAGAAATGCACGGTTTCGGCCAGCTTTTCAAGGGTGATCTGCTCACAAAGATGCCGCTCGATATACTCGGTCACGGCAAGCAGATCAATCTCTTTTCTATAATCCGAAATGGCATAATACTTCTCCGCGCGTTTAGTCAGAGGGATCTTATATACCCGCAAAAGGCGAAAAAGGAACACGAGCAAGGAGGAGCAGGCCACCTCATAGCAATACGTCCAGTCCGAAAGGCCCTCACGCAGAATCTCGCGCATGGAAGCGGCAAGCAACGGATTGCCATCCACATCCACGTCCTTGGGCAGAAGCCTTGCCGCCTCATAGAGGTTCTTATCATCGATAATCACCTTGATCTCACCGAGGCGCAAGCCACCCTTCTGGCGCATACCGTGGGTGGTCATGGGAGGCGAGAAATACATATGCCCCTTCTGGGCTTGGATCCATTCGCCGTTAAGCTCTATCTCCCCCTTACCGCCTTGGCAGTAAATCAGCTGAAAGCAATCGGGGTGGGAATGCACGGCGCAATCGATAATGATATGGTCACTGATCCCACTCATACGCAAGGGCAGCATACATTTCCCTCCCTTCAGGCTGATCTCAAAGAGTTATAGTGGGACAAGCAGATAAAGGAAGCGTGGATCTTCTCAACAAGCTCCATGCTCTTGGCAGCCTCGGCCACCGTGCAAAGAGGCTTGCCGTTTGTGAGAACCGCACGGATAAAGTCCTCATCCTCGGACTTATAACCGTAATAGGCATGGTACGCATCCGAATTGGCAAGCTCAAGGCCGTCAAGGTGGATCGTGTTGTTGCCGACACCGCCGGTGCCGATGACAGCAACCTTTGCTTTTTTCATAGCAAAGTCTCCCTTTAGCATTATGTGTCAGGAGAACACGCTCTCCCTATCATAATGATAGCACCGCGAAAGAAAAAAGTATTTAGCGAATTCTATCTTCAATTTGCACATTTTTACGCCCTGAATGGTAAAAAGATACCACCACGGTCAAACCGAGGATCAAGGATTGTCGCTGTTTTCGCGGCCTTCCTTTTCGGCATAGAGGCGGGCAAGCTCCTCCTCGCGGCGGCGCTCCTCCTCACGGCGAAGCCTCTCCTCCTCGCGGCGGCGGGCGTCTGCCTCATCCTCCTCGCGCTTTCTTTCCTCCGCAATCGCGGCAATTTCCTCTAGGGTCGCATCCCTTTCCATGGCGGCAAGGAACTGGTCGCCGTCCATGGTTTCGTATGCAAGGAGGAATTCTGCCACGAACTTCAATTTATCGGTGTGCGCAAGCAGGATCTCGCGGCACCTCTCATACGCACCGTCAATTACCGCGCGGATCTCATCATCGATCTCGGCGGCCGTCTTTTCGGAATAATTCTTGCTCGAGGAGAAATCGCGACCAAGGAAGACCTCATCGCTCGAATGCTCGGAGCCGTAAAGCACCGTGCCGAGCTTTTCGCTCATACCGTAGCGCGTGACCATCTTGCGTGCCACGGAGGTTGCCTGCTGAATATCATTCGAGGCGCCGGTGGAAACATCGTCAAGCGTGATCGCCTCGGCAACGCGGCCGCCAAGCGACACCACGATATCGTCAATCATCTCCTTGCGCGACATCACCATGCGGTCCTCCTCCGGCACGCGGAGTGTGACACCGCCCGCGCTGCCCGAGGGGATAATGGTAATATGCTTAACGGGAGCCGAGCGCTCACAGTAATAAGCGGCCACGGCATGCCCCGCCTCATGATACGCGCAAAGCTTGTTGTCGTATTCGGTACGCACCTTGGCCTTCTTCTTCGGGCCGAGGATCACCTTCATATACGCCTCGTGCACGTCCTCCTGACGGATAAGCGCACGGCCGTATCGGGCGGCAAGAAGGGCCGCCTCATTCAAAAGGTTAGCAAGATCCGCGCCGGTAAAGCCGACCGTGGTTCTTGCAATATGCTTAAAGCTGACACCGCTGTCAAACGGCTTGCCCTTGGCATGCACACGCAGGATCTCTTCTCTGCCCTTGATATCCGGGTAATTCACCGTAACCTGGCGGTCAAAACGGCCGGGACGGAGAAGCGCGGGGTCAAGAATATCAGGACGGTTGGTGGCAGCGATCACAATGATCCCCTCGTGCTTATCAAAGCCGTCCATCTCCACAAGGAGCTGGTTAAGGGTCTGCTCACGCTCGTCATGTCCGCCGCCAAGACCTGCGCCGCGGTGACGGCCCACTGCATCAATTTCGTCAATAAACACAATGCTGGCAGGGGTCTTGCGCGCGGTTTCAAAAAGATCACGCACGCGGGATGCACCCACGCCCACATACATCTCCACAAAATCCGAGCCGGAGATCGAATAGAAGGGAACGCCCGCTTCCCCGGCCACCGCCTTGGCAAGCACGGTTTTACCCGTGCCGGGAGGGCCTACAAGAAGCACACCGTGCGGAATCTTGGCGCCAAGGCTTGTATAACGCTCGGGATCGCGGAGAAATTCCACGACCTCGGCAAGCTCCTCCTTCTCCTCGTCAGCACCCGCCACATCCGAAAAGCGCACCGTATTTTTCTGATTTCCGACCTTTGCGTGTGCCTTGGCAAAGGAGCCCATTCTGCCACCCTTGCCGGAGGTCTGGCGAACCATATACACAAAAAAGCCGACCATCAAAAGCGTCAGTATAATGTAAGGAAGAAATTCAAGGATCCACGGGGTGTCCACCGGCTCCTCAAAATTGAAGCTTTTGAGAGCTCTTTGATCCTCGGGGAGCTGCATTTTTTCAATAGCCCACTCGTGCACATACTCCACTTGAGAGTTGTACCCAAGACGGAAGGTGTGCGTCTTGCTCTCCTCGCCCGCCGTGATGACAGTGATATACCCATCTACGTCGAGAGTGAATTCCTTGATCCCATCCTTTTCCATCAGATCCACAAGATCCGAGTAACCGAATTCTTCCTTGTCCGAGACCATATCGGTAATGATAACGGCCGCGAAAATGAATACGGCTACAAGAAGAAGCAGGAGAACAACGTTTTTGGTATTTGCTTTCATTCGGTATATTCCAAGCCTTTCTTGCCTTTTTGGTTCGTAAAATAATGTGTGCGCCCGAAAAGGATACCTCTATTCATCATATCCTTGCGGGAAAGCGATTATTCAATGTCCTTTGCAGCTTTTTCACGCACGGGACAAAGAGGCATCCAAACGATTCCCGCTTTGTCACACAAAAGCGGAAGGTAGGGACGCGCAGAGAGCGGAATCTTCTTTTCGTTATAGAGCTTCTTTAAGAGGTGTGTGTGGCCGCCAAAGGAATAGGCATCCCCTGCCACACGCCCCCGCACCGTAAGCTCTCCGTTTATTATAGCGGGAGAAAATGCCGCCTCGGTGTCTATTTTGTAAAGTTTTGAAGAACAATGCACCCGGATCTCATCCCGGCCGCGAGAAAGCGTGACGGTAAAACCGCCGGGCAAGGAATTCTCTCCCTCCGCAAGCGAAGTGGGCAGAAGCGGCGCATCGGCAGAAGCGGCCTTTCCTTTTGTAAAGAAAAAGAATCCGTCCGAAAGGCGCGCATACAGGTGATGGGGAACAGAGAGAGAAAACGCCGTGCGCCCGGTCATGAGCAGGCGCGAGATGGCTACGATATGCGTATGCTCGATCGGAACGTCAAAGTCTTCCTCGCCACGCTCGCACTCATAAAGCCGCACGATAAGACGGCGGCGAAGCGCCTCGGGCAGCTCCTTGAGGTAGGTAGCAGAAACGCCGCTTTCCTTCCGCGGCGCGGTCTTCAGCGCCTCCTCGGCAAGAAGGTCAAGGAGGGCTGCATCGTGAGAAAGGGCTTCGGAAAGGCGCATCGCCGAGCGCTCCGCACTCGGAAGCGCGGCCAAGAGCGGCGGAAGGACATCCTTCCGCAGGCGATTGCGCGTGTAGGCACCATCTTCGTTAGTTTTATCTGTCACATAAGGGATATGCGAGGACAAAAGAGCCGCCTCGATCTCCTTGCGCGAAAGGCAAAGAAGGGGACGTACAAGTGCCCCCTGCATCGGGCGTACACCAAGAAGCGCACGGACACCGCCGCCGCGGAGCATCTGATGCAAGACAGTTTCAAGATGATCGGTTGCGTGGTGTGCAGTGGCGATCATGGCCGCCACACGGCGGGACTGCTCTTTCCGGAGTGCGTCATAGCGCAGGCGCCTGGCGGCCGCCTCTACTCCGCCTCTTGCCGATGCAGCCAATACATCCACATGGGTAACGGAAAAGGGCACCGAAAGCTCCTTCGTGATCGAACGGCAAAAATCGGCATCGCGGTCGGCCTCCGCCCCTCTCAGGTGGTGATGCACATGAAGGGCAAAGAGCGAAAATGCGCGTTTTCTTGCAAGACGGGCAAGCACATGAAGGAGAAAGACCGAATCGGCACCGCCCGAAAGCGCAAGCAGCACCCCGCCCTTGAAAAGAGGGAGCATCCCCTCCTTTTCCATATAGGCAAGGGCGCGCGCCTCGGCACGCAGAAAAAGCGAAGAATATTCGGCCATCATGCGTTGCCCGCAGGCGGGGGCATTTCGATGCCCGGCGTATTGTCGATGGTATAGAATTTTGTAAAGGATTTATCGAAGTGCATCTCGACCGTGCCGACACCGCCATGGCGGTTCTTTGCGATAATGACCTCGATCTTACTGATATCCGAGGGGGTAACCTGTCCGCCCTCGCCGTCATCCCTGTCGTAATAGTCATCACGGTAGAGGAACAGCACAACGTCTGCATCCTGCTCGATCGAGCCCGAATCGCGCAGGTCGCTCATCATAGGACGCTTGGAGCCGCGGCCCTTGCTCTCGGGATTACGGGAAAGCTGGGCGCAGCATACGATCGGCACACCAAGCTCCTTGGCCATCAGCTTCAAGCTACGCGATATCTCGGAAACCTCCTGCACGCGGTTATCGATGTTTCTGCCGCTGTGCATAAGGCCGAGGTAGTCAATGACGACAAGGCCGAGATTCTTGACACGGCGAAGCTTGGCCTTCATATCGGTCACCGAAATATTGGTGGTATCGTCAATATAGATCTCGGTGCGGGAAAGCTCTGCGGCCGCATCGGCAAGCCGCACCCACTCATCGGGCGAGAGCGTGCCGCGGCGAAGGGTGGAGCTATCCACCCGTGCCTCACTCGCCAGCATACGGTTCACGAGCTGCTCTGCCGACATCTCAAGCGAGAAAATACACACCGTCTTCTGCGTGGATTTGGCAACGCTTGTGGCAATGTTCACAGCAAAGCTCGTCTTACCCATAGCAGGGCGGGCACCCACGATCACAAAGTCACCATAGCCAAGCTGGACAAGCACACGGTCAAGCCCCGAATAACCGGTTGGCACACCGCGCGTCTGATTCGGGTTCTGGGAAAGCGCATTAAGATCCTGATAGACAGCATCGGCCACGTCACGGATATGGCGCAGCTCATTGCTGTTTCTGTTCTGTGCGATCTCAAAAATGGTCTGCTCAGCCCCATCCACGATATGCGCGGCGCTTCCCTGCTCGGAATACGCGGTTTCCTCAATGCTCTCGCATGCACGGATCAGACGGCGCAGAATAGCCTTATCCTTGACCGTTTTGGCATAGTCACGGATATTGGCAGCGCTCGGAACACTGAAGGACAGCGTCTTGATATACTCGATCCCGCCCGATTCGGAATATACACCGTCCTCAACAAGCGTATTGACCAGCGTGACCGTATCGATATTATGGCTGGCAAGGAACATGGAGCGCATGGTTTGGAAAATGCGCTTATGCTCCTCGAGCGAAAAATCATCCGGCTCAAGAAGGCCAACGATCGTTTCAAGGCTATCGGGGCGGATCAGAATGCTGCCGAGAACGGCCTGCTCCGATTCGATGGATACGGGAAGCCTTCTCCCAAGTTCGTCACTCATAAAAGCTCCTGCTTACTCGTGGACAACCACGGTGAATTTTCCTGAAATGTCGGTATAAAGGCGCACCTCAACAGGGAACACGCCATAGGTACGGATCTGCTCGGAAAGGGTGATCTTGCGCTTGTCGATCTTGATGCCGAATTCCTTATCAAGCACCTCGGCGATATCCTTGGCGGTCACGGCACCGTAAAGGCGGCCGTCCGCACCCGAGGCGCACTTGATCTTCACCGTCAGGGTGGCAAGACGCTCGGCAAGAGCACGGGCGGCCTTCTGCTCCTCACGGATACGGAATTCATTGGCCTCCTCCTTGGTACGGAGCTCGTTCATCACCTTGCTGTCGGCAATCACAGCAAGCTTGCGCGGCAAAAGAAAGTTTCTCGCGTATCCGTCCGAAACCTCAACCACATCATTTTTCTTTCCCTGGCCCTTCACATCGGCCAACAGTACGACTTTCATATGTTTTCTCCCTTGTATTTATTGTCAAAATAATCGTCAATCGAATCGCGCAGCGCCTCCACGACCGCTTCAAGCGTGGTCCCCTTCACCTGGGCACCCGCCACGTCAAAGTGGCCGCCGCCGTCAAACTGCTCAAGAATCACCTGGACGTTTACAGAGCCGTCCGAACGGGCCGATATATGCACGGTATCCTCAATCAGAACCAGTGCAAAGGAGGTGGTCACGCCCTTGACACCAAGCAGGCCGTCTGCCGCTTTTGCGGCGGCAATGCGGTAGGAGGCATCCACTTCCTCCTCATCACAGGCGGCAATGGCGATCTTGTTGCGATAGATCAGGACGTTGGTATGGAAGCGGGCTTCCTTTTCAAGGTCGCTGACCGTGGTCTTAAAGAGCTCAAAGGCCTCTCCGGGATTCGCGCCGACACCGCGCAAGAACTGGGCAACGGCAAAGGTCCGTGTCCCGGTGTTGCGGGTAAAGCGCTTGGTGTCAAGAAGCACGCCCGAAAGCATCAGCTCGGCCTCCTCGGGGCGCAATACACGGCCGCCCACGCTGTTCTCTATAATTTCGGAGACCAGCTCACAGGCAGAGGAAGCGGTGGAGTCAATATACTCAAGCTTAACATTCGGTGTATAGTCCACCGTTTTGATATGATGATCAAGGACCGCAACCGTGACAGCCTTTTCCATAAGATCGGGGCACTCTACGTATCCCGAGTTGTTGACGTCCGCCACGATCAGAAGCGTATCCGCCCCCGCAAGGTCAAGCCCCTCGGCCTTATCCACGAAAAGGCCGCGGTATTCCGAAAGGCCCGCAATCCGCTCAAAGCAGGGAGCAAGATTTGCATCGTCTCGGTTTACAACAATATTGACACGCACGCCCTGATTGAGCACCAGCCGCGCAAGACCGACTGATGCGCCGAACGAATCGTAATCACCGAAGCGGTGCCCCATGATCAGAACATTGCTTGCCCGTGCGATCAAGGAAAGGAGCTTCTTGGCTACCACGCGTGCCTTGATGTTTACGCGCTTGTAGCCCGCCTTGGTACGGCCGCCAAAGAAGGAGACCCCCTCATCATCACGGAGAACGGCCTGGTCACCCCCGCGCTGGAGCGCAAGGTCAAGGGCGTACTGTGCGGCCGCCTCACGCTCGGCAAGAGTCCCCTCTGCCAGGCGGGAAACACCGATCGAAACGGTGATCGGCATACCGTCGCCCACACGGATGCTCCGTATTTCATCAAGAATCGCAAAGCGATTGGCAAGGCATTCATCAAGATAGACCTGATCGAAGAGGAGAAGATATTTGTTGCGGTCATAAGCGCGGAAAACCCCACCGGCCGACAGCATCCACTCCCTGAGGCGCTCCTCCACTCTGTGAGAGGTTTCGGCGTAGTTATCCTGCACGAACTGCAGGATCTCCTCAATGTTGTCTATGATGACATAGGCAACCACCGTGCGCTCTTCCCGATAATGGCGCACAGCCTCAAGCCTTTCGGTTTCGTCATAAAAGCTTAAGAGCGTGTAGCTGCGCTCCTGCCGTGCAACCGGCATTCTGTGCATACGGCAGCGCCTATTGCCGAAATCGGCATACCCGCCCTCTTCCCCGTCAAGAAGACTGAAGAGGCTTGAAAAATGCGTCCCCGCCGCTACGATCTCACGGTCTGCAAGCGCAAGGAAGGCGCGGTTGCAGAAAACCGCCCGCCCCGCTTCATCGGTCAGAAGAACGGGGTGCGCCATTTCCTCAAGCGCCGCCACCAGCTCGGTTTCAAAGATCGTATCGATCGCCTCGGGCACGGTAATCCCTGTGCGGCGGATCCGGATGGCCGCCCATATCCCAAGAAGGCCGAGGTACAGAAGAATAGCCAGCATCCCCGCGAACAGATCCCCACCCTCGCCAAAGAGGGGGCGCACGACGATATAGAGTGCGAGTATCACACAAAAGAGACCGATCAGGACGGCAATATCGGTACGGGTCGCAATTCGAGGCTCTTTTTTGCGCATGCGCGGCATCTCCTTTCAAAATAGATATAGTACATATCATTATAGCAAAGATTTTTCCGTTTGTAAACAGAAACGTGAATTTTTCTTCCCTTACAGCAAAAAAACAAAAAATCACTTGTATGTGCGCCCGTTTTGTTGTAAAATGAACGTAAAAGGAGCGTGCAATGAAGGAGCTGACACTCGATAGCAGGATAAGTGACCTGCACGGAATCGGTAAGGCCCGTGCCGAGGCGTTCTCACGCCTTGGTCTTTTCTGCGTGCGCGATCTCCTTTATCATGCCCCCCGTTCTTATGAAAACCGGGGAAATATCACAACGCTTTCAAAGGTCGAGGACGGTGGGACCTATTCCCTTATCCTTACGGTAGCCAATGTCCCTTATACCGCAAGGCTACGGCGCGGAATGTCGGTGACCAAGTTCCGTGCGTTTGACGAGAGCGGAACGGCAGAGATCGTCTATTTCAATCAACCGTATGCGGCCACCCGCTTTACGGTTGGGGGCGAATACCGCTTCTTTGGCAAGATAGCCGCGGGCAAAAAGCATTTTACCCTCACCAACCCCGCAGCCGAGGAGATTTTGCCCGAAAGGCCGTTGCCCGAGATGGTGCCGCGCTATCCGCTTGCCGAGGGACTCAGCAGCAAGATCGTGGCAAGCGCCGTCCATGAAGCGCTCGCGGTGCTCCCCACCCTCAAAGACTTTCTGCCGGAAAATATCCGTCAAAAATATGAACTTCCTACGCTCGCAACAGCCATAAAATCGCTACACGAGCCCCTCACGCAGGAGGAGCTGAAGCGCGCCGTTGACCGTATTGCGTTCGATGAATACCTCACCTTCTCCCTCGGGCTTTCGCTTTCAAGGCGTTCTCCCCGTCAAGGGGGCGCCCCCGGCTGCAAGAAGCAGAATATTTCCCCTCTGCTCTCGCTTCTTCCCTATGAGCTGACCGATGCGCAGAAGGGCGCGGTCCGCGATATCGCGGCCGATATGGCACGCCCCGGCGGTGTGCCGATGAGCCGCATTTTGGTCGGGGATGTCGGATGCGGCAAAACCGTCTGCGCCGCCATCGCCGCCTATATTGCCATCTTGAACGGCCATCAGGCCGCCATCATGGCGCCGACCGAAATTTTGGCGCGCCAGCACTACAAGGATCTTTCGGAGCTTTTCGGGCATCTTGGCTTGCGTGTTGAGCTGCTCATCGGCTCGACCTCGCAAAAGGAGAAGGGGCGCATCTATTCTTCCCTGCTTGCAGAGGGCAAGGAGCGCACCGATCTTCTTATCGGAACCCACTCGCTCCTGAATGAAAAGCTTGCCTTTGCCGATCTTGGACTTGCCGTAACGGACGAACAGCACCGCTTCGGTGTCGGCCAACGGGCGGCGATACGCGAAAGGAACCCAAATACCCATCTTCTTGTTATGAGCGCAACGCCGATTCCCAGGACGCTTGCCCTCGTCCTTTACGGTGATCTTGATATTTCCCGCATTGAGGAAATGCCCGCAGGCAGACAACGGGTGGACACCTTCCTCGTTGGGGAGGACAAGCGAGAACGCCTTAATGGGTTTATCCGCCGTGCCGTTAACGAGGGGGGGCAGGTCTATATCGTCTGCCCCGCCATTGAGGAAGAGGAGGACGAGGGAGCCATTCCGCTTGGGAAGGTCTTTCTCCCCGAGGAGAGGGAACGCCCACCCGTCAAAACGGCAGTAGAATACGCCGAAATGCTGGCAACCGTCTTTCCCGAATATGCAGTTGCCTATCTCCACGGAAAAATGAAGACGGCCGAAAAGGACGCAGTTATGTCCCGCTTTGTGAACGGAGGAATCGATATTCTCGTATCCACCACCGTCATTGAAGTCGGTGTGAACGTCCCGAATGCCTCGCTGATGGTGGTAGAGAACGCCGAGCGGTTCGGCCTTTCTCAGCTGCATCAGCTTCGCGGGCGGGTTGGCCGCGGCACGCGCAAGTCCTACTGCGTTCTTGTTTCGGATGCGAAGGGGGAGATATCAAGAAAGCGCCTGAATGCGCTTTGCAAGACCTATGACGGCTACGAAATTGCCGAAGAGGATCTCCGCCTGCGCGGCCCCGGTGACTTTTTCTCGGGAAGTGATGACGGCACGATCCGCCAAAGCGGCGGCCTGCGCTTCTCTCAAACGGCTCTCGCCGCCGATGGCAGCATCCTTTCCTCCGCCTTTTCGGAGGCAACGCAGCTTCTTACCGAGGATCCCGCGCTTAACCGCCCCGAGCATCTTCTCCTAGCCAAGGAAGTGGAACGGCTGTTCCGCCCACAGGGCAATCTATTTTCCTGAAAGGAAGCATTATGAGCTATCGTCCTCTTGCAGACCGTATTCGCCCTACAACCCTTGATGAAATGGTGGGGCAGGAGCACCTTGTCGGAAAAGCGGGCATTCTGCGCCGCATGCTCGAAAAGCAACGTGTGGGCAACATGATTTTCGCGGGCCCTCCCGGCACCGGAAAAACCACGGCGGCCAGCATCATTGCAAAGGCCACCGATCTGCACCTTTGCCGTCTGAACGCCACCACCGCCTCTCTTGCAGACGTGAAGGCCGTTATTACCGAAACCTCCAATATGTTTGGGAATGGCGGAGTGCTTCTCTATCTTGACGAGATCCAGTATTTCAATAAGAAGCAACAGCAGTCGCTCCTCGAATATATGGAGGATGGGCGTGTCACCCTGATCGCCTCTACCACGGAAAACCCGTATTTTGCGATTTATCCCGCCATTCTTTCACGCTCCTCTGTCTTTGAATTTCAGCCGGTAGAGCCATCGGCTTGTGTGCCGCTTCTCCGCCGGGCGCTCATGCAGCTGAATGAGGAAAACGGCACCGAAAAAACGGCAAGTGACGCCCTCCTTGAAACGGTAGCCTCCCACGCAGGCGGGGATGTCCGCGCTTCGGTCGGCCTCCTTGAAAACGCCTATTATCTTGCCGGGGATATCCTTGATGAGCAGGATTTTTCGCACCTCTTCCCTTCTTATGCAGGCGCCTTCAGCTCAACGGGAGATGGGCATTACGACCTGATGTCCTGCTTGCAAAAATCCATCCGCGGAAGCGACCCGAACGCGGCGATCTTCTACCTTGCCAAGATCCTGGCCGCGGGCGACCTGCTTGCGGCGATCCGCCGTTTGCAGGTCATTGCAAGCGAGGATATCGGCCCCGCCTATCCGCTGGCCGCCGTTATCGTGCGTGCCTGTACCGAGAGCGCGCGTGAGCTCGGGCTTCCCGAGGCCGCCATCCCCCTTTCCAATGCGACAATCGTGCTTGCCACCGCACCAAAATCAAACAGCTCCTATCTTGCCTATCACGCCGCCCGTGAGGATGTGGATGCAGGGCGCGGACAGGCCATCCCCGAGCACTTGAAGAGCCCGCTCTTCCGCGGTTATCTCTATCCCCACGACTTTAAGAACCACTATGTGGAGCAGACCTATCTCCCCGAGGATCTTGCAGGCAAGCAATATTATACCTTTGGCGAAAACAAGACCGAGCAAGCCGCAAAGGCATACTACGAGATGATGAGAAGCGGCCGATAATTTGACTTTTTTCTCCACCTGTGTTATACTGGGGGCAATCTTACTTGCGGAGTTTTTCTATGAAGCATCATTTTATCATCAACCCCGCGGCGGGAAAGGGTGCCTTTGTCACGGCCCTTTCCGAAAAGATCCGTACCGCTGCCGAGGCGCAGGGTGTTGACTACGAAATCTATATCACAAAAGCGCCCGCCGATGCCATCGGCTTTGTTGAGAACCGCCTGGCCTCTGACGGGGGGCGCCACCGCTTTTATGCCTGCGGCGGGGACGGTACGCTGTGCGAGGTGATCAACGGCGCACCCACAAGCAGCCGTGCCGAATTCGCCCTCGTCCCGATCGGAACCGGGAACGATTTCTGCCGCAATTTTGATGACCGCGCCGCGTTTTTTGACATTGAACGTCAGCTGGCGGGCAGACCGATGCCCATTGACCTTATCCGCTATAACGACCGCTACTGTGTCAATATGCTGAACATCGGCTTTGACTGCAACGTGGTGGAGCGCACGGTCAAGCTGAAAAAGAGCCGTTTTATCCCATCCGGCATGGCTTACAGCGCGGGGGTTGCCGCAGCCCTTTTGCACAAAATGACCACCGATATGCACATCGAGCTTGAGGATGGCGAGGTCATTGAACGGCCCCTGCTCCTTATGTCGGTTGCCAACGGCCGCTTTTACGGCGGCGGCTTTCACTCGAATCCGCGTGCCATCCTGAATGACGGGCTTTTTGATGTGAACATCATTGAGAAGGTTTCAAGAGCCACCTTTCTCTCGCTCATTTCCTCCTACAAAGCAGGCACCCATCTTGAAACTGCCGCAAAATACATTACCTATCGGCAATCGAAATCGCTTTATATGTGCTTCGCCGAAGAAACGCCCATTTGCGTGGATGGCGAGATCGAACACGTGAGGGAGCTTTCCGCCGGTATCGTTCCTGCCGCCGCATCCTTCATCCTTCCCGCAGGGGTTCTTTGCAAGGCCGCTTCGAAAACGCTTGGCGAGTCGCCGGCAGAAATCAAGGAAGAAGCGGTAACGGTATAAACGCATGAAGCTCTTTTCAAAACGCCCCCTTGCCCTTTTCTCTCTATTCTTCATTCTTGGCTCTATCCTATCACAAGCACTTTGGAGAAGCGGAGCATCGCCCCTTTGGGTGCTGATTCCGTTTCTCCTCTTTTTTGCGTTTTCTTTTCTGTTTTTCATAAAGAAAGGGACCCACCGCCTGCTCCCCTTGTTTCTTTCGCTTGCACTCCTTCTCGGTCTGGGCGTGCAAACCGTCTACCACGAAAGCCGTCACGCACCGTGGAGGACGGCGGATGCAGGTAGCACGCATACCCTTCTTGCCGAGGTAGAAGCGCTTGATAAGGCCACCGCAGGCGGCGCCGTTTATCTCGTGCATGCGGAGGAATTGGACAAAAAGCACGTGAATCTCCGTCTTCTCTTGAAAACAGGGGCCGAGGTCGAACCCTTTAGAGAGGGCGATCGCATCACGGCCACGGTAACGGTCAGCCACTACGGAAACGATTATCTGTATTCCGAAGGAATCGCAGGACAGGCAGAAGCTATATCCGCACCGGAGCGCCTTGCAACAAGCGAAACTCGTGGGCTTATCTCTACCTTAAGAAAAGCTCTTTCCACGCGAATTGAAGAGGGAACAAGCAAGGAAGGCTCTGCCTTCTATTCTGCCCTGCTTCTCGGAGATCGGAGCGCTCTATCGGATGAAACGGTGCTCGCCTTCCGCCGTAGCGGAATCTCGCATCTTCTGGCATTGAGCGGTATGCATCTTACCATCCTCGCGCTCCTCCTTTTGCGCTTTTTGCGCCTTTTACGAGTGCCGCACGCAGTACGTTTTTTGCTTCTTCTGCTTTTCCTTTCACTGTACGCCGCGATCGCCGGCTTTCCGCTTTCACTTCTCCGCGCCGCTCTAATGCTGACACTTACAGAGCTCGGTCGTCTTTTACGGCTTCTGTCCGATTCGGTCACATCACTATTTTTGTCGGTGGCCCTTATCATGCTCGTTTCTCCCACAGCAGCTATGGACGTGGGGCTTTGGCTCTCCTTTCTTGCCACCCTCGGCATCCTCACCGCGCTCGACATTCTCCCGGGCACCGTTTTGCGGCGAAGGATCGTGGGAAGACTTCTTCACACCCTGGCTTTTTCTCTTCTCTGCGGCCTTTGCGCGATTCTTTTCACAACGCTCTTGAGCACCCTTATCTTTGGCCATATTTCTCTTGTTGCGCTCCCTGCCAACCTTCTTCTTTCTCCACCGGTCAGCCTTGCCCTTGCCATAGGCCCCTTTCTCTTGTTCTTCCCTGCGGCGATAGGCCCTATTGCCGAATGGCTATCACAGCGTACGCTTGACGGCGTACGCCTCGCATCCGGCGTGCGCGGCGCCTACGCAACAGCTTCCTATCCGCTCTTTACCGTTGCCCTTGTTTTCTTCACACTCTACCTCGGTATCCTGCTCGTGCGGAGCTTTAAGACACGCCGTGGCTTTTTGGTAAGGTTTTTCGTGGCAACCGCTCTTCTCAGCGGTGTCTTTCTTTCCCTGTATATCCCGTCCGAGACAAGAGCCTTCCTGCTTATTTCAAGGGCGGATACAGATGATTATCTCGTCCTGCGGGAGCACCGCCGCGTGACGGTTGTTGCCAATGCGTGTACCGAGGACACAAGTGCGCTCCTTGGCCATCTTGAGGAGCAGGGTATCACCGAGATCGATACGCTTCTTTTGACGCACCTATCCGAGCGCAGTGCGGATATGCTTTCATCCCTTTCAGAGAATCTTCTTGTACGCACGGTCATTCTGCCCGGCGAAGGAAAAGACAAGGATGCAGAAGCCGAGCTTGCCGCACTTGCGGAGCACCTCGGCATACGCTGGGAAATCGCAAGCGGGCCCACCGTATCGACAAACGGCCAAACGATCAAGCTCCTTATGAGCCGCAACTCGGCCCACCAAACGCTGTTTCTTTCATTCGAGCGGGTGCAGGGGCGGATCGTATACACATCCCCCGCCGCCCTCGCGACTGTAAACGCAGAAGCGCAAAACGTATTCCTTGAGGATGCATCCCTTCTCTACCTTGGCGCACATCCGAAGGAGGAAGGGCGCGAGGGAGCGTTTATACTGCCAAGCGACTGCCGCCTTCTTACCGCCTACCCAGAAGCGCTTTCGCAAAATCTTGCCGAGGAGGCCGAAGCGATCTCGCCTTACGGCTTCTACCTTATGCCTCTTCGGTAAAATAAAAAAGCACCGTGCGGTGCTTTTTTGTTTTATCAATCAGACATTGAAGCGGAAGAGGACGATATCGCCATCCTTGATGACGTATTCTTTTCCTTCGCTGCGGTAGAGGCCCTTTTCCTTTGCGGCATTCACACTGCCCTCACGCAAGAAGTCGTCATAGGCAACCACCTCGGCACGGATAAAGCCGCGTTCAAAATCGCTGTGGATCTTACCGGCTGCCGCAGGCGCCTTTGTCCCCTCCTTGATCGTCCAAGCACGGACCTCCTTGGGCCCGGCCGTCAGGTAGCTGATAAGGCCGAGGAGTGCATACCCCGAGCGGATCAGCTTATCAAGACCGCTTTCCTCAATTCCGAGATCGGCAAGAAACGCTTCCTTGTCCTCCCCCGTCATGTCCGAAAGCTCGGCCTCGATCTGTGCGCAAACGGCAATGATCTCGGCATGCTCCTTTTCGGCAATCTCGGCAAGCTGGCAATAGGCGGCATTTTCGCGGTAGCTGCCGTCCACCTCATCCTCCCCGATATTCGCCATATAGATCATCGGCTTTCTCGTCAGAAGACGGGTTTCGGCAATCAGCGCCTCTTCCTCCTCGTCAAGCACAAGCGTGCGGGCGGAAAGACCGCTGTCAAGAACCTCCTTGATGCGCTCAAGAACGGCAAGCTCCTTTGCCACCGTCTTGTCGGTTCTGGCAAGCTTGGTCGCACGCTCAATACGGCGCTCCACGATCTCAAGATCCGAGAACACAAGCTCAAGATTAATGGTATCCACATCACGCGCAGGGTCAACGCCCCCGTCCACGTGCACGATATCGCCGTTTTCAAAGCAGCGCACCACGTGCACAATGGCATCCACCTCACGGATGTTTGCAAGGAACTTATTGCCGAGCCCCTCTCCGCGAGAGGCACCGCGGACAAGCCCTGCGATGTCCACAAACTCAATGACGGCGGGCGTATATTTTTCAGGGTGATACACCTCTGCAAGGCGGTCAAGCCGCCGGTCGGGCACTGCCACGACCCCCACGTTGGGGTCTATGGTGCAGAAGGGGTAGTTGGCCGAATCGGCCCCTGCGTTGGTCAGTGCGTTGAAAAGGGTGCTCTTGCCGACATTCGGCAGCCCCACGATACCGAGCTTCATAAAATTCCTCTTTATTTGTTTTTGTCTTGGCGCGGCCGTGCCGCGCTTTTCTAATTATACCACACAAGGCGCCACCTTGCAAGCACCTTTTGGGATTTTTAGCCGCTCCCCTCACTTGACACCCTGCACAAGATATGTTAGAATAGACGTAGAAAAAGTTTTAACAGTTTTTACAGGAAATTCACACAGAATCCACACGGATGCTTTATAATAGGTGTGACATCGCCAATAAAGACGGGAAAGGATGACGATATGACCGACATTAAAATTCTGATCGCCGATGATGACCCCAATATCTGCGATATGATGCGCCTTTATTTCGAAAACGAGGGATATAAGGTTAAGGTTGCCTACGATGGGGTGGAAGCCCTTTCGGTCTTCGCCTCCTATGACCCCGACATTGTGCTGCTTGACATCATGATGCCGAAAAAGGACGGCCGTCAGGTCTGCCGCGAGATCCGCGAGAACTCGCAAAAGCCCATTATTATGGTGACTGCCAAGGGCGAGGTGTTTGACAAGGTGCTCGGTCTTGAGCTGGGTGCTGACGATTTCGTGATCAAGCCCTTTGACCTCAACGAGCTTTCGGCCCGTGTCAAAGCGGTTCTCCGCCGCTACCATGCACAAAACGGCTCGAACGATGAGGTGGTACGCTTTGAAAATATCGAGATCAGCCGTCAAAGATACGAGCTGAAGCTCTGCGGCAAGCAGATCGATATTCCGCCGAAGGAGCTTGAGCTTCTCTACTTCCTTGCCTCGCACTGCAACATCGTTTACACACGCGACCAGCTGTTAGACAAGGTCTGGGGCTTTGAATACTACGGTGACAGCCGTACGGTGGATGTACACGTCAAGCGCCTGCGCGAAAAGCTTGAGGGCGTTTCGGACAAATGGGTTCTGAAAACCGTTTGGGGTGTCGGATATAAATTCGAAACAAAATAAAATATAAAAAGGCGCGGCTGCATGCCGCGCCTTTTCCTTTTGCTTAATGCCGAATCTTTTTGTAGCTGTTCTGTGCCTTTTTATGATCGGTCACAAGCTTATGAATGCGCTTGGACTGATCAAGCAGCCCTGCCACGCTCTGGTCGTGGTTAAGCGTATCGATAATGTAAGCAACATACTTGCACATATTGACCTCGCGGTACCACTCTCTCTCAAGAAGTGCAGGCGTGCGATATACGAGGTTCGTGGTCATAATACGGGTGAAGAGACCCTCGCTATACGCTTTGTCCATCAGCTCAAGTCCGTTGCAAAAGAGACCGAAGGCTGTGAAAATGAAGATGCGGTTTGCGCCGCGCGCCTTCAGCTGGCGTGCAACATCGATCATCGACTCACCCGAGGAAATCATATCGTCAACAACGATCACATCCATTCCCTTGGGGTCACGCCCGAGGTACTCGTGTGCCTCAATGGGATTTTTGCCGTTAACAATGATCGAATAGTTGCGGCGCTTGTAGAACATACCAAGCTCAAGGCTGAGAATGGAGGAATAATACATGCAGCGCGACATTGCCCCCTCATCGGGCGAAACGATCATGATCTTTTCCTTGTCAAATTCGATATCGGGATACTCGTTTACCAGTGCCTTGATCATCTGGTAGGTGGAACGGAAATTATCAAAGCTGCAAAGGGGAATGGAATTCTGCACACGAGGATCGTGTACATCAAAGGTGATAATGCTCGTCACGCCCATATTGTGCAGCTCCTGCAGGGCGAGCGCACAGTCTAACGATTCACGGCTGGCACGCTTGTGCTGACGCCCCTCATACAGCATCGGCATCAGAACAGTAATGCGCTTTGCCTTACCACCGATGGCACCGATAATGCGCTTGATATCCTGAAAATGATCGTCCGGGCTCATCGGCACGGTCATGCCATACATCTCATAGGTCACACCGTAGTTAAATACGTCCGCAATAATATATACATCGCGGCTCCTCATTGATTCACGGATCATGCCCTTGCCTTCCCCGCTGCCAAAGCGCGGGCAGCTGGCCTCGGCAATATAAGTGCCCTCACCGTCATGACGCCGGAACTCCTGGATATAGGCATCTACCTGGGCTACGAAATCCTCGCAGCCACGCATACCGATAATACTGAGATCTCCATAAGAATGCTCTTTCATATTCCCCACCGTCCCCTTAAAGATATCGACAAATATATTATACCCTTCTCTTTTTCGGTTGTCAAGGCGCGCAGAGAGAAAAAAGCGGCTTTTCGTCAGAGAGCGACAGATTTTTTTGTGTTTTCTCCGAACCGTCCGTAAAAAGTGCGCATATACTGATAACATATCTTCAAGGAGGAATACCGTATGCCTACAGAAGAACAGGTTGCCGCACCGTTATCCGACCTCGGCACACTGCTTGTCAAGGTATCCACCGCCGGGATTTTCTTGCCCGTTGAGGGAGCAGATGTGCGCATTGTGGGTGCTTCGCCGGGAAACCGCGATATCCGCTATCTTCTCTCAACCGACCGGAGCGGCCTTGCAGAGCAGATCGAACTGCCAACCCCCGCCGCCGCCCTCTCCCAATCTCCCGGAAATGAGCCCGGCTTTTCGCTTTATGACATTGAGGTGTTCAAGGAAGGCTTTTACCCTGCCACCTTTCTCAGTGTACCGCTTTTCCCGGGAGTCACGGCCATCCAACGAGTGGAGATGATCCCCTTGCCGCCCTACCGGCCGGAGGAATATCCGCCGAGAGTGGAAACAGATTTCGAAGAGGAAGAGCCTCTTTACAGTGAGGGGGTGCTGTAATGCCAAATATACCGACAATCCCCGAAACCATTACCGTGCATCTCGGTGCACCGAATGCAAGCGTACCGAATATCACGCTCTCTTTTCCCGATTACATTAAAAACGTTGCCTCAAGCGAGGTGTATCCCACCTGGCCGGAGGAGGCGATCCGCGCGAACATCTATGCACAGATATCCTTTGCCTTAAATCGCGTTTACACCGAGTTTTACAGAAATCAGGGGTATCCCTTCGACATCACCAATTCCACCGTTTACGACCAAGCCTTTGTCAATGGGCGGGACATATTTGACAATGTCAGTAGGATCGTTGACGAGATCTTTGACAGCTACATCCGCCGTCAAGGATTTGTAGAGCCGCTTTTTGCCTCTTACTGTGACGGCATCCGTGTGACCTGCCCCGGCCTTTCGCAATGGGGAACCGTATCCCTGGCGGGAAGCGGCCTTGTCCCTTACGAAATCCTGCAGTACTACTACGGAGAGGACATCGACATCGTAAGCGATGTCCCGATCGAGAGCATTGCCGAAAGCGCCCCGATCGTTCCTTTACGCCGCGGCAGTGCAAACGATGCCGTCCTCCTGATCCAAACGCGCCTCAACCGTATTTCGGCGAACTTCCCCGCCATTCCCAAGATTACCCCCGCAAACGGCATCTACGGCGAAACGACAGAAGAAGCGGTGCGCGCCTTTCAGGAGATCTTTGACCTTACGCCGGACGGCGTGGTGGGACGGAACACCTGGTATCGAATCCAGTATATCTACAACGGCGTAAAGCGGCTTTCCGAGCTGAATTCCGAGGGACTCACGCTTGGCGAGCTTCCGTCCGAATACCCCGAAAATCTCTCGATCGGCTCAAGCGGCCAGGGCGTGCGGGTTTTGCAGTACTATCTTTCGTATATTGCCCAGTTCGTGGGGGCTGTGCTTCCCGTGGCGGTGGATGGGGTGTTCGGCGAGGAAACGAGAAATTCGGTCATCAGCTTCCAATCCACCTACGGCCTGCCGGCAGACGGCGTGGTGGGCTCCATTACCTGGGAGCTTCTTTACAACACATACCTTGGTATGCTTGCCTCCATTCCCATTGAGTATGTGGAGGGAGAGACCCTCCCCTTCCCCGGAACGACCCTGACGCTTGGAGATACCGGCAATGACGTGCGGGTTTTGCAGGAATACCTTGCGTATGTTTCGCGGTTTTACCCCTCCATTCCCACTCCCGCGGCGGACGGTGTCTTCGGCCCCGGTACCGAGGCAGCTGTGCGGGCCTTTCAGACCGTCTTCTCCCCCTCCTCGGTCACAGGTATCGTGGGGGCACCGACCTGGTATGATCTGATGAACGTATATAGCGACCTTTATACAGGCAACCAGGTGCGCGAGGGACAGTATCCGGGATATACCGTTTCATAAGGAGGGATTATGTACGATACAAGCGATAAAGCGGCCGCTGTACGCGAAATCCAGCGTTTTTTGGTCGAGCTTCATTATGGGCGTTTTGGTATCCCCCTTATCCGAATAGACGGCCACTACGGTGATGCCACCCGCCGTGCGGTAACGGCATTCCAAAGGATAGCGGCCCTTCCCGAAACGGGCGAGGTGGATTATAGAACCTGGAGAGCGCTTTATAAGGAATACAAGCGGTATTCGGATGAGCGGTCAAGCAGCACAAAGGTTGCCCCTGATATGCGCCTTCCGGCCACGCTCGGCGCAAGCGGTGAGGGAGTCTTACAACTGCAACGGATGATGAATACACTGGCAGAGCGTTATAGTCTTCCGATGCGCACCGACCAGAGCGGAATTTACTCGTATGCAACAAAAAAGCTGGCAAGCGCCATAGCAGAGCTCTACCGTATGAAGACGGACGGCAACGTAACAGGGGCATTCTATGACAAAATGCTGCGTGACTATGGCTATCCCGTAAAGGAAGGTGAATAATGGAAAAAGAGTGTGTCAAGAATACAAGAAAATCAGGAGAAAAGGAGAGAGATCTTGACACACCGTTTCACAACAAAGGCAGAAAACGCGTTGCGCTCTTCACTTGCCATTGCCGCCTCCCTCGGTCATACATACCTTGGGAGCGAGCACTTGCTTTATGGGCTGGCAAGCGAGCGTGAGGGGGTGGCCGCCCGTATTCTTGAGGGCGGCGGCGCAAACAGCGATAAAATCAAGGAAACCATATCCCTCTTTACCGGTATCGGGCGAAAAAGCACCGTGAGTGCCGAGGATATGACACCCCGTGTACGGAAAATACTGGAAACGGCAGGTGCGCGTGCAGGCAGCGGCACGGTAGGAACAGAACATCTTCTTTGGGCGCTTCTTAAGTCCGAGGGGTGCGTAGCGCGCAAGGTGCTTTCCTCCCTCGGCACCGATATCCACGCGCTTCTTGAGGACCTTTCGGTGTTGCTTGACGGACAAAAGGAGATGGGCAATAAACGCAAGGATAAGAAGGCGCATAGCGAGCTCCCCTTTGCAAGCTTCGGCCGTGATCTCACCGCGATGGCAAGAGAGGGAAGGCTTGACCCGGTCATCGGTCGGGAGGCGGAGATCAGCCGCCTGATCCGCGTGCTTTCAAGGCGCACCAAAAACAACCCTTGCCTTGTGGGAGACCCGGGCGTTGGGAAAACCGCTGTGATCGAGGGGCTTGCCCTACGGATCGCAGAGGGGACGGTGCCCGAGCCCCTTCTTGATAAGCGCGTCTTTTCTCTTGACCTTTCCTCTTTGGTGGCAGGCGCTAAATATCGGGGAGAATTTGAGGAGCGCATGCGTACGCTCCTTGACTCCTTGCGCAAAGCGCCGGAGGTCTATTTGTTTATAGACGAGATCCACACGATTGTCGGCGCGGGGGCAGCGGAGGGTGCCATTGATGCCGCCAACATCCTGAAGCCTGCCATGGCGCGCGGCGAGATCCGCGTGATCGGCGCCACGACCCCCGAGGAATATCGAAAGCACATCGAAAAGGACAGCGCCCTTGAGCGCCGCTTCCAGCCCATCCGTATAGAGCCCCCCGACAAGGAGGCAGCACGCGCCATTCTAATCGGCCTGCGGGAACGGTATGAAAGCCACCACGGCCTTACCATATCTGACGAAGCGATCGAAGCTGCGATTGACCTTTCGGTGCGCTATCTGCCCGAGCATCATCTGCCGGACAAGGCGCTGGATCTTTTGGACGAGGCAGCCTCCGAGCTGCGTTTGCGCAGCTCATACGAGGCAATGGAATTAAAAAATATCTATGATATTATAAGGCAGAAGGAGCAGGAGAAGGAAACCGCCATACTCGCCCAGGATTTTGAGAAGGCGGGCATGCTGCGCGATGAAATCGCCAACCTTTCTGCCGAGATCGAGGGAAAAGACGCAAAAGCGGGGGGCGAGCGCCCGAGTGTGACGGCCGACCTCATAGCAGAAACGGTGAGCGACCGCACAGGCATCCCCGCAGGACAGCTCGGAAAGGACGAGAGCGAAAGGCTGACGGCTCTTGAGCACGAGCTTTCCATGCGCGTGATCGGCCAAGAGGAGGCCATTGCCGCTATCACCGCCGCCGTGCGCAGAGCAAGGACCGGCACGCGGGATGCCCGCCGCCCGATCGGCTCCTTTCTCTTTCTCGGCCCGACAGGTGTTGGCAAGACCGAGCTTTGCCGTGCCCTGGCTGAATCCTATTTCGGAAGCGACCGCGCCCTTCTCCGCTTTGATATGTCCGAGTATTCGGAAAAGCATACCGTATCAAGGCTTCTCGGCTCTCCCCCCGGCTACATCGGATACGAGGAGGGCGGCCAGCTCTCCGAGCGGGTACGGAGGCGCCCCTATTCGGTCATCCTGTTTGACGAGATCGAAAAGGCGCATCCCGATCTTTACAACCTTCTGCTCCAGATCCTTGAGGACGGATTCGTCACCGATTCGCACGGGCGGCGTGCCGACTTCCGCCACTCGATCATTATTATGACCTCGAACATCGGAAGCGAGATGGCGGCAAAGGAAGCGCCGCTTGGATTTGCAAATATTGACCATCAAAATCCCGAGAAGGAGCGCGCCCTTTCCTTGCGTGAGCTAAAAACGCGCTTTCGCCCCGAGCTGATCAACCGCATTGATGAGGTGGTGGTATTCGGCAGGCTGAAAAAGGAGGATCTTGAAAGGATCACGCGCAAAATGCTTGGCGAGGTGCTTGCCCGTATTCATGAAGCCGGCTTTCCTCTCACGGTGGGAGAGGGGGTTGTGGAGCGCCTCACCGAGCTTGGATATTCGGAGGAATACGGCGCGAGAGAGCTGCGGCGTGCCGTCCTGCACCATTTCGAGGACCGCTTTTCGCGCCTGGTCGTGGAAGGAGAGCTCAAGCAGGGAGAAGTAGCGGTTGCCGAGCTTTCAAGGACCGGTGAGATCGCATTTCGCCCGCTTGAAAACCCCGCGCCCGCGCCGACTGTATAAAGAAAAAAGCCCAAACGGGCTTTTTTCTATGTGTTTCAGTTAAGAACGACCTTCTTATAGGCCTTTTTGCCGCGGCGCAGAAGAATTCCCTCGCGCAGGGCATCTGCCCCAAAGACAGTCTTGATGTCGGCAACCTTTTCACCGTTTGCCGTGACACCGCCCTGCTCAACCGCACGGCGCCCCTCCGAGCGCGAGGGCACAAGCCCTGCGGCCACAAGAAGCGTGACAATGTCGGCTGCCCCGTCATTGAGAAGCGAAGCATCCAGCGAAACGGTGGGGGCCTCTGCCTCTGCACCGCCGCCAAAGAGAGCGCGGGAGGAGGCACGGGCGGCATCCGCCTCGGCTTCACCGTGGACAAGCTTTGTCAGCTCGTATGCGAGAATATCCTTCGCCTCGTTCAGACGGCTACCCTCCCAGGCATCCATCTTATCGATCTCCTCAAGCGGCAGGAAGGTAAGCATACGGATGCACTTGAGAACATCGGCATCCCCCACATTCCGCCAATACTGATAGAAATCGAAGGGCGTGGTCTTCTTGGGATCCAGCCACACGGCGCCCGAGGCCGTCTTGCCCATCTTCTTCCCCTCGGAATTGAGAAGAAGGGTGATGGTCATGGCATAGGCATCCTTGCCGAGCTTACGGCGGATCAGCTCGGTACCGCCGAGCATATTCGACCACTGGTCGTCCCCGCCGAACTGCATGTTGCAGCCGTACTTCTCATAGAGATAATAGAAGTCATAGCTCTGCATGATCATGTAGTTGAATTCGAGGAAGGAGAGCCCCTTTTCCATTCTCTGGCGGTAGCACTCGGCCGAAAGCATGCGGTTCACCGAGAAGCAGGCACCGACATCGCGAAGAAGCTCAATATAATTGAGACCGAGCAGCCAATCGGCATTGTTGACCATGATGGCCTTATCCTCGCCGAATTCGATAAAGCGGCTCATCTGCTCGCGGAAGCAGTCACAGTTGTGGCGGATGGTCTCGGGCGTCATCATCGAGCGCATGTCGGTACGCCCCGAGGGGTCACCGACATACGCCGTACCGCCACCGATCAGAACGATCGGACGGTTGCCGGCCATCTGCAGGCGCCTCATAAGACAGAGCGCCATAAAGTGACCGACATGAAGGCTGTCAGCCGTCGGGTCAAACCCGATATAGAAGGTGGCGCGGCCCGTGTCGATCATCTCGCGGATCTCAGCTTCATCGGTCACCTGCGCGATCAGGCCACGCGCTACCAGCTCGTCATAAATCTTCATATGTCTTCTCTTTTCCCGGCATACGCCGTTATGTTAATTCTCTAAAATGTTAACCTCGCATGAGGAATAATACTCTGTTTCTATTCCGTAAAGGGCAAGATCCTCTGCCCAGCGCTTTGGCAAAAGAGCCTCGGTATAAAAGTGCCCCGCCTCCAAAAGATTGATGCCGAGCGATCCTGCTTCATTCACCGTTTCATATGAAAGGCGACCGGAAACCATCGTATCGGCCCCCGCCTCCTTGGCAGCCGCGATCATGCTCTTTCCGCTACCGCCAACCACCGCAACACGCCGCACGGGCATCCCCGCATCGCCATATATAACGGCCGGAGAGGAAAGTGCCGCCGCCACACGCCTTGCAAAATCGGCAATAGGCTCGGGCTCCTCGGTATCGAGAAGGCCGCATCGGCCAAGCCCATTCCCAAAGGGAATCACCTCATAAAGGTCAAGGGCGGTGGCAAGCAGCGCGTTCACACCGCCGGGGGCGGCATCCGCCCTTGTGTGGAGCGAAATGACCGAAATTCCCGCCGAAATCAGTGAAAGAAGCTTCCGCCCCACGGGATGGTCAGCCCGCACAGCCTCAAGCGGCTCAAAGATCAGGGGGTGATGAGAAAGAATGACGTTGGCGCCGATCTCCTTGGCACGCGCGATCGCCCCCTCGGTGACATCAAGCGCGGCAAGCACACGTGAGATCTCGGCATCCGGATCAGGACAGCACATAAGCCCATCACGGTCCCATTCCTCCGAAAGCGAGGCGGGATAGCGTTCCTCAAGGAAGTCAAAAAGCTCTTTGACCGTCATAAAAGTTTCTCTCTTTCCATATCGATTGCAAGAAGCAGCTCGGTCTCAAACGAGGCCGAGGCGTTTGCGCGTATCTTTCCGCAAAGGCGCCTCTCCGCTTCCCTTTTCCGGGCATCAAGAAAGGCAAGAAACGCCTCTTTATCCCGCACATCGCGAAGTGCGCTATTGCCAAGCACCGCATCGATCGGCCCTACCGTACTCACCTTGCCGCTGTAAGCGGCACCAAGGCAAAGATAGGCGCGACCGCCCGACACAGCATACCGCTCCGAAAAAACCGAAAAGCCGGTCGCGGCAAGATACCGCCGCAGCGCCTCCGCCCGTGTCATGGGTTGCAAAATAAGCCGAACAGCGGGGTCACGCACGAAGGGTGCAGCCTCGAGGATCGAGGCGATCAGCTCCCCTCCCATGCCGCAAATGGCAATATCGGTAAGCCCAAGCCCCTCCATACCGGCAAGCCCGTCAGCAAGCATAAGGGTTACCCTATCCTGCATCCCCGCACTCTCAACGCTCCTCTTGGCGCGTGCAAGCGGCCCCTCTGCGACATCCGCCGCAACGGCCGATTCGATCTTACCGATCTCTAAAAGATAAAGGGGGAGATGGGCATGGTCCGTGCCTATATCGGCAAAGCGTGCGCCCTTGCGGCAGAGCTCGGCCGCAAGGGCAAGGCGCGCATCCGAAGGGCCTTTTTTATTCACCGAAGAACTCGTTCAGCTTTCTGATCAGCTCATCGGCATCGGCGCCGTGCACGGCACAGGCCTCGGCAACCGTTTCCATGCGGGAAACAGGGCACTCAAAGCAGTGCATCCCCATCTCCATAAAAAAGGGTCTGGTTTCCTGGCTGGCATCCAGAATATCGCCGATAATGGTTTCTCTCGTAACTTTCATAGCTACCTCCGCAAAATCGTATTTTACTATATTATTGTACCACGAATTCGGGAAAAGTCAAGGCGAAAAATAATTTTGTTCTCTACTTTACAAAGGGTAGGAATATGTGTTATACTATAAGAAAACGCAACCGCGCGGGAGCGCGGTCCCTACAACGGAGGAAATACCCTTGATAGTAGCCTTAGAAGAAGCCAAGCGCCGCCTTATTGAAATCGAGGATACGGTGCGCGACCTCAAAACGGCGATCCGCTATGACGATCTTGTGGCAAAAACAGAGGAGCTTGAAGCCCGCACGATGGCTGACAATTTCTGGAGCAATGCAGACGAAAGCTCCAAGATCCTGCAATCCATCAAGCAGATGAAGGACAAATGCGCAGCCTACGAAAAGCTTGTATCCACCATGGAAGACACGCTCACGCTTTGTGAGATGGCGATCGAGGAAAATGACGAAGGCTCTGTCGATGAGGTGACGCGTGAGCTTGCCTTTATAGAGCGCGAAACCGAGCGCCAAAGGCTTGAAACCCTTCTGACCGGGGAATATGACAAAAACAACGCCATCCTCTCCTTCCACGCGGGTGCCGGCGGCACCGAGGCGCAGGACTGGGCGCAGATGCTCTACCGTATGTACACGCGCTGGGGTGAGAGGCACGGATTCACCGTGAAGCTCCTTGACTGGCTGGACGGTGACGAAGCGGGGCTCAAGAGCGCAACCGTTTCGATCGAGGGGCCGAATGCTTACGGCTACCTCAAGAGTGAAAACGGCGTGCACCGCTTAGTCCGCGTATCCCCCTTTGATGCCTCGGGGCGCAGACAGACCTCGTTTGCCTCGGTGGAGGTCATGCCCGAATTCAGTGACGATGACAATACCATCACCCTGCGTGAAGAGGATCTTGAAATCACCGCCCACCGTTCAAGCGGCGCCGGCGGCCAGCATATCAACAAAACCGACTCGGCTATCCGTATCCTGCACATCCCCACGGGCATCGTGGTAGGCTGTCAGACCGAACGCAGCCAGCTGCAGAACAAGGAAACGGCCCTGCGTATGCTGAAATCGAAGCTCCTTGAGATCAAGGCGCGCGAGAAGCTTGAGCGCATTGAGGATATCCAGGGGGTGAAAACCAAGATCGAATGGGGCGCACAGATCCGCAGCTACGTGTTTATGCCCTACACCCTTGCCAAGGATACCCGCACGGGCTTTGAGGATTCCAACATCGGTGCCGTGATGGACGGCGAAATTGACGGATTTATCAACGCCTATCTGAAGGCAAACGCCAACTAACGAAAGGAGCTTTTCCATGCTGAAGAAATCCAAGCTTGTACTTTCCGTTTCCCTGCTTGTTCAGTCCTTTACGCTCTTTGTTCTTTTCCTGATCCTTTTCGCTAAGAAAAAAAGCATCGCCGCCGCCTTCCTCGGTGTTGCGGCCATGGAGGGCGCCGCGGGCGCTTACCTCTTTAACCAGGTAAAGAGCGAGCTTGAGGAAAATGACTTTGATCCCAGCGACTATCTTGATGAAGACCTGTATGAGGATCTTGAGCTTGATCTGGACGAAGAAATGCTCAAATCCGACCTTGCACACGGAACCGAGGATTCCGCAGCCGCCCCCGAGCGTGCCGAGATCCCGTTGGACGAAAACGTGAGCGAGGATGAGTTTACGAACCATTGATAAGCTGTATTCAAAATACAAAAAAGGACCTGATATAGGAACGTATTCCAAAGGACAGTTTTGACAATACGTTACCTACCGACCGGAAAAGCAAAACCGCAGATTGATTTTCTGCGGTTTTTGTCTTATGATAAGTATTAGAACTAAATCTGTTTCATTGGTTAAACAAAAGCAAAACTTGAATAGATCAGACAGATAAATAAGAATTTGATGAGGTGATTAAGATGATAGATATTACTTCTTGGATGAAATGCTTCTTGCAGACATTAGATGAGACATTTAAAAATCGTGTGTGGTTTGTTGGTTTGCAAGGCAGTTATGGCCGTGGCGAGGCTACTGAAACAAGCGACATTGATGTTGTTGTAATTCTGGATGAATTGTCGGCTATGGACATTCAAACTTATAACATCCTACTGGATACCCTGCCACATAGGGAATTGGTTTGTGGTTTTCTTTCGGGGAAAAAGGAAATTATGAATTGGGAGCCATCTGATCTGTTTCAGTTTTGCTATGATACCACACCAATCAAGGGAAGCCTTGACGAGGTGCTGGCAGTTATTGACGAAAGTGTTGTGAACAGAGCAATCAAAATCGGTGCCTGCAACATATTCCACGGATGTGTACACAATATGCTGCATGAAAAAAGCAACGATGTTTTGAAGGAACTGTATAAATCCGCCTCTTTCGTTGCGCAGGCAATTGCTTTCAACCAAACCGGAAACTATATCAGGCATCAAAAGGATCTGCTCCAAATTGTATCTTCCAATGAACGGGACATTGTCGCAACCTTTATGAATTTGAAAAATGGCGGAACTGTAGATTTCAATTTGATGTCCCAAATATTGTTTGTTTGGTCAAAGAAATGGATTTCCGAAAACAATTAAACAAATTTCACTTTGTCGAGAAATGTAGGAATTGGTAAAAGGCTCCCTTCGCGCAAGGGCGCCTTTTTCATGTTCATCTATGGTTTGTCAATTTTCCTGACAAGCACTGCATTTGTAGATACAAATGCAAAATACGGCATACCTCTTTCGAGACATGCCGTATTCTTGTAAAACTGTCCTTTGGGGTACGGCGCTATCGCAGGTCCTTTTCTTTTTATCTCATTTCCTCAATATGGCTGACATACTCGATCGTTGCAAGCGCAGCGATGATCTCGGCATGTGTTTTGTATTTTTTAAGCTCCTCGCTTTGAATCGTCAGGGAGATCGAATAGACCGAAAGCCCCGAATTCAAGTAAGCGGGATTTGACTCAATGTCATCAATGTAAAGGCCAAGCTTGCGGATCGTGGTGATAAACTCGGCAAGATCGTTCTTGTTTGCCAGCTCAAGGTGGATCTCAAAATGGTTGGAGCGATCCTTTAAGTACCGCTCGAACGCGGGGAAATAGGAAAGGCAGAAGACAAGAGAAAGAAACGCAACGCTTGCCACCGTATAAAGTCCGGCGCCGAGAAGCATCCCGAGAAGTCCGGAGGCCCAAAGGGCCGCCGAGGTCGTCAGGCCCTTGATCTGATTGCGCGAGCTGAAAAGAACCGAGTTCGAGGCAAGGATGGCAACCGCGATCACCGCGGCCGCAGAAGCGAAAGGGAACGCGATCCCCACAGCCACCGTAAGGTACATATCAAGAAGAGTCGCAAGCGTGCCGCCAAGGCACACGATAATAAAGGTGCGCAAGCCCGCCGCATGGCGCTTCCCCGCGCGCTCACAGCCGAGCACGGCCGAGAAAAGGAGAGCAAGGCCGATGCGCAGGAGGATAGAACCAACGCTCATTGCGGTAGCCCACTCACCAAGGAGGGCCGCGATAGGATCGTACATCACAAATTACCTCACAGTCTTAAAAATTTTTGAACGGACCGCGGCGGCGCGAAAGCATGGCCTCACGCGCCTCGATCGCGGCATCGGTAAAGGCATCCTCCTCGTCCATCACGGACGGCCGAGTGGGCAGCTCCTCGCGGATCAGGCGGATGCGCTCGCAAAGCCTCGCCACCTCGTCCTCTCCCGTTGCGGCGGGAGCAAGCTCCTCAAGGCGATCTGTATAGGAGCCCGAAAGATAAAGAGCCAGCTTGGCAGAAACAGGGCCGACAATTTCATAAAGTACACCGGCAGCCACCACGACCGTTTCAAGCGTTGCGCCCGCTTCCCCGCCGAGCGCACGCGCACCGAGCACGGCAAGGCCGATGGCCACGCTTGCCTGCGGGATTTCGGCAAGGCCAAGATAATTTCTGACCTTTTTATCCTTTCCGACCGCAAGGCACCCAAGATATGAGCCGCCGATCTTCCCCGCGGCACGGGCAAGGAAATAGACAAGGCTGACAAGGATAAGCGGAAGCGGAAGGAAGGCGCCTCCCCCTGCGAAAAGGGCATCAAGGCGGAAGCCGATCCCGCTCCGCACAAAAAACAAAAGCAGAACGGGTGGGCTGAAATAGGCGATTTGTAAAAACAACTTGTCATCTCCGCCGAGATTGGTATAAACAGCACCGATCATCATACACCCGAGAAGAGGGGATACGTCAATGACCGAGGCAATACCGCAAAAGAGAAACAAAAGCGCCACCACGATGATCAGACGGTTATCGGTCGAGCGGCCCTTGGGGATCAAAAGCCGCAGAAGGAAGCCAAAGGCGAAGCCCAGTACCACCCCGAGAAGATTCCGCGCGATCGGCATGGCCACCGCGCCAAACGAGAGCGCGCCACCGCCGAGGGCTACCACCGCAACCGAGATGGCCACGCTATAAGCAAGCAGGCTCACGATGTTGTCAAGCGCCATCACCTGCAAAAGCGTATCCACGAAATCCCCGCGCGCTCCGGTCTGGCGGATGGTCATTGCGGTGGATGCAGGGGCGGTAGCCGATGCAAGAGCAGAAAGCACAAGACAGAAGGAGAGGTTAAGACCGAGAACAAGGTAGGTGAAGGCAAAAACGAGGAGCGAGGAAAGAACAGCCTCCGAAAGGGTAATCACCACGACCCGCCATCCGTTCCTCTTCAAGGCACCCACCTTAAAAAACTGTCCGACACCAAAAGCGATAAAGGCAAGCGCGATGTCCGAAAGGAAGGCCATACCGGAAACGACCTCGGTGGGAACAAGATCAAAGACGTAAGGACCAAGAAGAATACCGGCGGCGATATACGCCGTCACGCTCGGTAGGCGCAGGCGTTTGGTAAGGCGCGTTATAGCAAATCCGAAGAACAGCATCAGTGCAACCGAAAAAATAATCGGTGCAGCGCTTGAGCGCTCAGCAAGTTGACCGTAAAAAGCATCGAGCATCCATCTTCCCTCCTCACTGTTTTTTGTATATTTTACTATATCTTTATTCCCTTGTCAATGCCAAAAGTCATAGAAGCATACAAGGGGCTTGCTTTTTATTTTCATTTGTGATATCCTAAATAAAAAAGATCGAAGGGAGAGAGGTATATGCATCTGCAGGAATCGGGCGAGATGTATCTCGAAACCATTCTCGTCCTTTCTAATAAAAACGGCACGGTCCGTTCGGTGGATATCGGCGAGCACATGGGCTATTCCAAGCCCTCGGTCAGCCGCGCCGTGGGGGTTTTGCGCGCGGGCGGATTTATCGCGGTAGACCGTGACGGTGCGATCACCCTCACCGAAATGGGGCGAGAGGTTGCCACCAAAATCTATCACCGCCACGCCGTCCTTACGCGCTTTCTTGTTTCGCTGGGCGTTGACCCTGCCATTGCGGCGCAGGACGCCTGCCGTATGGAGCATCACATCAGTGACGCCTCGATCGATGCGATCCGCCGCCATGCGGAGGAGCACGAGAAAAAGGGTTGAAGCTGCACACAAAACCCTTAATTTCATAAAAAAATTGCAGAAATGTGATAGTTTTGCGCGGCAATGCCTTGACAGGCGGCCGCGCTTTCGTTTATACTGAAAGCAGCGAGGATTGATAACGGAGGGGCGAAAATGACCGAAAAAACCAAGGATTCCTACCTGCATTTCGAAAAGAAAGCCGACTATTCTCCTCTACTTGCCGCACACTTTGCAAGAGAAAGCTACCGCGAGGCCAAGAGTGAGGTGCCGAGAAGCTATATTAACTGGCATGAAGCGGTCGAGCTCCTCGCTGTTCTTGAGGGCAATATCCACATTCTCCGCGGAGATGAGATCATCAGCGCACACGCGGGGGAGCTGGTGGCGGTCGATCCCTTCCTTCTCCACGGAACGGTTCTGCCCTCCGAGCGGTCCGAGCTCTTCTATATCAAGATTGCCCCCGATTTTTACCGAGAATGCAATATCCCCTTTGAGGAGATTGCGTACCGCCCCCTTGTCCACGATGAAAAGGCGGCCAAGCTCATCGCCCATCTTGCCTCGCTTGCCGAGGATCGGAATGCCCCGTATTTTCTCCCGCGATTCAAGGCGTATCTCATTCTTCTGATCACTCACCTGCACGAGCACTATACGCTCGGCACGCAAAAGAAAAGCGGCACGCCGAAAAGAAAGATGAACGGGATCATCCCCGCCATCGAATATATCCACGAGCATTTTACCGAGCGGCCAAGCATTGCAAGGATCGCAGAGGCCGCACACATCAGCGAATCACATCTTTTGCATTCGTTCGGGCAAGTCACCGGGACGAGCGTTTTGCAATACGTAAACCATTTGTGCTTTTTGCACGCCAAGGCACTCTTTGCCACCACCCGTCTTTCGGTCAGTGAGGTGGCAAAGGCCTGCGGCTTCGGCAGTCTTTCCTACTTCAGCAAGGAATACACAAAGCGCATGGGGATCTCTCCGTCCGCCGCAAGAAGAAAGAGTGCCGCCGAGCAATTTCCAACTCTTTAAAGGGCTGCCGCACGGCGGCCCTTTCGCTGTTTCCGTGCCGAAGCACGCCTTCGGGACGGGGAGCGAAGAAATACATATATAATAAATATAAAAAAATACAAAAAAAGTATTGACAAACCAAATAACAGGTGATATACTTGTCTTACCTCTGTCAGAGGCTTTTTTGTTGTGCGCATCAAAGGGACGGATGCGCGGCCGCTTCTGACGCTGAGGGAGGTACACGGCCCGCAAGGGCCTATGCATGGGATTTTCCCAAATTCAATTAGGAGGTGCCGTTAAATGAGAGTCAAGATCACGATGGTTTGCACGGAATGCAAGCAGAGAAACTATGACACGAGCAAGAACAAGAAGAATGACCCCGACAGAATTGAAATGAACAAATTCTGCCCCTTCTGCCGTAAGCATACTCTGCACCGTGAAAGCAAGTGATCGGGGAGGAGTTCATAATGGCTGAAATGGAAAAAGAAAACACGATGGCCGAAACCGAAGCGACTGCGGTCGCAAAGGAAGAAGCTGACACCTCGGTTGCTGCAGCCGCTGTCCCTAACAAAAAAACCGAAAAGAAAAAGAAGAAGAACGCAAAGCCCAATTTCTTCGTGCGTCTTTGGCGCCGCACCGTAAAGATCTGGCGCGACTACAACAGCGAACGCAAGAAGATCTCCTGGAAGCCCTGGCGTGAGGTTTGCAAGAGCGCCGTTATCGTAATCGTAACGGTCACGATCTTCAGCCTTTTGCTCTGGGGGATTGACCAGCTGTTCGGCTCGCTCTTCGCCTGGCTCGCAGGCCTGATCTGAGGGTGGTTCAATGAGTGATATCAATGAAATGAACCGTGGCCCGCAGTGGTATATCATCCATACCTATTCGGGCTATGAGAGCAAGGTAAAGCTCAGCATTGAACAAATCGTGAAGAACCGCGGACTCGGTCACCTCATCTTTGATGTGGTCGTCCTGACCGAAAAGGGGTTCGTCACCAACGCCAAGGGAGAGCAGAAAGAGGTCGAAACCAAGCTGATGCCGACCTACGTGCTCATCCACATGGTTATGAATGACGAGAGCTGGCACGTTGTGCGTAACGTCACGGGTGTTACCGGCTTCGTTGGCCCCGGGTCGCGGCCGGTTCCGCTGACCGAGGCAGAGCTCAAAAAGCTCGACATCGGGCATTCGGTTGCCGAGTCGGCCTTTAAGGTCGGCGATAAGATTGAGGTGGTTTCGGGTGTATTCGCCGGTTACAGCGGCGTGCTCCAGGAGATCAGCGAGGATCAGAAGCAGCTCACCGTGCTCGTTTCTACCGAGCGCCGCGACATCTCGGTCATGATCGAGGTGCAGGACGCCCGCATCGCGAAATAAGGACTTCCCTTTTCGCACCGTCCGTAAGGACAACCGTGGGAGGGAGAAAATT
>JAZNDG010000005.1:0-3477 GCA_045587985.1 Eubacteriales bacterium | reverse complement strand
ATATTCAATTCAGGATCCCGGAGGCAAAGAAAAGGAGAACGAGCGTGCCGAGGGCAATACGGTACCAACCGAACGCCTCAAAGCTATGCCGCTTTACAAAGTCCATCAGGAAGCGAATGGCGAAGAGCGAAACGAGAAATGCGACCGTGATACCAACCAGCAGAACGGCGATCTCGGTACCGCTGATCCCCACCCCGGAGGTAAAGAACTTATACCCCTTTAGGAGGGATGCGCCCGCCATAACGGGGAGGGCCATAAAGAAGGAAAATTCGGCGGCTGCCGTGCGCCCCACGCCAAGAATGGATGCACCGAGGATCGTGGAGCCGGAGCGCGATGTGCCGGGAATCAGCGAAAGAACCTGGAAAAGACCGATCAAGAGTGCATCGCGGTAGGATAACTCGGCGGTGTCATCAACGCGCATAACGCGGCCGCGAGATCTGCGTTCGATCAGAATAAACAAAATGCCGTATAGGATCAGGGCGCTTGCCACGGTGATCGCGGCGGCAGAGCCTGTATAGAGATGTCTTTCCAAGAAATCATCAAGCAGGACACCTGCGACCCCTGCGGGGATACAACCGACAATGACTCTTGCCCACAGGCTCAGCGTTTTCTTTCTCTCGTTTTCGCTTTTTTTGCGGGAAAAGGGATTGAGGCGGTGGAAAAAGGCAACGAGAACGGCAAGGATCGAGCCAAGCTGGATGGCGACCAGGAAAAAGTCCTTAAATTCCTCGCTCGCGTTCAGCTGCACCACCTTGTCAAAGAGGATCATATGGCCCGTGCTGCTGACGGGCAACCACTCGGTAATCCCTTGCACGATCCCTATAAAGACCGATTTCAAAAGCTCTAAAAACGTTTCCATGATTCCTCCTTATTCTTTCTTGGCACCGCGCAGAAGATCTCCCTCCGAAACAGGAATCGGAACGGGCAGATGAAAACGCATCCCCGGGTGGGGTGCCGATGTGATCCGTTCGCCGTCTTCGCTTGCAAGGCCGTTTGCATAGAAGGGGACGCCTACGCGGCCGGGCGTCAGAATTTCAACCACATCCCCCTCCGAAAGCTTGTTTTTTTGCTCAAAAAGAGCAGTTTTCTTTACAGAATCATAGGAGAGGACCCGAGCAAGGTAGGCTTTTTCGCGCAAATAGCCCTCACGCTCTGTGACCTTGGCATGGGTATGGGGACTGTCAAAGAAATAGCCCGTATCGTATTCTCGGTGGCTAACGCTGTCAACCTCCTCGCCCCATGCGGGATTGTAGGATGTATCCCCCGAAAGGTAGGCATCGATCGCCATACGGTAGGCATTCGTGACCACCGCCGTATAGTAGGCGCTCTTCATCCGCCCCTCGATCTTAAAGGAGGAAATGCCTGCGCGGCAAAGGTCGCCAACGTGGGCGATCATAGAAAGGTCGCGGCTGCTCATTAAGAAGGATTCTCCACCTTCTTCATAAATCGGGATCGGCTCATCCGGGCGTTTTTCCTCGCGCAGGACGGCCTCCGCCCGCTCGGCCTTATAGCGCCAGCGGCAGGGCTGTGTGCAAGCGCCCCGCCCCGCATCGCGGCCGGCAAGATAATTGGAAAGCAGGCAACGGCCGCTATATGAAATGCACATGGCACCGTGTACGAACGCCTCAAGCTCAATGGATTCGGGCAGGGCCTTTCTGATCGCCTTGATTTCCTCAAGTGACAGCTCGCGCGAGAGCACGATGCGGGAGGCACCCATGGCGGCATATGCGAGGGCGGCCTCTGCCGAAACAACGTTTGCCTGGGTTGAAATGTGTACGGGCATCCGGGGGAGGCGCCGCCGCACAAGCGAAAGAACACCGATATCTCCTACGATCAAGGCATCGGGGGCAAGGGCTGCCAGCTCATCGAGATAAGCAGAAAGCGCGGCGTACTCATCCGTGCGTGGGGCGGTGTTTACCGTCACATAGACGCGCACACCGTGCGCGTGGGCATATGCGATCCCCTCTGCCATTTCCTTATAAGTGAAATTTCCTGCCGCGGCACGCATGCCGAAGGCTCTGCCGGCAAGATAGACGGCATCGGCGCCAAAGCGCACGGCGGCCTTCAGCTTTTCGGGATTCCCGGCCGGTGAAAGTAATTCGGGCATATCTCCTCTTTTCGAGCCGAAATGCTTGCTTTTCGGTTCACTTTGTGATACAATTTATATACAACAACCGGAGGATAGATGTATATGGATTGCTTGTTCTGCAAAATTATCAATGGTGAAATTCCCTCTACCAAGGTGTATGAGGACGAGCGCGTTTTTGCGTTTCGCGATATTGCGCCCCAGGCGCCGACCCACGTTCTCGTTGTGCCGAAAACGCATATCGCCTCGGCGGACGAGATCGATGCCAAGAATGCCGATGCCGTGGCGGCCGTGTTCACGGCCATCCCAAGGATCGCATCCCTTTGCGGGCTTGAAAACGGCTACCGTGTGATCACCAACTGCGGTGAGGACGGCTGTCAGTCGGTCAAGCATTTGCATTTCCACCTTCTCGGCGGCAAAAAGCTGCCCGAGCAAATGGGCTGAGGAGCCATTATCTTTTCGAAAAAGGCAGTTTTGAAGAAACGAGTCTCAAAACTGCCTTTTTCGTTTGCAAAATTATGCGGTCGCTCAGATCTTTTCCTTGACCTTGGCGTCCTTACCCACCTTGTCGCGGAGGTAGTAGAGCTTCGCGCGGCGAACCTTGCCGGCGCGGATCAGCTGCACCTTCTCAACGTTGGGGGAATGAAGAGGAAAGGTCTTTTCAAGACCGACACCGTAAGAAATACGGCGGACCGTAAAGGTCTCCGAGATCCCGCCGCCGTGCTTGGCGATAACGGTACCCTCGAACAACTGGATACGCTCTCTTGTGCCTTCCTTGATCTTGTTGTGGATGCGAACCACGTCGCCCACCTCAAACTTCGGCACTTCCTTCTTCAACTGCTCGCTTACAAAAGCCTGGATCTTATCCATGATGGCCCTCCTTATCAACAGAACATTCTTACGGAGCAACGCAGCGGACTGTTCCTACATTATGCGATCGCACCACAAGGCACAATCGACTGGAGTATTGTACCATATTCTTTTCTGAAAATCAATAGGTTTTGCAAAAAAAATCGAAAAAAACTTTTTCAATATCCATTGTAAATGTGCGCGTAAAATGTTATACTGTTATAGTATAAATACTTTGAGGAGACTCACCGATGAAATACCTTGTGGTTGTTTTTGACGGAATGGCCGATCTTGCGATACCGGCACTTTCGGGCCGTACCCCTATGGAGGCGGCAAACAAATCCTATCTTGATATGCTTGCAAGGGCTGCTTATGTCGGCACGGTTTCGAATGTTCCCGAGGGGATGGTGCCGGAAAGTGATACGGCTAACCTTGCCATTCTTTCTTACGATCCCCGCGTGTATTCAAAGGGGCGCTCACCGCTTGAGGCAATGAGCATGGGGCTTACCATGTTGCAGGACGATACTGCCTTGCGCTGCAAC
>JAZNDG010000004.1:0-7717 GCA_045587985.1 Eubacteriales bacterium | reverse complement strand
GATGCCGCCGTCTATGAAACGATGGTGCGCAGTCCGCGGACGTTCTCGGTGCGCTATCCTCTTGACGAGGGCCACGGTAACTTCGGTAATGTGGACGGTGACGGTGCGGCCGCCTACCGTTATACCGAGGCGAGAATGGAGAGAATCGCAAATCATATGATGAGCGATATCGAAAAGAATGTCGTTGACTTTGTCCCGAACTTTGACAATTCGAGAAAAGAGCCCTCGGTGCTTCCCGCCCGCTTCCCGAACGTGCTTGTAAACGGCTCGGTGGGTATCGCTGTCGGTATGGCGACCAACATTCCCCCGCATAACCTCACCGAGGTCATTGAGGGCACCGTCTATCGGATGGACCACCCGGACTGCTCGGTGGAGGAGCTGATGCAGTACATCAAGGGCCCCGATTTTCCGACACACGGCATCATCTACGGCAGCCGTGGGATGTACGATGCGTATGCGACCGGGCGCGGCCGCGTGATCGTGCGGGCCCGTGCGCGGGTGGAGGAGAATGAAAGGCGCATTGTGATCACCGAGATCCCCTATATGGTGAACAAGAGCCAGCTCGTTTCCTCGATGGCCGACCTTGTCAATGAAAAGAAGATCGAGGGCATTGTGGATATCCGCGATGAATCCGGCCGCGCCGGTATGCGGATCGTGGTGGACTTCCGCCGGGATGCAAACGGCGAGGTCATCCTCAATCAGCTGTATAAGTACACCCAGCTGCAAAGCACCTGCGCCGTCAATATGCTGGCGCTTGTCGGCGGAGAGCCGAAGGTTCTGACCCTGCCTGATATTCTTGACCACTATATCCGCCACCAGGAGGAGGTCATTACCCGCCGCACCCGCTTTGAGCTTGAAAAATCGCTCGCCGAGATGCACATCTATGAGGGCTATAAGATCGCCCTTGACCATATTGACGAGATCATCGAGATCATCAAGGGCTCGCAGTCGATCCCCGAGGCCAAGGAAAGGCTTATCGCCGCCTTCGGTCTTTCGGAAACGCAGGCCGGGGCCATTGTCGAGATGACGCTCGGTAAGCTTTCGGGCCTTGAAAGACAAAAGATCGAGGATCGGCTTGAAAAGCTCCAGCTGCGGGTTGCCGAGCTTCGTGCGATCCTTGCAGACGGGGAAAAGATCAAGGATATTATCCGCCTTGAGCTTGAAACCGTCAAGGAGAAGTATGGGGATGCGCGCCGCACCGAGCTTGTCGAGGCGATGGACGAGATCGATCTTGAGGACCTTATTCCGCGCCACACCTGCGTTGTTACGGTCACAAACGGCGGCTACATCAAGCGCCAGCCGGCCGATACCTATTCGGCCCAGCACCGCGGCGGCAAGGGCATCCGCGGCATGACCACCAAGGAGGAGGACTTCTTGCGTGATGTGATCGTGGCGGGCAGCCATGAGCACCTTCTGTTCTTCACGAACCTCGGTAAGGTCTATACCAAAAAGACCTACCGCATTCCCGAGGCGGGGAGAAACGCCAAGGGCACCAACATCGTCAACGTGCTTGAGCTTGCCGAGGGTGAATACCTCACTGCGATCATTCCGATCGCCGCCTTCTCAAAGAGCGAGTATCTGACGATGGTAACAAAGAGGGGTGTCATTAAGCGCACCCTGCTCTCGGAGTATGAATACCAGCGCAAGGGCGGCAAGCGCGCCCTCACGCTTGACGAGGGGGACGAGCTTCTCTTTGTCCGTCATACGATGGGGCATACCGACCTTGTGATCGCAACCAGAGGCGGCCTTGCCGTCCGCTTTGCGGAGGAGAACGTCCGCTCGATGGGCCGCACAGCACGCGGCGTGCGCGGCATCTCGCTGCGGGGTGAGGATGAGGTTGTCGGCGTTGTGGTGGTTGAGGAAGGTAAACAATTCTTGACAATTACCGAAAACGGCTTCGGAAAGCGGACGGATTTTGACGATTTCCGCTCGATGAAGAACCGCGGCGGCCACGGCGTATTCTGTCACAACATCAGCGAAAAGACGGGTGCGCTTGCCGGCATTGTGTCGGTCAGGGAGGATGATGACCTCATCCTCATCACCTCGGACGGTGTGATTATCAGAACACCGGCAGGCGGCATTCCCACCTACTCGCGTACGGCAGGCGGTGTCATTGTGATGCGCCTTGATGCCGGCGTGCGGGTCGTGAACCTTGCCCGCCTTGAGCGCGAGGAGGATACCCTCAAGGAGATCGAGCAAGCGCCCCAAGAGGAGGCAGCCCCCGCTTCTCCCGCCCCCGCCCTCGTAGAGGACGCGGAGGACGCAGAGGACGGTGCCCTGTTTGAGGAGAGCGAGGAATGAGGCGGCTTTCGCTTCTTCTTCTCGTCCTGCTTCTTGCCCCCATGCTCCTTGTTGGGTGTGGGCCGAGTGCACCCGAGGACGGAGAGCTTAAAAATACGGCAACGGCGCTCATTGAGGGTGCTGTGACCGTGAACACCGTCTTTCTCGGTGACGGGATCCCCACGAACGGCGAGGCCTTTGAAAACTACCTCTTTGCGGACGAAGCGTGGATAGAGGAGACCGGTATCGATTCGGTTGAGGGGCTGATCGCCGCGGCCGAGGCGGTCTATACCGAGGAGGTCGTTTCGATGCTTACCCGATACGCTTGCTTTGATCAGGCCGAGTCGCTCGCGCACTACCGCGATCGCCCTGCGCCCGGCAAGGGTCTGCTTGTTCTTGCCCTTCGCGAGGGGATCGAGGAGGGGAGCACGTGCACCTACCGCACCGGCGAGATCGCGATCAAGGAAAAGAGCGGCACGCGCGCCCTCATCACCCTACCCCTTACGGTTTCTCCTTCGGGAGAGGGTGAGCCGCAGGAAAGGATGCTTGAGCTCCCTCTTGTAAGAGGTGAGGACGGGTGGCGGCTCGATAAGCTTACCTTTGTTGCCTATGACGATGGAAATTAAAAATGAAAATAACAAATGAAGAAAGGTTCTTAAGCGATGAAGTACAATGAGAAAATTGTGGCCCTTCGTAAGGCCAACGGCTTCACCCAGGAGGGGTTTGCCCGTGCGGTGGGCGTTACCCGCCAGGCAGTCTATAAGTGGGAGGTCGGTGACAGCTATCCCGAGGCTGAGAAGCTGATGGCCATTAAGGCGCTCTTTGGCATCAGCATTGACGATCTTCTTGACGATGCCTTTGACGTGATCGTGGAAAAGGCCAAGAAGCCCGCACGCAAAAAGACCCTGCCCCCCGCCCCCGCTGTGAAGGAGGAGGCACCCGTGGCCGCCCCCGCAGTGGAGGAGGCCCCTGCACCTGCACCCGTGGTTGAGGAAGCCCCTGCGGTTGGGGTGGCGCCCCCTGCCCCCGTGGTTGAGGAAGTGCCTGCTCCCGCTCCCGCTCCTGCCGTTGAGGAAGCCCCCGCACCCGCCCCCGCACCTGCACCCGCTCCCGCAGACGATCTTGACGAGTTTGACTTTGCGGTGGCCGAAAAGTCGGCAAATACGGCCGGCGGTAACCTCTTTGACGTCTTTATCAAGAAGAACTGATAAGAAATAGCCCTGTACAGGGCAGCTCCGCCCGCGTGGCGGAAAGAACCCTTTATTCTCATTTTCATCGGTCGCGTGGGGCGGCTGCGCCGCCGTCCCCACGCATGGACCTGCGCGCATATATATGCGCGCAGGATTTTGGTGCACCCCCCGAATAAATTTTCCAAAAAAAGGATATCCTTTCTCTGTACCCCAAAAAGAAAGAGGAGATGTGTATGGTGAGAGGATGCGAAAAGCGCGTTGTGCGCCTTCAGGAGCCGGGAAATCCCTATTTTGAGGAGGTGCTCTTTGTCCTGCGGGACGAGGAGCCGGGCGGCGAATGCGATATTGTGGCCGAGGCAGGCCGTATTATAGAGGAAAACACAAGAGGGCGGGAGAAAAAGAAGAAGGGGGCGCTATCGCCTTACCTCTCCTTTCTCCTTGGCGCCGTATGCGCGGCCGCCGTTCTTACCCCCTTCTTATTGCTATAAACAGAGCACACGATCATTTCCGCGGCGGCGGCGTCCGACCGCGGTGCTATAAAAAGCTACATAGGTAAAACCGTACGGCAAAGGGCGTTCTGCGAGCCTCTCTGCCGAGGGGAGCGCGATCCGCGCCCCCCATTTTCGCTATTCGCAGAAGAAAAGGAATGAGTATGGAGAATACGAAGAAAAGGGCAAAAACGAGTGCCCCGCGGTCGCCCAAGGGGACGGCCGCAGAAGAAAGAGGGGTAAAGGATACCGCCAAAAAGACGGCATCCTCCGCCCGCCCCGCCCCCCAAAGGGGAGAAGGACGTGCCCCCCGGGCACAAAAGGGAGAGGGGCGTGCGCCCGCCGCCCCAAAGCGTGCACCCCAAAGGGCGGCTGCGCCCAAGGAAAAGAGGGGGGGCACCGATACCGCCGCACGCCGGGAGAAGGGGCAACGCGCAAAGCAAGCCTCCCGGGCGCGCCTGCGGATAAGCTTCCTCGGCGGGCTTGGCGAGATCGGCAAAAATATGTGCATGCTGGAGTGCGGCGCGGACATCGTGGTGATCGATGCGGGCATTGCGTTTCCGGATGAGGAAATGCCGGGCGTTGACCTTGTGATCCCGGATATCACCTATCTTCTCGAAAACGCCCACCGCGTGCGCGCGATCCTCCTGACACATGGGCATGAGGACCATATCGGGGCGGTGCCGTATGTACTGCGTGACCTTCACGTGCCGGTTTACGGCACGGCGCTTACCCTTGGGATCTTAAAAAACAAGCTGCTTGAGGTAAAGCTTCCGAAAAAGCCGGATCTGCGTACCGTAAAGGCGGGGGACACCCTTTCGCTCGGTGCCTTCCGTGCCGAATTTATCCATGTGAACCACTCGATCCCGGATGCTGCGGCCATTGCCCTGCATACCCCGCTTGGGATCGTGTATCACTCGGGCGACTTTAAGCTGGACGTATCCCCGATCGATGGGCATATGATGGACCTTGGGCGGCTCTCGGAGCTTGGCCGCGAGGGCGTGCTTCTTATGATGGGCGAATCCACCAATGCCGAGCGCGTGGGCTTTACCCCCTCCGAGCGGCGGGTGGCGCACTCGCTTGAGCACCTTCTCACGAAATATCCCGACCGCCGCCTTGTGGTGGCCACCTTCTCCTCCAATGTCCACCGTGTACAGCAGATCATTGATGCATCCGTCCGCCATAAGCGGCGGGTGGTGGTCTTTGGCCGCAGCATGACCAACGTGGTGGGTGCGGCGGTTGAGCTTGGGTATATCAAGGCGCCCGAGGGGGCGCTCATCTCGCCGCAGGAGATGCGCCGCTTCAAGCCCTCCGAGCTCACGCTGCTGACCACCGGCAGCCAGGGCGAGCCGATGTCGGCCCTCTACCGCATGGCCTTTGGCGCGCACGACCGTGTGACGCTTACGGCAAATGATGTGGTGGTGCTTTCGGCCAAGGCGATCCCCGGCAATGAAAAGCTGGTCGGCAAGATCATCAATACCCTGGTTGCCTCGGGCATTCGGGTGGAGAATGACGATTCGGTGGAGGATATCCACGTGTCGGGCCATGCTTGCAGCGAGGAGCTGAAGCTGGTGATGGGGCTTCTCCGCCCCCGGTATTTTATGCCGATCCACGGAGAGGCGCGGCATCTTTATGCCCACCGCGAGATCGCCGCGTTTATGGGCATCCCCGCCGAGAATATTTTCCTTGGCGAAAACGGCAGGGTGCTTGAGCTTAGTGCAGAGGGCGCCAAATGGGGCACCCCCATCCCTGCCGGCCGCGTGCTGATTGACGGCGCGGGCGTTGGGGACGTGGGTACAAGCGTCCTGCGCGACCGTAAGCTGCTCTCGGAGGACGGCCTGATTGCCGTTGTGGCCACGCTCGACCGAGAGGAGGGGCTTCTCCTTGCAGGGCCTGAGATCGTTTCGCGCGGGTTTGTGTACGTGAAGGAGGCGGGGGATCTGCTTGATGAGGTCCGTATGCACGCCAAAAAGACACTGGCCGATTCGCTCCGCAAAACGGCCGACAGAGGGGCAACCAAGGCGGCCGTGAAGGATGAGCTTGCGCGCTTTATCTATAAGGAAACCAAGCGCCGCCCGATGATCCTGCCCATCCTGCTTGAGCTATGAGCGTTCTCTATAAAACAGCCGAAATCCGGGAATACAGTAAAGAAAACCTTACAAAATACGAAAAAACCCTCCCTCCCACGCTCTTTTCTTATGCGATGACGGCCAAGGAGGGGGAGATGCGTGCGCGGCGGCTTGCGGCGATGGAGGCGCTTTCCCTGTGCCTTTCGGCACTTGGGGAGCCTGCCGCCCGCATTACCGAAACGCCGTACGGCAAGCCGTATTTTTACGGGAGCCGGCTTTATTTCAGTCTTTCGCACGCAGGCGGCCTTGCCGCCGCCGCAGTGGCAGAAGCACGGATCGGGATCGACCTTGAGCCGTACGCCCCCCCGACACCCGAGGCGCGGATCGCGCGGCTTTCCCGCCGCTTCCCCGAACGGGTAAGAGAGGCGATCGCCGCATCGTGTGAGCCGGCACGTACCTTTATTGAGGAATGGGTGAAAAGAGAGGCCAGGGCCAAGTGTGACGGGCGCGGCCTTGGGGTCCTTTACCTTCTGGATGCGGACGGTGAGGGGAGCGAGTGCCACCGCTTCTTTGCGGGCGGGCAGGAGTATTTTCTTGCCATCTATGCCGAAAAGATTTAAAAAAAGGACTTCTTGCGTTCACAAAATTTTAGTATGCTATATGATAGAAAAAAGAAAGGAGGAGGGACATGAAGCGCATATCGAATATTTCCTTTTTGCATTATGCAAAGCTCGTCTTTCGCTCTCTTCTTCTTCTCCTTGCGCTCACCGTGTATATCGTGCAGCGCACACGGGGGGTGGAGGATCCCTTTCATTTCCTTTCGGGGATGGGCTGGCTGCTCCTTGCCATCGCCGTTGTCTTTGCGGTGGAGATGCTGCTCCGCTTCTTCCCCTCGCGGCTTGAGAGCATGGGCTGCCAGAAGCAGTTCAAGCGGAATTACCGGCCGTGCGCGGGCACGGCAGAGGGGCGCGTCCGCCTCGGCACGTGGCGCTCAACGCTGGCGGTGCTTGCCGCCTGGCTCGGGCTGAACGGCGTCTTTGCCGTCCTTTATTATACCGGTGTCATAGACGCGGGGATCTTGCTTCTTATTTCGCTCTTTTATTCGGTTTCGGACATGATCTGCATTCTTTTCTTCTGCCCCTTCCAGACCTGGTTTATGAAGAACAAATGCTGTGGCTCCTGCCGTATCTACAACTGGGATTACGCCATGATGTTTACCCCGCTCATCATGATCCCAAACCCGATCGCGCATGCCCTCTTTGCGGTGGCGCTCCTCTTACTTATTGCTTGGGAGATCTCGGTGATGGTGCATCCCGAGCGCTTTTCCACCGCGACCAACGCGTGCCTTTCCTGCGAGAATTGCCGTGAAAAGCTCTGCCATCACAAAAGGCAGCTCCGCAGCTTTCTCAAAAAGAACAGAGAAAGGCTCCGCCTTGCCGAGCGCCTTCAGCTTTTGCGCTCCCGCCTCCTTCCGAAGGACAAGGGGGACGAGGATCAGAAAGAAGAATAAAAAAGGGTGCTGTAACGAGGGGTGCGCTTTCTGACAGCCTTTGAAATTCAATAGAATACGTTGCCTACCGCCGGGAGGACAGAGGGTATTTGTGCGCTTTGTCCTCCTTTGCTTCCCTTTCGGAGGTAACAAAAAGCCTCCCTTGTGTAAAGGGAGGTGGCACGGCTTGCCGTGACGGAG
>JAZNDG010000003.1:0-13937 GCA_045587985.1 Eubacteriales bacterium | reverse complement strand
ACTCCTTGGCTCACAGAACGACATGGCTACGATCCGACTTACCTGACCGCGGACTTCATCCGGCGCGGCGCAGACACCGCACTCCAGCACATAGGGAAGCTCCATAATGGTGCTTTCGATCTCGAAGGGTCCAATGCGGTAGCCGGAGGATTTGATCACATCGTCCACGCGGCCCACATACCAGTAGTAGCCGTCCTCATCCCGCCAGGCAAGGTCGCCTGTGTGGTACATGCCGTCATGCCACACACTCGCGGTGGCCTCGGGATTTAAGTAATAGCCGAGGAACACGCCGCAGGCACATCTCGGCTCGGTGCGGATAACGATCTCGCCGTTCACACCGTCAGCAACCGGGTTACCGTCCGCATCCACAAGATCAATGCCGTAGCCGGGCACGGGCTTGCCCATGGCACCGGGCTTCAGCTGCGTGCCGGGGAGGTTGGCAATGCCCAGCGTCATCTCGGTCTGGCCAAAGCCCTCGGCAATACGCAGGCCGGTTGCCTTTTCGAACTGGTAAAAGACCTCGGGATTCAGCGCCTCGCCCGCCGTGGTGGCATGGCGGATCGAGGAGAGGTCGTATTGGCTGATATCCTGCTTGATCAGCATTCTGTACATCGTGGGCGGGGCACAGAAGGTGGTGATGCCGTATTTTTTGAACATCGGCAGGATCTTTGCCGAATCAAACCGGTCAAAGTCGTAGGTAAAGACGGCGCCCTCGCACAGCCACTGGCCGTAAAGCTTACCCCAAAGGGCTTTGCCCCAGCCGGTCTCGGAAATGGTGAAGTGCACCCCGTCACGCTCGCAAAGATGCCAGTATTTGGCCGTCACATAGTGACCGAGGGCGTATTTGTAGGAATGCATCGCCATCTTCGGATATCCCGTGGTGCCCGAGGTAAAGAGCATCAGCATCGGGTCGCTCCCACAGGGAGCATCCTCCTCGCGCACATAGCGGCGGCTGAAGAGCGGATATTCGGCATCATAGTCATGCCAGCCCTCACGCGCACCCCCTACGAGGATCTTGGTGAGCTTCATTCCCGAGATCTCCTCGGCAAGCTCTGCCTGGTGGGCGGTATCGCCGTCTGCCGTGCAGAGGATGGCGCTGACGCCCGCCGCCTTGAAGCGATAAGTGAAGTCATGCTCGACAAGCTGGTTGGTGGCGGGGATGGCCACAGCACCGAGCTTATGAAGGCCGAGGATGGCAAACCAGAACTGATAGTGGCGCATTAAGACCAGCATCACGCGGTCCCCCCGCTTGATGCCGAGAGATTTGAAATAATTGGCGCTCTGGGAGGAGGCATCCTTCATGTCCTTGAAGGTAAAGCGGCGGTCGGTAAGGTCGTTTGCCACATGGATCATGGCAAGCTTATCCGGCTCACGTCTTGCGATCTCATCCACCGTGTCAAAGGCGAAATTGTAGTGCTCCTCATCCTTGTAGAGAACATCGGTCAGGATGCCGTTTTCATCCTCGACCGCCTCGATAAAGCGCTCGCAAAGAAGGGGCTTCTCCTCGGCCATGGGCTCGCTTTTGCCCACGTACATCGGCTGGTCGGTCGAATCGCTTGCCATGACCATGGCAAGAAATACGCAGTCCTCATTGTCGATCGCGATCATGCCGTGCGGTGTCGAGGATTTGAAGAAGATGCTGTCCCCCTCACGGAGAACCTCCTCACGCTCGCCGATGCGGATGCGCATGGCACCCTTTACGACCATATCAAATTCCTGGCCGTCATGCGTGACGGTATGGATGGGGGCCTTCTGCAGCGCCTCCGAATAGCGGTAGGTAACGAAATACGGCGTTGCAAGCTTTTTGCGGAACATCGGCGCCATATCGCGGATCGTGATGCCGTCCTCCTCCGCCGTGATCAGCCCCTCGCCGCGCCGTGTAACCGTATAGCCGGTCAGCTTGGCGCTGTGCCCCTCCAAGATATCCGTCAGCTCCACACCGCAGGCCTTGGCAAACTTGTGCATAAAGGTAAAGGGCATATCCACCGTGCCCGATTCGTACGAGCAATAGGCCTTTTCGGAAACACCCGTCTTTTCGGCCATCTCCTTGGTCGTAAAGCCAAGGATCTCGCGCATTTCACAAATTCGGAGCGCAACCTTTGTAAGTTGATTCATATCGGGCTGCTTCGTCATTTCCGTATCCTCCTTAATTTGGAATAAAAATAAAAAAGTCTCAAGAAAAATGCTTTCCTTGAGACGAGTAAGTTCTATTACCCGCGGTACCACTCAAATTGCGGAGATCCGCCACTTCAGGCTCTAACAAGCCCTAGCCCTTAACGCGGGAAACGGGAGGCCCTGGCGCAAGCGCTCGAACCACCAACTCGGAAGTGATGGGCACATGGCTACAAGCTATCGGCTCACACCAACCGCCGACTCTCTTTAAGCCCGTTCACCGTGCCGTCTTCGTCACAGTTTTTGTCTATTAAATTTTTATACCGCTATTGTACCACAGCTTTTTTAAAATGTCAAATGTTTTTTTGCCCCAAAATAACGAAAAATATGAATTTTTTCTTTATTTTTTTGTGCAGACAAAACAATCGTCCCCTTTTTTTCATATTTTCTATTGACAAAAGGTTCTTTTGGTGATTAAATATATTCATCTGAAACTGAATATTACCTTGAAAGACAATGACGGAAAATACGCCCTTTTAGGATGCTGAAGAGAGTCGGCGGTTGCTGCGAGCCGATGCGGATGAATCGGGTGTTCTCTTTCCCGAGTCGGTCCTGTCAAAGCAAGAGCAAGTAATGGGACACGGAAGCCCCCGTGATCGGGCAGGGCCTTATTGGAGGCTGAAGAGTGATCCCCATACGGGGGTAAGCAGGGTGGTACCGCGGATTTACATTCGTCCCTGAAGCCAAAAGGCGGCTTCAGGGCTTTTTATGTTGATGAATTTTGGAGGAAGAAACGATGAAAAAAATCAGAATCAGTGACAGCACGATGGCCAAGGTCCATGAGGGCTTTTGCCTTTCTTTCAAGGAGAAAATCGAGCTATCGAAGCTTCTTGACAAGCTTGGCGTTGACGTCATTGAGCTTTCGGGAATCAAGAATACCCGCATCGATTCGCTCCAGGTGAAGTCGATCGCCGCGGCGGTTGAAAAGAGCGCGATCGCCGTTCCCGTTGAGCTTGGGAACGAAGAAAGCGTTGCCTGCACCTTTGCAGCCCTTGGGGAGGCAAAAAGGCCGCGCCTTCAGGTCGTGGCGGCCACCAGCCCCGTGCAGATCGAATATCTGTTTCACAAGAAGCCGGATGCGATGATCGAGGCGATCGCCGCAACGGTTGCCGCCTGCCGCGCCCTCTGCCCCGATGTTGAGTTTGTGGCCGAGGATGCCACCCGCAGCGAGGAAGAGTTCCTTGCGCGTGCGCTGGGTGCGGCGATCGAGGCGGGGGCCTCCACCGTCACGCTTTGCGATACGGCAGGCACCATGCTTCCTGCCGAGTTTGCCGCCTTTATCCGCCGTCAGTACGAGGCACTGCCCGCGCTTGCAACGGTCACGCTCGGCGTTTCCTGCTCGAACGCCATTGCCATGGCCGATGCCTCTGCCATTGCGGCAGTAGCCGAGGGGGCGGGGGAGATCCGCACCGAGGCCTTCCCTATTGACGGGGCCTCGCTCCGCAACGTGGCGCGCATCCTTGCGGCAAAGGCAGACACCCTCTCGGCCGAAACCGCGATCCGCACCACCGAGCTTGACAGAATGATCGAGAAGGTGGCCCGCACCTGCACGGGCGGCAAGGAAAGCATCCGCCTGCCCGAGGCGGTTGAGGAGGGTGTCTTTCTCTCCGCGCATGACGACCCTTCTGCTGTTGCCGCCGTCATCAGACGGCTCGGATATGACCTTTCGGAGGAGGATGAGGCAACCGTGTACGCCTCCTTCCGCGGGATCGCCGAGAAGAAGGAGCGGGTGAGCCTTAAGGAGCTGGATGCCATTGTGGCATCAAACGCCATGCAGGTCCCCGCTACCTACAAGCTTGATACCTACGTCATTACCTCGGGCAACACCATTTCCGCTACCGCCCACATCAAGCTCACAAGAAACGGCGTGCCGGTGGAGGGCGTGTATATCGGGGACGGCTCGATCGATGCGGCCTTCCAGGCCATTGAAAAGATCACCGGCTGTCACTACGAGCTTGACGATTTCCAGCTGCAGGCCGTCACCGAGGGGCGCGAGGCCATGGGTGAAACGGTGGTCAAGCTCCGCGCGGGCGGCAAGGTCTATTCGGGCCGCGGCATTTCCACCGACATTGTCGGCGCGGGCATTGAGGCCTACCTCAGCGCCCTGAACAAGATCGTTTACGAGGAGGAGACCGAATGAAGCTTTCCTTTTCCACACGCGGCTGGCCGCAGCTCTCGTGGGACGAGATGCTCTCAACCGCTACCGATACCGGCTTTTCGGGGGTGGAGGTTTACAATCTCCAGGGAGCGCCGCTTCTGACCGATAAGGGCGGCCCCTTCCATAAATACAATACCGCCGCAACCGTACGCACCCTGCGCGATCGGGGGATCGCCATCCCGTGCCTTGATACCTCGCTTGACATTTCAAAGGATCCCGCCGCGTGCGAGGAGGCCCTTGCGCTTCTTGAGATCGCACACAACGCAAGGGTGCCGTATATCAGCCTTGTCGCCCTCTCGGAGAACGAGGAGGCCGTGCTTTCCGCTCTTTCGGTGCTTTTGCCGATCGCCGAGGAAAGGGAGGTGGCCGTCCTTTTAAAGACCAGCGGCATCTATGCCGACACCGCAAGGCTGCGCCGAATGCTGGACAGCTTTGCAAGCGACAGGCTCGGCGCGCTTTGGGATGTGCACCATCCCTACCGCGACAAGGGCGAGGTGGGGGATACGACCATCAAGAACCTTGGCGCTTATATCCGCCACGTCCACCTGCGCGACTCGGACGATGCGGGGATCTACCAGCTGATCGGCGAGGGAACGATGCCGATCGAGGATGTGATGCGCGCCCTCTCATCTGTCAACTATGACGGCTTTATCTCGCTTGAGTGGAAGCCCGACTGGCAGGATGAGCTGGATGACCCCGATATCGTTTTCCCGCACTTTGTGAACTATATGTCCCGCTTCCGCAAGGCGCGCGACCGTAAGAAAACGCTCTATTTCAACCATGACGGTACAGGACAGTACGTGTGGAAGAAGGATGAGCTCATCGACCTCACCTTCTCGGAGGTGCTTGACCGCGTGGCCGATGAATTTCCCGACCAGTACTGCTTCAAGTACACCACCCTTGACTACACCCGCACATACAGCGAATTCCGCGAGGATGTGGACCGCTTTGCAAGGGCGCTTGTTTCGCTCGGTGTCAAGGCGGGCTCAAAGGTTGCCGTGTGGGCGACCAACCTCCCCGCCTGGTACATCACCTTCTGGGCAACTGTAAAGCTCGGTGCCGTTTTGGTCACGGTGAATACCGCCTATAAGATCCACGAGGCCGAGTATCTGCTCCGCCAGTCGGACACGCACACGCTTGTGATGATCGAAAGCTGTCTTGACTCGAACTACAAGGAGATCATCAACGCCCTCTGCCCCGAGCTTAAGGAAACCGTGCCCGGTGAGCCTCTGCACGCAAAGCGCCTGCCCTTCTTGCGCAACGTGATCACGGTGGGCTTCCGCCAGGAGGGCTCGCTCACGTTTGATGAGGCGATGGCACGCTATAAGCTGGTCACACGGCACGAGGTTGCCAGAATGGCCGCCGCCGTCCGCCCCGGGGACGTGTGCAATATGCAATACACCTCGGGCACCACCGGCTTTCCGAAGGGCGTGATGCTCACCCACTACAATGTCGTCAACAACGGCAAGTGCATCGGTGACCGCATGGGGCTCTCGACTGCCGACCGTATGATGATCCAGGTGCCGATGTTCCACTGCTTCGGCATGACGCTTTCAATGACCTCCTCGATGACGCACGGTGCGACCATGTGCCCGATGCCCTACTTCTCGGCCAAGTCCTCGCTTGCCTGCATTCATGAGGAGAAGATCACCTGCTTCAACGGTGTGCCCACCATGTTTATCGCCATGTTCAACCACCCGAACTACCGCAAGACCGATTTCTCGCATATGCGGACGGGGATCATGGCGGGTGCGGGCTGTCCGCCCGAGCTGATGCGCCGCGCAGCCCGCCCGGACGAGATGAATATGACCGGCATTGTCAGCGTGTACGGGCAAACCGAGTGCGCCCCCGGCAATACCATGAGCGCTTGGACCGATCCGCTTGATGTGCGTACCGAAACGGTGGGCTCTGCCTTCCCGCATGTGATGTGCAAGATCATCGACCCCGAGACCGGGGAGGAGGTGGGCCCCGGCGTGAACGGTGAATTCTGCGCCAAGGGCTACAACACGATGAAGGGCTATTACAAGATGCCGGATGCCACCAAGGGCACGATCGATTCGGAGGGCTGGCTCCACTCGGGCGACCTTGCCTGCCGTGACGAGAACGGAAACTATAAGATCACCGGCCGCCTTAAGGACATGATCATCCGCGGCGGCGAGAACATCTATCCGAAGGAGATCGAGGAGTTTATCTACACCCACCCGATGACAAGGGACGTGCAGGTCATCGGCGTGCCCGACAAGAAGTACGGCGAGGAGATCTTGGCCGCCATTATCCTGAAGGAGCCGGGGGCGGTTACGGTGGATGAAATGCGCGCCTTTATCGGCAAGAGCATGGCGCGCCACAAGGTGCCCCGCTACATTGAGTTTGTCGAGAGCTTCCCGATGAACGCCGCGGGCAAGGTCCTCAAGTACAAGATGCGCGAGGAGGCAGCCGCCCGCCTCGGCCTTGTCGGTGACGGGGCCGACACCGCAAAGCCCGCTACCTAATTTGTAAAGAAAACACAACAAAAAAGCAGAGAACGCGGAGTTCTCTGCTTTTTTTGCTGCGCGAAAATCTTGCTTAAGCGGCTCGCCGCCGCCCCCGTAGGCGCTCTGCAAGAAGCGCTCCGCCGTGCAAAAGGGCATGCAGCGCGATCGAAAGCGCAAGAATCACAACAGCGTTTAAGAGCACCCACGGGTACTCTTGCGTACGCAAGGGCCAAAAGAGGAGAGTGGAAAAATGCAGGAAAAGATAGACACCCAAGCAAATTTTCCCAAGGAAGAATGTGATCCTGCTATCGTAGGTATAGCGCTGTGAAACGAAGACCAGGCAAAGGATGGCGGCATAGGTGGCAAGCGGCTCATCGATCGGAAAAACGATAAGAAAGCCAAGCACGCTGATCAGAAGCCCTGGGACAAAGAATCGGCTTGCAAAGCGGTTTATGGCATCATAGAATGTGGCGTACAGGCAACCGACCGCAAAGCACAGCATCTCACGCGTGTAGGTGCCGCCCTTGCCGGCAAGAAGCGTGCCGTGCCAAAAGCCGAGGGTAACGGCCGACACGATCACCGCTGCAATGATAAAGCGATAGCGGTTTTTGAGGAAGCTGCAAAGGAAATACACAAGAGCAAACACAAGGTACAGCGCTATGATCGAGGTGATATACCATCCGTGGCGGTTCATTCTGCGGAATCCGTTGAAAACATCCAGGTTGAATATCTGCATCAAAAGATCCCCGGTTTCGAGCGTGCCACGGAAAAAGACGAGATAGGTCAGAAGATTGATGCCCACGCTGACAAGATAAAGGCGCGGAATATGTACAAGACAAAGCCGGACGAGATACGAGTTCCCCTTCGCCCGGTAAGAGCGTATGATCCCGTAAGCCGAGAGGAAGAAAAAGACCCCTACCGCAATGCCGCCGGTGTATTCACACACCAGCTGCTTGAAGGGTGAATGTCCCGGAACGTCAAGCCCCAGGTTGTGAAGCATTACATACAGGCATAAAACGCCCTTGACGGCAGTTGTGGAGCGCGCATCAAGAACGGGCCTTTCGCATTCGGCCGGCCTTTTTCTCAAAGCTGCCATAGGCAACAGCAGCACAAGAAGAAAATAGAAATACATAAACGTCCCCGCTTTTTAAATTATGCTTTTGCTCTATCTGCGCGCACCTTTACGAAGAAGGCCGCCCCGGCTTATCTCCCGGAAGCCCGATGCCGAAAAGGCCCGTTCGAGCTCTGTAGGAAACTGCCGATGAGGCCTTCTCACCGGCGGTTTTTCCTTTAGTTATTTAAAACGTAGGGTGCAGAGGAGGTATCGGGATTATCAAACTGGCACACCCTCCGTCTTCTGGGCGGCAGGCGAAGTGCAACGATAGCCGCTACCGCAAGGAAGAGGGCCACGATCGGACCGATGCCGATGCCGAAATCGATATACGGCGACAGGGCCGCAGGAAGGCTGAAGTGGCCAACGACCATGATAAAGAAGGAGGTGGCAAGATAGGCACCGCCAAAAAGAAGCATCGGCACCGTGCACCGTTTTCTCTTCTCGGCACTCCTGCCGAGCGCGAGCGCCCCTGCAAGCTTGCGAAGGGTAAGGATCGCAAAGACCGAAAAGGCGCTGACAAGCGAAACGATGACGACATAGAGGATCGTCATTCCGTTGGCGATACCGATCACGCCGTGGAAGGCCAGAACCCCTTCCCCATCTGCTCTTTCGCTTTCGGTAACCTCCTTGGCAAGATCGGTTATATATCCCTCGACATACACGTTCTCCGAAATGAAATAGTTCCGATCCTCGGACGAAAATTCGTACAGCTCAAGCGGGCTTATGTAATCAACCACCTCTTTTGCCGCCGTCTTCCCGGATGCGGGAGCGGTAAAGCTCACCGAGGCGGCGGGAAGAAGGAGAACGGCAAGGACCGCGGCCACAAGAAGGACGAAGGCAATAAGACGCATTCTGTCCCCATGGGTCCCGACAAGGTGCAAAAATCTTGTCACCCTTGCACGGTAGCGCACGAAGAGATAGACAGGAACCGAAAGAAGCAGAACGGCCGACCAGATAAGACCGCGCGCGGGGAGAACGCCCCCATTCCCGTAGCCGGCAACGCCAAAGCCCTGCGAGAACCTGCAGGCCTGGGCGAGGACCACCGAATAAATGGGAAAAAAAGAGGCAAGGGCGCCGAGCATGTATGCGGCACGGTGGGTGCTCTTATGCACCGATTTTGCCCCGAAGGCGCACTTTACCATAGTAAAAAGGGAGAAAAGAAGGGCAAAGGCGGCAACGCCTAAATAAAGGACGGTGAAAAGAGCCGCCGCGATATGATTCCCCTTTAAGGTCGTGCCCGTGGCGAGCATCTCGACCTCAATGGCACTCTTTGTAAAATCGGCAAGCATCTCCTTGCGCGAGTCGGTCAGCTTTGCCGAGGGGCCAATGGCGGAAACCTTACCGAGAAGGCGGTTATACGCCTTATACTCGGAGGTGCGGTGAAGCGCCGCCTCGTCATACTCCTCGTACCACTCTACTGCATACCGCACGACCTCAATGGGGGTGAAGGAGGTGTAAAAGACCTCCTCCCCCCTCTTTGTCCCAACGCTGATAAAGGGGGTAAAGGCAAAGAAAATGAGGAGAAGCGAGAGAAGCGCCGAGAGGGCGCTGAACACCGCAGGGCGATGCAGGCGGCGGTACCAGCGGGGGGCGGCCTCATATTCGTTTTCCGCCTCGACCGGCGCGGCCGCCTTGGTGGCGGCAGGCTCGATCTTAGAGCCGCAGGCGTGGCAAAAAAGTGCGCCGCCGCTATTCTGCCCGCCGCACTTTTTACAGCGGCTACTCTTCTTGTTTTCAGACATATCTCATTCCTTCTTCAGAAAAATGCAAAGTCTTGTTTACCGCAGGCGCACAGAAGTGCGCCTGCGTGCGTTTTTTAGGGTTTGATCTCAAGCGTACCGAGGATGTAGGTGATCGCATAGTTGTGCGTGCAATCCTTACCTGCGGCATCGGTGATCTTTGTTGCCTCCAGGTCCACCGTGTTTTCATCCGCGGCAGAGCCCGGCAGCACCTCACCCGTCACCCTGACGAAAAGCTCATGCCCATCGCACAGCTTGCCGAACGAAATGCTGTATCCGGGGGCGGTAAGAGGCTCACCGTCATCCTGCTTGGACTTGGATTCGGTGGTGATCTCGATGGCTCTTTTTTCAACCGTAATGAAATCGTAGTCACCGCCGCCAAGGAAATTGCCAACCTTTACAGCACAAAGCTCGGTCACGTCTTCCTCTACACCGTTTACATAAGCATACACCTTGTATTCAAGATACTCACCCACATTCCGGTTGAGCGTGCTCGAATTGATCCAGCCCGCATCGGTGATCGAAACGTTGATGCCAAGAATCTCAAGGGTAAGCCCATCCGGAATCCGTATCACGGCGTATTCATCGGTTTCGTAGGTAAAGGTCTCGCCACTGTACTCAAGCCGCTTTTCATAGAGATAAAGCTCGATGGTGGCGTATGCAACACGAAGCGTGCCCGGCCTCCATTCGATGTCGTAGTAGTCGGTAACATCCTCACCCCGTGCATTAAAGATACGGAAGGATTTAATACGGCTCTCTCCGATACCGATCTCGGTCTGTTCACCCGAAACCACGACCTCATAGGTATAGCCGTGTGCAAGAAGGGCTCTTAAGAAGGGATCGCTCTCATCGATCTCGTTCTTTGCATACAGCGGATGCGAGTCATACTCCTTGACCTGGGTCTTGGGATAGATCACAAGCGTATGCTCCTCGTCCGAGAGATAAGGGATATCCTCCGGCTCGGGAAGCTCTCCGCTCCCCTCGTCATTTCCGCCCGTCACCTCGATCTGCATCCAGCCGATGCCGTCACGGTAGATCTCCACCCAGGCATGGCCCTGCTCCTTGGTGATCTCGGAGGCCTCGCCCGACACGATATCGCCTACGTACCCGACCGTATAGCGGGCGGGAATGCCAAGGGCGCGGAAAAGGAGGGTGGCCGCCGTGGCATAATGCTGGCACACGCCGCTCTTGTAATCGCGAAGGAAGGCGATCGCAACGTTTTCCTCGTCATCCAGCGCGCGGTCATATTCAAGGTCATAGACCGCAGCCTGCCGGATGTACTCGGCTACCCCCTCCACATCATTGGCAGAAAGACCGTTCTCTTCTATGATCCTCTGCATGAAGGCCATGGTATCGTCATCGATATCGAGGTAGTTTTCCTCCACAAAGGCGCGGTAGGCGGCCTCATAATCGACAAGCGAGGACGGAAGCGCTCCGCCGACAAAGCCGGGAATATACTGCAGGGTGTACGGAGCACCCGCCGCACCCGACACGGCAGCATCGCTCTTCTGGATGCCGAAGGCGGTGGTGGTGTAATAGGGGATGACGTAAAGCCCGCACCTTGCATCCACGGTCATGCTGTGCGTAGGTACCATTGCCTGCTCTGCCACCATGGCGGGCAGGTAATAGGCCGAGGCATAGCCGTAGATCAGCTCGGAATAATCATCAGCCGTTGCCCATCCCTTCCTCGTGTAGGCGCCGTAGCTCTTCAGCTTCAAATACACCCTGCCCGTATAGTCACCCGTCACAACGAACATGGCCGCATCCTCCTCGCCACCCTCGGGCGTGCCCGCGGGGGGAAGACCGAGCGATGTATCATCGGGGGGCGGAAGGGTGGGAACCGAGCCGTCCTCATCCCCGGGCTCCGAGAATTTATGAACGGTCAGGGTGCCCCTGTTCTGGATAAAGACGTAATTCTCGCTCACAGACTCATAGGTTTTCGAATCGATCACCAGGAACGAAAGCGTGTTGGGCTTACTCCCGACCTCGCGGATGACCTCACCCGACACCACTTTGATCTTGTGGCCGTCAAGCGGAGTCATGCTGTCAAAGTCGAGGTTGTAATCAAGAGCCGAGTGATCCTCCCCATCGTATTTCCACTCACCGCTTGCGGTGTTCACGGTGATCGGGATGGGGCGGATATTGACCGTGCCCCACTTATAGGTGATATCGTAGTTTTCCTCAAACTTCTCCACGACATTGTCGTTTTCGTCAAGGATCTTGTAGGATACCACATTTTCTTTCTTCGAATCGGCCACATTGATGTAGGGCAGCGCATCATCGTCGGGAACAAGGGTGTGGTTCGGGCAGAGGCCGTCTGCTTCACCGGCGCTCTTGGTGGTGAGCGTGTTGAGGTAGTGCTTCTTTCCGTCATAGAACGCATCGTAGCTCTCACTCATAATGGTCAGCGGCCGCTTTCTGATCGTAACCTTGCCGATCTCATCGGTGATCTTGTAGTTGCCCTCGGGCACCTTATTGCCGTTTTCGTCAACAATCTCGTAGGGTACCGAATTGTCCTCCGAATCGGCCACATTGATGTAGAGCTTATCCTCGGTGGGACGGATGCTGTGACCGATGCAAAGCCCGGACTCCTCACCCGGATTCTTGACGGTAAGGCCGTTGAGGTTATGCACTTTTCCATCATACACCGCATCATAGCTCTGGCTTACAACGGTGATCTCGCGCGGCGTGATCTCGACCTTGCCCTTTTCGTACTTGATGTCGTAATTGTCAAGGTTTACCCGCTCTGCGTCCTGATCCAGGATCATATAGGGCACCGTGACCTCGGTAAGGTCAGTGACGTTTATAAAGGACACAGGATCCGAATTGGCCTTAGAATCGTAGCGAAGCGTATGACCTACGCAAAGGCCGGTCATCTCTCCGCGGTTTTCAACCGTGAGCGTGCTAAGATCGTGCTCCTTGCCGTCATAGACACCGATAAAGCTGTCGCCCTTGATCTCAAGCTCACGCTGTGTGATCTTGACCTTTCCGGGTGTGTAGGTAATATCGTAATTATCACCTACCTCGTTCTTGTCTGCATCCCTGATCACGAAGGGGATATCAACGTCATCGGGCTCTGCATCCTTGCGGTCACCCTTATGCGTGGCATTGATGAAGGAGGGAAGCTTGTTTTCCTCGGCCACGAAGATCTCGTGCCCAAAGGCAAGACCTTCGTATTCACCAAAGTTCTTTACGGTAAGGCCGTTAAGGTCATGCTCTTTTCCGTCATAGACACCGATAAAGCTATCGCCCACAATGGTGATCGGGCGCTGTTTGATCTCGATCTCGCCCTTTTCGTACTTGATGTCGTAGTTATCCTTATCCACCTCATTGCCGGCGCCGTCAAGGATCTTGTAGGATACATCAGATACCACATTTTCCTTCGGGCCGGTCACATTGATGTACAGCTTATGCTCATCCTCGGTGGGAAGGATGCTGTGACCGATGCAAAGCCCGCTATCCTCGCCCGGATCCTTGACGGTGATCCCGTTGAGGTTATGCACTTTTCCATCATAAACACCGTGGTAGCTCTCGGCCACGAGGGTGATCGGGCGCTGTGCGATCTTGACCTCGCCCCACTCATAGGTGATATCGTAGTTATCCTTATCCACCTCATTGCCGGCGCCGTCAAGGATCTTGTAGGATACCGCATTTTCTTTCCTCGAATCGCTCACATTGATGTAGGGCGCATCCTCGGCCAGGATAATATGGTATTTGGCAAGCCCTGCATCCTCGCCTTGATTCAAAACCTCAAGCTTATTGAGGTTTCTCAAAACGCCGTCATACACGATATCAAGGCCCTCGCTCCTGATGGTGAGTTCCCGCTGCTTGATCCTCACCGTGCCCGGCTCGTAGGTGATGTCGTAGTTGCCCTCGGGCACCGGATTGCCGTTTTCATCGAGAATTTCATACTCACGCTCATCAATCGGGCGGGGGTCGTCTTCCCTTAGGGCGCCCTTATGCGTGGCGTTCGGATACAGTGCGCCCCAGGCTCTGACGGTATGGCCCTCTGCAAGACCGACATTCATGCCTTGGGCGGTGACGGTAAGACGGTTGAGATCATGGGTAAGGCCGTCATACACGATATCAAGATCCTCGCCCACCAGCGTGATCGGGCGCTGTTTGATCTCGATCTCGCCCTTTTCGTACTTGATGTCGTAGTTATCCTTATCCACCTCATTGCCGGCGCCGTCAAGGATCTTGTAGGATACCGCATTTTCTTTCCTCGAATCGCTCACATTGATGTAGGGCGCATCCTCGGCCAGGATAATATGGTATTTGGC
>JAZNDG010000002.1:0-10780 GCA_045587985.1 Eubacteriales bacterium | reverse complement strand
TAGGCCCCCTTGTGTAAAGGGGGCTCCCGCAAAGCGGGTGGGGGATTGTGTCCCACCGCAGAAGAAAAACCGATACGCTGTGGCTTTTCGCAATAGACAATGCGTATTTATATCCCCTGCTACGGCAGGGCACAATCCCTCCGTCACGTTCCGTGCCACCTCCCTTTACACAAGGGAGGCTCGTGTTCCCGACCAGCCGAAGCGGTGTTCCTTAAGCCTCCCGGAGGGGGGATATAAGGGAGGAGCCTTTGGCAGAAAAGAGGGCGAGTAAAAGCAAGCCCCATCCCATAGCGAAAGCGTTTTCGCAAAGATGAAACAAGATAAAAAAATATAAGGAGGCGCGTATGGAGCGCGAGGTGATTTTCCGCCCGATCGCAGTGGTGGAAACCGATTTCAAGGAAAAGTTCGGCATTCCGAGGCAGAGCGGGCGCGTGAAGGAGGCGCGGGGGCGGATCGTCTTTCTGCCCGAATACCGAAGCCCGGATGCCGTGCGCGAGCTTGCGGGCTTTTCTCACATTTGGCTGCTGTTTGATTTCTCGCTTGCCCACCGCGAGGGCTTCACCCCGACCGTACGCCCGCCCCGCCTCGGCGGCAACCGCCACGTGGGGGTGTTTGCCAGCCGCTCCCCCTTCCGCCCGAATCCGATCGGGCTCTCCTCGGTAAGGCTTCTTGAGGTGCGGAGCGAGGGCGAGCTTGGCCCGGTGCTCTATGTCAGCGGCGTTGACCTTCTTGACGGCACGCCGATCTTTGATATCAAGCCCTATCTTCCCTTCTCGGATTCCCACCCGGACGCCACGGCGGGCTACGCGCAGGAGGGCGAGGGACACCGCCTTACGGTGGTGCTTGCCGAGGGGGTCACGCCGCCCTTTGAGGGGGACACGCTCAGAGCACTCTATGCCTCTCTTGCCGAGGACCCCCGCCCCTCCTACCAGGAGGACCCCGAGCGGATCTACCGCATGCGCTATGCAAACTGTGAGGTTTTGTTTACAGTTTGTGAAAAAACCCTTACCGTTATCGGGTTTCCGCGAGAATAACACGGCTGCTCATTCCCAGAGCGTGCTACAAAAATTGCAAGCGCGCGCTGTGCGCGCCCCCGCAAAAATCGGCCGTGGGGAGGACGCAAGGACCGCAAGCGCGAAGCGCGCGCCCCACAAAAATGCCCATGCCCCCATACAAAAAAGCCGCCCGAGGGCGGCTTTTTCTTTTTGGATAGCGGTGCTCCGTGGCGCAAAAACGCCAGCTTGCTCACTTGCTGTTCTTGCTGTTCTTCTGCTGGTTGTTCTGGCTGTTCTGGCTGTTCTGGCTGTTCTGGTTGTTCTGCTGATTCTGCTGATTCTGGTTGTTCTGCTGATTCTGCTGATTCTGGTTGTTCTGATTGTTCTGCTGATTCTGATTGCTGTTCTTCTGGTTGTTTTCCATCATGTTTTCATCCTGCCTTTTTGGTTTTCCCTTACGGGTTATGAAGAAAGAATGCCCCCTTTTCCGCTTTTTTATGCGTTTTCCTTGCATTTTCGCGCCGCGCGTGCTACAATTAGAAAAAAAGCAAGAATTAGAAAAAAAGCAGGAGGCAGGGCGCATGAGCGTTGTCATCGGAATCGATATCGGCGGAAGCACGACCAAGATCGTGGGCTTTCGCAAGGACGGGGAGAAAAAAGAGCTGCTCCCCCCCTTTCTCGTGTCGGCGGCAGACCCCATCACCTCAATGTACGGCGCATTCGGCAAATTCCTTGCCGAGAACGGCCTCTCGCTTTCTTCAATCGAGCGTGTGATGATGACAGGTGTGGGCGCCTCCTTCCGTGAGCAGGCGATCTACGATCTTGCGACCGAGGGGGTGCAGGAGTTCCGCGGCACCGGCCTTGGCGGTCTTTATCTCTCGGGGCTTTCGCGCGCCATCGTGGTGTCGATGGGCACGGGCACGGCCCTTGTCTATGCCGAGGAGGGCAAGGAAATGGAATACCTCGGCGGCACGGGGGTTGGCGGCGGCACGCTCGTGGGGCTTGCCAAGCGCCTGCTTCAGATCGAAACGCCCGAGCATCTTGACCTTCTCGCGAAGGACGGCGACCTCTCACGCGTGGATCTGCGGATTGCCGACTTTGCAAGGACCGCTCCGCTTGAGAGCATGTCCAAGGACCTCACGGCCGCCAACTTCGGCAAGGTGAGCGACATGGCGACCAAGGAGGACCTTGCACTCGGTCTTTTCAATATGGTGTACGAAACCATCGGGATGGTGGCCATCTTTGCGGCGCGCGGCCGCGGCATCCGCGACATCGTTCTGACCGGCAACCTCGCCGTTACCCGCTATGCCTCGGTCCTCTTCCCCCGTCTTTCGGAGCTTTTCGGAGTGAACTTCATCATCCCCGAGGGGGCGCAGTTTGCCACGGTCATCGGCACGGCGCTTTGCGGTCTTTAAGTTTTTTCCATAAATTTTATAAAAACACTTGTAATTTTTTAAATTCTTTGTTATAATACCGTTGTATGGTAGGATATGATGTGGGAGTGGGCGATGCCCACTCCTCCTTTTTGGAGGTGGCAGAATGAAAAAGCATAGCATAGCCGAAACGGTCGCGGCCCTCGTACGCCCGACTGTCGAGGGGCTCGGATATCTCCTTTGGGATGTGGAATACGCGAAGGAGGGGGCAGACTGGCACCTGACCGTGACGATCGACCGCGGTGAGGGCATTACGATCGAGGACTGTGAGCGCGTGCACCGCGCGATCGACCCGCTGCTTGATGAGGCGGACCCGATCGAGGATGCCTATTACCTCAACGTATCCTCCCCGGGGATCGAGCGCGTGCTCAGGACCGAGGCGCATCTTCTCTCATCGATCGGGAGCCGTGTTCTTCTCCGCTTCTTCTCTGCCATTGACGGGCAGAAATCGGCATCCGGCATTCTCACGGCCGCCGATGGCGACAGCATCACGCTTGACGGCGAAAGGCGCATCCCGCGCGATGCGATCTCCAAGATCCAGACGGTATTTTTTGATTGAAAACGAATACGACTATAAAGAAAGGATGCTGACCTCCCGGTCAGCCACACCAACATGAACGCTGAATTTTACAACGCGCTTGAAGCACTCGAAAAGGAAAAGGGCATCTCCCGCGACTATATGCTCGAAAAGGTGGAGGCGGCCCTCACCAGCGCCTTCCGCCGCGAGATCGGCGGCGAGAACGTCCGCATCGTGCTCGATCCCCAAAAGCGGGACATGAGGATCTATCGCCTCATGACCATTGTTGAGGAGGTTACCGACCCGACATGCGAGCTTACCCAAGAGCAGGCGCTGACCGCCAAGGCCGAAAAGCGCGCCAAGGGCCGCTCGACCAAGATCGGCGCGGTGCTTGAGTTTGAGCTCAACCCCAAGAACTTCCGCCGTCTTTCGGCCACGGCCGCCAAGCAGGTGCTTATCCAAGCCATCCGCGAGGCCGAGCGCAGCAATATGGTGCGTGAATACGAGAGCAAGAAGGCCGAGGTCATCACGGCTCTTGTTGATAAGATCGACCCCGAGACCGGCAATGCGATCCTCAACCTCGGCACCGGGTACGCCACCCTTCTTGCGGCCGAGCAGATCCCCGGCGAGAGCTATGAGGTGGGCGACCGTATCAAGGTGGTTCTGACCGAGATCCGCTCGGGCGAGGCCAAAGGTCCGCTTGTCACCATCTCGCGCAGCCATCCGAGCCTTCTGCGCCGTCTTTTCGAGCTTGAGATCCCCGAGGTGGCAGACGGCACGGTCGAGGTCAAGAGCGTATCGCGTGAGGCCGGCTCGCGCAGCAAGGTCGCGGTGGCATCGACCGATCCGAACGTGGATCCCGTGGGTGCCTGCATCGGTAAGGGCGGCATGCGTATTGCCCCCATCCTTGCAGAGCTTGCCGGTGAGAAGATCGATGTGATCCATTACAGCGATGACCCCGCCACCTACGTGGCCGAGGCCCTCTCGCCCGCCAAGGTCCTCTCGGTGGAGATGGACGGCGAGCGCACCTGCCGCGTCAGAGTCGCGCCCGACCAGCTTTCGCTTGCCATTGGCAAGGAGGGCCAGAACGCCAAGCTGGCGGCAAGACTGACCGGCTTTAAGATCGATATCAAGGCGTAAGCCAAAAAAAAGGGGGAGCCCTATGGCAACGATAAAAAAGATCCCCACCCGCCGCTGTACCGGCTGCGGAGAGCATTTCCCGAAGCAGAGCCTTGTACGCATCGTGCGCGCGCCGAGCGGGGAGATCTCGCTGGACGCAACCGGGAAAAAGCCCGGGCGCGGCGCCTACCTTTGCAAGAATCCCGAATGCCTGCGCCGTGCGCGCAAGGCAAAAAGGATCGAGGCAAGCCTTGAGGTCACGATCGGCGAGGAGGTCTATCTCGCGCTTACGGAGGAGCTTGCCCGTGCCGAATGAGATGCAGGACCGCTTTTTGCGCCTCCTTGGGCTTTCAAAGCGAGGCGGCATGCTGATCGCAGGTGCGCCCCTCATCTTTGCGGCCATGCACAAGGGGCGGCCGCCCGCGCTCGTTGTGGCGGCGGCGGATGCTTCGCCCACCTCCGCAAAGAAGATCAGAACACAGTGTGAATATTACCGCGTTCCCCTGCTTATCTCGCCCTACCCGCGCGAGGTGCTTTCCCACGCCGTGGGAGAGAGTGGTCTTGTGGCGGCTGTCGCCGTCACAGACGAGGGCTTGGCAAGGGAGCTCAAGAAATCGTCAGGAAAGGATGCTTCCGCCGTGCGCGGAGGCGAGGAGAAATAACCTATGGCAGCAGTGAAGCTTACACAGATCACGAAGGATTTTGCCCAGAAGACCAAGGACGTGCTTGACCTTCTCAAGGCCCGCGGGGTGGAGAAGAAGCCGGGTGCGACCCTCTCTGAGGCCGAGTTCTCGCTCTTTCTCTATGCCCTCACGGCCGAGAACCAAATCGTGAACCTTGACGACTATCTTTCGGGCCGCGCCGAGATCGTGACCGAGGAGGCCGCAAAGCGCGCCGAGGAAAAGGCCGCCGCCGAGAAGGCAGAGGCCGCGCAGAAGGCGGCCGAGGAGAAGGCAGAGGCCGAAAGACGTGCCGCCGCCGAGAAAGCCGAGGCCGAGAAGAAGGCCGCCGAGGAGAAGGCAAAGGCGCAGGAGAAGCCCCGCACCTTCCACACCGGCAACAAAAGAGAGGCGCCGGCCGATCGCTTCAGCCGCTTTGAGGGCAGAGCCCCTGTTTCCGAGCCGCAGAAGAAGCAGGAGGCACGCCAGCAGAGGCCGGATCCGCGCCGTGAGCGCCCCGCCATGCCCGCAGAGCCTGTGAAGGGCGGCTATTCGGTAACCACCGCCGCCGACTACGCCGCCCCCACGCAGAAGACGCGCGTGGTGGACACCCGTACCTCGACGGTTGACCTTTCGAAGTATGACGATTCGCTGGATAAGTACTCGGGGCGCGTTTCGGACTCGCACCAGGAGCGCCAGAAGATCAAGAAGCAGGATACGCGCGGCCAGAACAACAAAAACAGCCGCGAAAAGGAGCGCCTTGCCCAGGAGAAGCTCCGCAAGCAGCAGTTCGAGCGGGCCAAGAAGAAGCAGCTTGAGATCACCATTCCCGACGAGATCACGGTGGGTGAGCTTGCCAGCCGTCTGAAGAAGACGAGCGGCGAGGTGGTGAAGAAGCTGATGATGATGGGCGTGATGGCCTCCGTCAACCAGACCATTGACTACGATACCGCCTATCTCATTGCTGACGAGATGGGTGCCATCGCCACCCGTGAGGTGGTTGTGACCATTGAGGAGCGCCTCTTTGACGAGGCAGCCGACTCGCCCGAGGATCTTGTCACCCGTACGCCGGTCGTGTGCGTGATGGGCCACGTTGACCACGGTAAGACCTCGCTTCTCGATGCGATCCGCCATACGAGCGTGACAAGCGGCGAGGCGGGCGGCATCACCCAGGCCATCGGCGCCTATCAGGTAACGGTGGACGGCAGCCCCATCACCTTCCTCGACACCCCCGGCCACGAGGCCTTTACCGCCATGCGCGCCCGCGGCGCGAAGGCCACCGATATCGCCATCCTTGTGGTGGCGGCCGATGACGGCATCATGCCCCAGACGGTGGAGGCGATCAACCACGCCAAGGCCGCCGGCATCGATATCATCGTGGCGATCAACAAGATGGATAAGCCCCAAGCCAACCCCGACAACGTCATGCAGGAGCTGACCAAGTACGACCTTGTGCCCGAGGAATGGGGCGGCGATGTGATGTGCGTGCCGGTGAGTGCGCTCACGGGCATGGGCATTGACACCCTGCTTGAGAACGTTCTGCTGGTGGCCGAGGTGAAGGAGCTGAAGGCCAACCCGAACCGCCGTGCCAAGGGTATCGTCATTGAGTCCCGCCTTGACCACGGCAGAGGCCCGGTTGCCACCGTGCTCGTGCAGAACGGTACGCTCAACACCGGTGACATCGTGATCGCGGGGACGGCGGTCGGCCGTGTCCGTGCGATGGTGGACGATAAGGGTCAGCGCCGCCAGACGGCAGGCCCCGGCGTGCCGGTTGAGATCATCGGCCTTGCCGAGATCCCCGAGGCGGGTGACGAGTTCAACGCGGTTGAGGACGAGAGAATGGCTCGCCAGCTCTCCGAGCAGCGCCGCACCGAGGCGAAGGAGGAAGCCTTCCGCCGCAATGCAAGAATGAACCTTGACGATCTGTTCTCGCGCATCAGCGAGGGCACAAAGACGCTCAATATCATCGTAAAGGCAGACGTAGCAGGCTCTGCCGAGGCGGTCAAGGCCTCGCTTCTCAAGCTCTCGAACGAGGAGGTCAAGGTGTCGATCATCCATACCGCTGTCGGTGGGATCACCGAGGGTGACGTCATGCTGGCCCGCGCCTCCGATGCGATCATCGTGGGCTTTGCCGTCCGTCCCGACCGCTCGGCGCTCGAATCGGCCAAGCGTGACGGTGTCGATATCCGCACCTATAAGATCATCTACGAGTGCATCGAGGAGATCGAGGCGGCCATGAAGGGCATGCTGACCCCCACCTTCCGCGAGAATCTCCTTGGCCATGCCGAGGTGCGCCAGGTCATCCACGTGTCGCGCGCGGGTACGATCGCCGGCTCCTACGTGCTTGACGGTAAGGTGACAAGAAGCGCGAAGATCCGCATCGTGCGTGACGGCGTGATCATCGCCGAGGACGAGATCGATTCGCTCCGCCGCTTCAAGGATGACGTGCGCGAGGTGGCCACCGGCTACGAGTGCGGCATCAGCCTTAAGAAGTACAACGACATCAAGGAAGGCGATATCCTTGAGGCGTTTGTGATGGAAGAGGTCGAACGGTAATAGAGCGGCTGTGAGGCCGCAGAGAAAAAGAGGAGCTGTGTATCGGTAGCACCCATACACAGCTCTTTTTTTCTTCCCTCCCGCGGGGTATGCGCTCTTTTGCATATCCCCCTCCCTCCTTGGGCATACTGCCCTTGAGGTGATATGCATGAAGGAAAAGAAGGACGGCGCACACCGCGCGCCTGCGACCCCTGCCGTGCCGGACCCACCCGTGCCGAACCGCGCACGGACCGAAATGGCGATCGGAGATCCACCCCCCGAAAAGGGGGCAAAGGAAGCACCGCCGAAAAAGCAAAGAGAAAAATGAAAAGAGCCGCTTTTCGCGGCTCTTTTCACGGTTCCATCAAATCGTCCTTATTTCTTTTTTTACGCTGGAGGACGAGGGTCAACACAATACCCTGGATAATCGGCAGATAGAACGTCAAAAATCTCCATATAAAGGTAGATAGAGGCACCAGCGAGGCATCGCTGTACACATGGGAGAAATATCCCACGTAGCTGCCCTCGGACGCACCCATTGCACCGGGCATGGGCATAAACGCCGAGATCATGTACACGAACGCCTGGCAGGAAATGACGGTTAAGAAGTCACTCCCCGTTTCTCCAAATCCTCTGAATATGACATAGGATATGGCGAAATAGGCGGTCAGCTGCAGCAGTGTAACAACAATGACCTTGAGGATCATCACCGGCTCCTTTACAATAAATCGCATATTGTTGAAGGAGGCGTTCATGGAATCCTCGATGGCATCACACCTTTTTTGCGGATCCTTTATGATGCGGATCCTGCCAAAAAAGAATATGATCCTGCGTATCACCTTCATGGTGAATTCCTTGCAAAAGGATACAAGGATCAAAAAGACGATAAATGCCGAGCAAACACCGAACCCGATGAGGGCAAGCACCATCAGGGGGGCCAGGTCCTCTGTAAAGAAGCGGAAGCGGAGGATAAGCACCGCCACGCAGTAGAGGGTTTCGGCAATATGATAAAGGATAAGCTTTGACATCAGGACCGATATCGAGGCCGAGGCCGGCACGCCGTATCGGTTCATATACATGGCCTGGATGGGCTGGCCGCCGCTTGCAAACGGTGTGACGCAGTTGTAATACTGCCCCACCAACGTACTAACGCAGGTATGCTTGAATTTCTGCCCGGGGCAGACCTTGACAAGAACGATATGCGTGGCAAGCGCCTCCAGCGCCCAATAGGCAACCATCAGGCCGAGCGCGATGAGAATAAACCACGGATTGATCTTGCCAAACGCCGTACCGAGGTCCTTGACCTCTCCGGCGCTGAATAAGTACACCAGCATCAACACAAAAGCGAAAGCGCAGGCAATCAGGCTCCACTTGGTTGACTTTTTCATAAAGTGCGGTGTCCGCGCTCCCCCCTTTCTTCGTCCGTGCGCAGGCGGCTATGGCCTATGCACGCGCAGGATCCCGGAACTTATTTTATGCCATACATAAGGGATTATAGCACAGATCCCCCGTTTTGTAAAGGGGGTACGCCCTTTTTTCCGAAATTCGCACCCTGCGGCCGATTTTTTCGGCCGTCTTTTCATTCTCCTGTTGTCTTTTTTTCCGAACCGTGCTATACTACAAGCAAGAAGATTTTGGGAGGGTGCTTTATGGATATCCGTATGCAAAGCCGCGCGGTCTCGCTTCTTTACCGCCTCTTTCTAAAGGGCAGCACAAGCGCGCATCAGATCCCGTATATCCCGTCAAAGACCCAGCTCCCCATCCCCTCGGCAGGGGATGCCGCGCTCACCGCGCCCGAGGAGGTGGGCATCTCCTCCGAGGCGGCAGAGGGCCTGCTTTCCGAGCTTGAGCGCTGCCGCGCGGCACAGGTCCACACGCTTGGCATTGCACACAAGGGCAAGGTCATCTCGCTTGCCGCCGCCCCCGGGTATTCGCTCACCACACGCCACCAGACCCACTCGGTGTGCAAAACGGTCACCGCCCTTGCCATCGGCATCCTTTATGACGAGGGGCGGATCGATCTTGATGCGCCCGCCTATACCCTTGTGGGGGAGGGGCTGCCCGCCCTGCTTTCGGGCAAGACAAAGGCGATCACGGTGCGCCACCTGCTTGCGATGCAGGCGGGCGTGGTGTTTGGCGAGGTCGGCTCTGTTACCGAGGAGGACTGGGTGCGCTCCTTCTTTGAGTCGGGTGTAAGCTTCAAGCCAGGCTCGGGCTTTTCCTATAACAGCATGAACTCCTATATCCTCTCGGTCATTGTCGAGCGGATATCGGGCAGAACGCTTTCCTCCTTTGCGGCCGAGCGCATCTTTGCGCCGCTTGGCATCAGGCCCACGCTTTGGGAGGCCTGCCCGCGCGGCCACACCAAGGGCGGCTGGGGGCTCTATCTCTCGGTGGAGGATATGCTGAAGATCGGTGAGCTGATCGCCGCGGGCGGCGTCTATGGCGGCACGCGCCTGCTTTCGCGTGACTGGATCGGGATGATGACAAAGCGCCATTCAAAAACGCCCGAGAGCCTTGGAAATTACGATTACGGCTTCCACATCTGGGTGTCACGCAGGGGGGATACCTGCCTTTGCAACGGTCTTTTGGGGCAGAACATTCTCATCCGCCCGAAAACCCGCACGGTGATTGCGGTGAATGCCTCAAACTGCGAGCTGTTCCCGAACGGCCCGATGCTCGGCATTCTCGACCGATATATAGAAAATGAGCTTGCCGAGAAGCCGAAGAAGGCCGACCGCCGCGCCCTTGCATCACTCCGCGAGAGTGAAGCACGCTTCTTCCGCGGCCGCACCTGGACACATCCGCAGCTGCCGGACGCCCCCCTGCGGGACGGCGGCACCCCGCGTGAGCGCTGGGAGGCGCTCTCGGGCAAGCTGTATGTCGCCGAGAAAAACAACTTCGGCATTCTGCCGATCTTTGTGATGCTGATGCAGAATAACCACGCAGCCGGCCTCCACTCCTTCCTCTTTGGGAAGGAGGGGGATTCCTGCTACCTCGACTTTGCCGAAGGGGGCGAATGCTTCCGGCTTGCCGTTGGCTTTGGCGAGTATAAGGCAAGCGAGATCCGCTTGCGGGGCGAGCTCTTCCGCGTTGCGGTGCGCGCCGAGTTCTGTGACGATACGGACGGTGACCCGATCTTAAAGCTTGAGATCCTCTTTCCCGAGATGGCCTGCGCCCGCCGTATGCGGCTTTACTACGATACCGACAAACCCACCATCGTGCTCTCCGAGCAGCCCGGCCGCCGCATGATAGATGAATATGTCAAGCTCTTTGACCATATTCCCTACGGCAAGCTCCTCGGCGCAGTGATCCGCCCGCAGCTTGATCGCGCCTCGATCGCCCACCGTGTGCGCACCTGCTATGAGCCCACCCTCTGCCTCGGTCTTGGCAAAGCCCCGACCGAGCACGCCCTGCCCACGCCGGAGGACGAGGAGGAGAGGCTTGAGGGCGCCGCCCCCGCCCCCCCACACACACACACCCCCCCCCCCTCCCGCCCCACACACACCCCCCGCACAAACG
>JAZNDG010000001.1:0-2491 GCA_045587985.1 Eubacteriales bacterium | reverse complement strand
GCTACTTTGACGGCTACCGCTCCGAGCGCCTCCCCGCCAACCTCCTGCAGGCACAGCGCGACTACTTCGGTGCTCATACCTATGAGCGCATTGACGCGCCCCGCGGCCAGTTCTTCCATTCCAACTGGACCGGTAAGGGCGGTGACACCGCTGCTTCCCAGTATTCCATCTGATTTTCGGAGGATAACAATATGAAGCTTAGAGAAAATTACAAGTACGCCCTCGTCGTTCCCACCAGTATGGGTGTGCGCATCTGCCCGCCCGACGGCCAGCCCGTCTACGCCTCCGAGACCTTCCGTATGCAGGTGACGAGTGCCGAGACCAACGTGGCCTCGATCTCCTCCTACCTCGGCCTTCCCACGCACGTTCTGACCGCCTTTGTGAAGGACAGCCCGATCGCCAAAATGATCAAGCATAACCTTCTCGGCCGCGGCATGACCTTTGAGGGCCCCGAGGTTGAGCAGGGCGGCCCCTGGGGCTACCGCCACCAGTTCAACATTGCCGACTCGGGCTACGGCTCGCGCGGTCCCCGCGTGCAGAATGACCGCGCCGGTGAGGTCGGTTGCACCCTTTCCGTCAAGGATTTCGACCTTGAGCGCCTCTTTGGTGAGGAGGGTGTTGGCGTTCTTCACCTCTCGGGTCTTATCGGTGCTCTTTCGCCCGATACCAGCAAGTTCTGCCTTGAGCTTGCCCGTGCCGCCAAGAAGCACGGCACCCTGATCGCCTTTGACCTCAACTACCGCGCCTCCTTCTGGAAGGGCCGCGAGCAGGAGCTGCACGACATCTTCACCGAGATCGCCTCGGTCGCCGATATCCTTGTCGGTAATGAAGAGGACTTCCAGCTCTGCCTTGGCATTGAGGGCCCCGAGGCGGGCGGCAAGGACCTTGGCTCGAAGATCGAGAGCTTCAAGGCCATGATCGCTTGCGTTAAGGAGAAGTTCCCGAATGCCAGCGTGTTCGGCACCACCCTGCGCCAGGTCATCAACGTTAACCGCCATCTCTGGGGTGCTATCCTCCTCAGCGGTGATGAGTGGCACGTGGCCGAGCCCCGCGAGATCACCGTTCTCGACCGCATCGGCGGCGGTGACGGCTTTGTCGGCGGCCTTCTCTACTCGATCATCAAGGGTTGGGAGCCCGAGAAGCAGCTCCAGTTCGCCTGGGCCAGCGGCGCTCTTGCCACCACCTTCCTTACCGACTATGCGCAGCCTGCGGATGAAGAGCAGATCTTCAGCATCTGGGGCGGCAATGCTCGCGTCAAGAGATAAGAAAAAAGAAAAAAGCCTGCACACGCAGGCTTTTTTCTTTTGCAAAATGCGTTTTATAAGAGGGCATTTTGCCGATTAGGAGAAATTGTTGTAGGTAAGGCGCACCGAGCAAGGGTGGCGCAGGCGTAGCTACCTACGTCAAGCCCCCCCGAGCCCGGGAGCAACGCAGTATTGCGGAATTGATACAATTGGTATACCTTTATACGGTGCTGATTAGTAGAAATTTTGCAAGACAAGGCGCACCGAGCAAGGGTGGCGCAGGCGTAGTTACCTACGTCAAGCCTCCCGAGTCGAGGAGCAACGCAGTATTGCGGAATTTATACAATCAGCATGGCGTCACCGAAGGAAAAAAAGCGATACCTCTCCTTTACTGCCTCCGCATAGGCCCCCATCACTCTCTCCTTCCCTGCAAGGGCGGATACCAGCATGATAAGCGTGCTTTCGGGCAGGTGGAAATTGGTGATCAGAGCATCGACCGCGCGGAAGCGGTAGCCGGGATAGATAAAGATGCCGGTTTCACCCGCCATCGGGTGAACAATGCCATCCTCATCGGTCACGCTTTCAAGAACACGGCATGCAGTTGTCCCAACCGCGATTACGCGGCCGCCCGCGCGCCTTCTTCTATTGATCTCATCTGCCGTTTCCTGCTCAATATGGAACTCTTCGGCATGCATATGATGGTCAGCAATTGCATCGACCTTCACCGGGCGGAAGGTGCCAAGTCCCACATGGAGCGTGACCTCGGCATATCCCGTGCCGCGGGCACGGAGCGCGTCTAAAAGCTCGGGGGTGAAGTGAAGCCCTGCGGTCGGCGCGGCGGCCGAGCCCTCCTCCTTCGCATACACCGTCTGATAGCGGCCCTTGTCCTCAAGCCGCTCTCGGATATACGGCGGCAGGGGCATCTGACCGACAGCATCAAGCACCTCGTAAATATTCTTGTAGGACGCAGGATATGCAAAGCGGACAAGGCGATTCCCATCGGGAAGAACCTCAATGATCTCGGCGGCGAGAATACCGCCAAAGAGAAATTTTGCCCCCACGCGGGCGCGTTTCCCGGGGCGAACAAGCGTTTCAAACACGCCGTCCTCCCTCATGCGAAGCAGGAGAAGCTCGATTGGCGAGCCGTTTGCGTTCTCGCCAAGAAGCCTTGCGGGGATCACGCGGGAGGAATTGACCACCAGAATGTCCTCGGGGCGGATATAGTCAAGAATATCGTAAAAATGGCG